>DAIDJQ010000201.1 GCA_027451305.1 Cellulomonas sp.
GGCCCCCCGTTAGGCTCGCAGCCGTGCACACCGGCCCCCTGCTCGGACCCGCGGAGATCCGCGCGCTGGCCGACGAGGCCGGGATCCGGCCCACCAAGACGCTCGGGCAGAACTTCGTCCTCGACGGCGGCACGGTCCGCAAGATCGTCCGGCAGGCCGACGTCGTGCCCGGCGAGCGGGTGGTGGAGGTGGGGCCGGGCCTCGGCTCGCTGACCCTGGGGCTGCTCGAGGCGGACGCCGACGTGGTCGCGGTCGAGATCGACCCGGTGCTCGCCCGCCTGCTGCCGCAGACGGTCGCGCGGCACGTGCCCGGGCTCCGCCTGCTGGCGGGCCAGGAGGCGGGAGCGACGGACGGCGGCGCCCCTGTCGCCGTGCTCCGTGACGACGCCGGCCGCGACCGGCTCACCGTGCTCACCGCGGACGCGCTCCAGGTCGCGGACCTCCCGGGCCCGCCGCCGACGGCCCTCGTCGCCAACCTGCCCTACAACGTGTCGGTCCCGGTGCTGCTCACGTTCCTGGACCGCTTCGCGTCGCTCGAGCGGGCCCTCGTGATGGTGCAGGCCGAGGTGGCCGACCGCCTGGCGGCGCCGCCCGGCAGCCGCACGTACGGCATCCCGTCGGCCAAGGTCGCCTGGTACGCCACCGCCCGGCGCACCGCGACCGTGGGCCGCGCGGTGTTCTGGCCGGTCCCCAACGTCGACTCCGCGCTGGTCCGACTGGACCGCCGCGCAGCGCCGACGGCGGCCGTGGACCGCGCCGAGGTCTTCGCCGTGGTCGACGCGGCCTTCGCCCAGCGGCGCAAGATGCTCCGCTCGGCGCTCGCCGGTCTCGCGGGCTCGTCCTCGGCCGCGGAGGCGGCACTGACCGAGGCGGACGTCCCACCGACCGCCCGCGGCGAGGACGTGGACGTCGCGGGCTTCGCGCGGATCGCCGCCCGGCTCGCCGCGGCAGCCACCGGCGGACCTGGCACAGTGGGGGCGTGACCTTGACCCCCGTGGACCCGCTGCCCGCGCGCGAGGTCCGGGTCCGGGCGCCGGGCAAGGTGAACCTCTCGCTCCGCGTCGGACCGCGGGACCGCAGCGGGTACCACCCCCTGGTCACGGTGTTCCAGGCCGTCTCGGTGTACGAGGAGGTCGTCGCGGTCCCGTCCGACGAGCTGGTGCTCACCGTCTCCGGTCCGCAGGCCGACGCCGTCCCGACGGACGGGTCGAACCTCGCGGCGAAGGCCGCCCGGCTCCTCGCGGAGCGGGTGGGGGTGAGCGACGGCGTGCACCTGCACCTGGTCAAGGGGGTGCCTGTCGCCGGCGGGATGGCCGGCGGCTCCGCCGACGCGGCGGCGGCCCTGCTGGCCTGCGACGCGCTGTGGGGCACGGGCCTGGGCCGCGAGGAGCTGCTGGAGCTGGCGGCCCAGCTGGGTTCCGACGTGCCGTTCGTGCTGACCGGCCACACGGCCGTGGGCTCGGGGCGGGGTCATCTGCTGACGCCGGCGATGAGCCGGGGGGAGTTCCACTGGGCGTTCGCGGTTCGTGACCGGGGCCTGTCCACCCCGGCGGTGTTCGCCGCGTTCGACGAGCTCGACCGCGGCGTGCCGCACGCGGTGGACACCGCAGCGGACGTGCCGTTGATGCAGGCCCTGCGCGCGGGCGACCCGGTCGCCCTGGGTGCTGCGCTGCACAACGACCTGGAGCCGGCCGCCCTCGAGCTCGCCCCCGAGCTGGCGGAGCCGCTCGCGGTCGCCCAGGACGCCGGGGCACTCGGAGTGCTGGTGTCGGGGTCCGGACCGACGGTCGCGGCACTCGCGCGCAGCCGCCAGCACGCGCTGGTGATCGCCGCCGCGTTCACGGCCGCCGGGGTGGCGGACCGCGTGCTGACGGCGGTGGGCCCGGTCCCCGGGGCTCGCGTGGTGGTCGGCGCGGACTAGGCCCGGATCGGCCTGGGCGCGGCGCCCGGGTACCGTGGCGCCCCGTGGCTCATCTGCTCGGCGCCGACCGCGTCGCCCTCGCGCTCGGCACCCGTCGGGTGCTCGACGGCATCTCGCTCGGCCTTGACGACGGGGCCCGCACGGGCGTCGTCGGTCCCAACGGCGCGGGGAAGTCCACCCTCCTGCGAGTGCTCGCCGGCACGCGCACGCCCGACGAGGGCCGGGTCACCCGCGCCGGCGGCGTCCGGGTCGCGATGCTGGACCAGCGCGACGACCTGGAGCACGGCACGGTGCTGGCGGCCGTGCACGGCGGTGCCGACACCCACAGCTGGGCGTCCGACCCGCGCATCCGGTCGGTGCACGCCGGTCTCCTCTCGGACGTGGCGCTGGACGCCGACGTCGCCACCCTCTCCGGCGGTCAGCGCCGCCGCGTCGCGCTCGCGGCCCTCCTGGTCCGGGACGACGAGGTGCTCCTGCTCGACGAGCCCACCAACCACCTGGACGTCGAGGGGGTCGCCTGGCTGGCCGATCACCTCGTCGAGCGGTTCGGCCGCGGATCGGGCGCCCTCGTCGTCGTCACCCACGACCGCTGGTTCCTCGACGCCGTCACCACCCGCACGTGGGAGGTGCACGACGGCGTCGTCGACCCCTACGACGGCGGGTACGCCGCGTACGTGCTGGCCCGCGCCGAGCGCGCGCAGAACGCGGCGACCGTCGAGGCCAAGCGTGCCAACCTGCTGCGCAAGGAGCTGGCGTGGCTGCGTCGCGGCGCCCCCGCCCGCACGTCCAAGCCGAAGTTCCGGCTCGACGCAGCGTCAGCCCTGATCGCCGACGAGCCGCCGCCCCGGGACAGGCTCGAGCTCGCCCGAACGGCCACGGCCCGCCTGGGCAAGGACGTGCTCGACGTCGAGGGCGTCACCCTCGCCTTCGGCGACCGCGTGCTGCTGGACGACGTCACGTGGCGGCTGGGCCCGGGCGACCGGTACGGGGTCGTCGGCGTCAACGGGGCCGGCAAGACGACGCTGCTTGGCCTGCTGTCGGGCCGCGTCACCCCGGACCGTGGCCGCATCCGCCGTGGCAAGACCGTGCGCGCCGTCGAGCTGCGCCAGGACATCGAGGACCTGGACGAGGTCGGCGGCATGACCGCCGTCCAGGTGGTGGAGTCCGAGCGACGTCAGATCGTCGTCGGCGGCAAGGAGCTGACCGCGGCCCAGCTGGTCGAACGCCTCGGCTTCCCCCGCGAACGGGCCCGCACGCTGGTCAAGGACCTGTCCGGAGGCGAGCGCCGCCGGCTGCAGCTGCTGCGCCTGCTGGTGGGCGAGCCGAACGTGCTGCTCCTGGACGAGCCGACCAACGACCTCGACACCGACACGCTCGCGGCGCTGGAGGACCTGCTCGACGGCTTCCCCGGCACGCTCGTCGTCGTCTCGCACGACCGCTACCTGCTCGAGCGCGTCTGCGACCGGCAGGTGGCCCTGCTCGGCGACGGCACGGTGCGGGACCTGCCGGGTGGTGTGGAGGAGTACCTGCGGCTGCGGCGCGAGGCGATGGCGGCGGCGGAGGCGGGCGAGGCCGTGGCGACGGACGATCCGGCGGGGCAGAGGGACGACGAGGCGGCCGCGCCCTCCCAGGCGGAGGTGCGCGTCGCGCGCAAGGAGCTGGCCCGGATCGAGCGTCGGCTGTCCCGGATCGCCGTCCTCGAGGCGGAGCTGCACGAGCGGATGGCGGTCCAGGCGACCGACCACCAGGCGGTGCTGGCGCTCGACGCGGAGCTGCGGACGCTCGCCGCCGAGAAGGAGGAGCTGGAGAACGCCTGGCTCGAGGCGTCGGAGATCACGGGCTGAGCCCGGCGGGTCGGTGCGCGCGGCGCTCGGGCCGGCGAGCGGCACGGCGGTCGGCTCGCGCCGAGGTCAGGGCGCGTCGAACGGGGCGACAACCGTGCGCAGCAGCTCGGCGAGCCGTTCGCGGTCGTGCTCCGGCAGGTCGCCGAGCAGCTCGCGCTCCACCGTGAGCAGGTCGGCCAGGGCGTCGTCGACGGTCCGCAGACCCGCCGGTGTCAGCTGCACGAGCACCCCGCGGCGGTCGTCGGGCGAGGGCAGCCGTTGGACCAGCCCGTGCTCGGCGAGTCGGTCGATCCGGTTCGTCATGGTCCCCGAGGTGACCAGCGTCTGGGTCAGCAGTGCGCCGGGGGAGAGGCGGTAGGGCGCGCCCTCGCGGCGCAGTGCGGACAGCACGTCGAACTCCCACGTCTCCAGCCCGTGGCGGGCGAAGGCGCTGCGCCGGGCGAGGTCCAGGTGCCGCGCCAGCCGCGTGATCCGCGACAGCACGGTCAGCGGGGCGACGTCCAGGTCCGGGCGCTCGCGCCGCCAGGCGGCGACGATCCGGTCCACCTCGTCGACCGTTCCGCGCGGGCCCGTGCCGGGATCCACGCGGGTGTGGTCGCGGGGACCGGCGTCGGACACGCCCGCAGATTACTCGACGTCGAGAGAGCTGTGCCGGTCCCGCGCCGCGGGCGCCGGGGTCCGCGCCAGCTGCGGCCGCCGCTCGAGCCCCTGCAGCCCGTTCCACGCGAGGTTGACCAGGTGCGCCGCGACCTCGGTCCGCTTCGGGCTCTTGGCGTCCAGCCACCACTGCCCGGTCAGGGCCACCATGCCGACCAGCATCTGCGCGTACATCGGCGCGGTGCGCGGGTCGAGGCCGGTCCGCTTGAACTGGTCGGCGAGCAGGTGCTCCACCTGGGTGGCGATGTCCCCGATCAGGCTCGAGAACGTGCCGGTCGCCTGTGCCACCGGGGAGTCGCGCACGAGGATCCGGAACCCGTCCTCGGACTCCTCGATGTACCCGAGCAGGGCCAGAGCCGTGCGCTCGACGAGCACCCGGGGGTGCCCACCCCCCTCGAGGGCCCCGGTCACCGCGGCCAGCAGCGCCTGCATCTCACGGTCGACGACGACGGCGTAGATGCCCTCCTTGCCGCCGAAGTGCTCGTACACCACCGGCTTGGACACCTCGGCCCGCGCCGCGATCTCCTCCACGCTGGTGTTGTCGAAGCCCTTCTCGGCGAACAGCCGCCGGGACACGTCCAGCAGCTGGGCGCGCCGCTGGGTGCCCGTCATGCGGGAGCGCGCCGATCGTCTGCTGTCCGGGGTCACCCGGCCATTGTGCCGTGCGCGACCTGCCGGACGGACGGTC
>DAIDJQ010000202.1 GCA_027451305.1 Cellulomonas sp.
GGCCGCGAAGACGACGAGCGCCGGGACGGCGAGGCCGACGAAGCACACCAGCTCCACGAGGTACACGGCCCGGTGCGCCCCGATGTAGGCCAGCACCGCCGCGCCGGACGACGGCGGGACGGGCGCGGCGACGACCAGTGCCACGGGAACGAGCACGAGGACGACGAAGACTGCCGCCGCCCAGGCGCCCGCCCGGTACAGCCCGCTCCACGACGGGTCCGGCAGCGGATCGGCGACACGCATGGTCTGGCCCCCAGGTTCTCGGGCCGTCCGGGCGGCACGCGCGCTGCCCGACCGGATACCCCCCATCCTGGACGTGACGCACGTCACACGCAGGGGTCGGACGTCCCGACCTTCGGTGAACCTCGTGGACCGAGCCGAAGGTCCCTGGCCGCGGCGAGATCGAGACGCCCATCCTGAGGTGACAGGCAGAGAGGCGCGACATGGCGACCCCCGACCACGTTCCACCGACCGGGGCGCTCGACGGGCCCCGTCGGCTCACGAGCCTTGCTCGGGCCTGGATCTCCGTCGCACTGATTCCAGTGGCGTTCGTCGTGGCATTCGCGGTGAGCGAGGGGCTGTACGGGCTGCTGGGCTACAAGCCGGAGGAAGGCACCGAACCGTTGTGGGTGGCGCTGGTCGCCGGCATCCCCGCCGTGCTCCTGTTCCTCGCCCCGTGCGTGGCAGCGGTGCTGTACGGCAACCGTGCCCGCACCCAGGGGCACCGGAGCGGGTGGGTGCCGCTGGCAGTCGGCGCCGGTCTGGGCCTGTGGGTGCTCGTCGGCAACATCGCGACGCTGCTCGCCCTGTAGCCGGACGGACGGCCGGCCCCGGCGCGAGAGCTCCGGTCACGTCACCGCCCGTCGGCCGGCCGGGCACGCAGGTAGCGCAGCAGCAGCATGTCGCCCGCGGCGATCACACCCGCCAGGTTCATGCGCCGCGGGGTCTCGTCAGGACCGACGGCGATCCGGCCGGCGCGACCGCCCTCGAGCACCGGGCTCAGCGTCAGGCACAGCTCGTCGACGGCGTCGGCCGCGAGCAGCGTGCCGAACAGGTGCGGGCCGCCCTCGCACAGCACCTGCCTCAGCCCGCGGGCCTCGAGCACCGCCCGCACCTGTCGGGCGTCGACCGTCCCGGACCCGACCAGGAGCACGTCAGCCACTCCGGCGAGCGCGTCGCGCGCGTGGGCCGGTGCCGCCTCGTGCGTCAGCACCAGCGGTCGCACGGGGGCGTCCCGCAGCGCCGGGTGGGTGGGCGGCAGCGCCAGGCGCGAGGACACGACCGCCAGCGTGGGGTGCGCTGCGAACCCGTGCTCGAGGCGCCACGCGACCGACTCGTCGTCCAGCCGCAACCCGCCGTAGCCCTCGTCCCGCAGGGTCCCGGCGCCGACCAGGACCACGTCCGAGAGCATCCGCAACGTGTCGAAGACCAGCTTGTCGTCGGCGTTGTTCAGACCGCCGGACAGGCCACCCTGGGTCGCGGAGCCGTCAAGGCTCGAGATGACGTTCACGCGAAGGTGTGGCACCGTCCGGTCGGCGACCGCGTACCGTCGCCGGATCTCGTCGCGGTCCAGCACGCTCGGCCTCCTCAGCGGTTGTGCCGGTGCTCCACGGGCGCCCGGCGCCCCAGCACCGCCTCGGTCATCCGCACGGCGTCGACCGTGGCCCGGACGTCGTGGGCGCGGATCACCCGGGCGCCCTGCGCCACGCACCATGCGGCAGCGGCGAGGGATCCCGCCAGGCGGTCGTCCGCGGGGCGGCCCAGCGTCTCGCCGATGAAGTCCTTGCGGGACAGTGCGACGAGGGTCGGGCCGATCGCGGTGATCTCGCCCAGCCGCCGGGTCAGCTCCAGCGAGTGGTCGGTGTTCTTGTTGAGGTCGTGACCCGGGTCGACGACGATGCGCTCCCGGGCCACGCCACGGGAGACGGCGTGCTCGACGCGCTCCCGCAGGAACTCGGCGACCTCGGCGACGACGTCGCGGTACTGCGGCCGGCGCAGGTGCACGTGCGGGGCTGCGAGCGAGTGCGCCACGACGACGGTCGCACCGCTCGCAGCCACCACCTCGAGCATCGCCTCGTCCCTGAGGCCGGAGGTGTCGTTGACGACGTCGGCACCGGCCGCGACGCAGGCAGCCGCCACCTGCGGCCGCGTGGTGTCCACGGAGATCATCACGTCCGACGTCGCACGGATCCCCTCGACCACCGGGAGGACCCGGTCCAGCTCCTCCTCGACGGACACGGGCGGTGTGTCGGGGGAGAACGGCACGCCGCCGACGTCCACCCAGTCCGCGCCCTCGGCCACGGCGTGGAGGGCGGCCGTCACCGCGGTCTCGAGGGCGAAGGTCCGACCGCGGTCGTAGAACGAGTCCGGGGTGCGGTTGACGATGCCCATCACGGCCACGTGCGACAGGTCGGGGGGCCGCGGCGTGCGCAGCCGGCGGGAGCCGGGCGCCGCGGCGGTCGGCTCCTCGGGCCCATGGGTGGCCGTCGTCGTGGTCATCACCTGCACCCTAAGCCGGTCCGGCGACGAGCCCGGTCAGGCGTCCTCGGCGTCCCGAGGCGCGGACGGCGCGGCGCCCGGTTCGAACACCCCGCACGTGCTGGTGGCGTGGCGGGACGACAGGGCCGACCCGCGCCCGGAAGGGCACGAGTGGCTGAAGGCCGACGAGGCCACCCGCTCGGTCGGCTCGTTCGTCCCGCCCTGGCGACCCGTGCCAGACGGCGCCTCCTGAGGCGGGCCGTCGTGCCGCTGCGGGGGCCACCGACGCGCGCGACGCATTCGGGTACGAACCGGACACCGGCTCGCGGCGACGCCGACCGGCCCGCCCCGCTGCTCTACCGGGCGACACCCTCTTGCGTCGCCGCGCCTGTGGGGTTCCTATGGACCAACCTCTCGTCCCGAAGGCGGGGACGGGTCCGTGTCGACTCTGATCGGGGAGAAGTCGTGCGCAGACTCTTAGCCTCAAGCACAGCCACGTTCCTGGGCCTGGCGGCAGCCGCCGGTGCAGCACCCGCCGCCGGGCTCGCCGCCGGGGACGGGCCGGCGGTGGTGCCCTTCGCCGCCGAGGCGCCCGACTCACCAGGCGCCTTCGCGGTGGCCGGTGCCGCACCGTCGTGCGTGACACCGGCACCCGTCGTGAAGTACTCCTACTACCACTGCAACACGCCGGACCAGGTCCGAGCGGCGCACGGCCTGCCGCCGCTCACGTCCACGAGCACCGAGGGTGCCGGCCAGACCATCGTCCTGGTCGACTCCTACGGCAGCCCTACCGCCCAGGCCGACCTGACCACCTTCGCGCAGGCCTTCGGCGGCCCCGAGCCGAGGTTCGAGCAGTGGTTCCCCCAGGGCCAGCCCGGGTTCCCGACGAGCACGGTCAACGGCAACGGGAACTCCCAGTCCGGGCCCGCAGCGGCCGACGGCTGGGCCGGTGAGGCGAGCCTCGACATCGAGTGGGCGTACGCCCTCGCGCCGGCGGCGAACATCGTGCTGCTGGCCGTGCCGCCGGCCGAGACCCAGGGGGTTCCCGGTCTCCCGAACCTGATGAACGCGATCGACACGGCGATCGACCGGTTCCCCGGAGGCACCGTCTTCTCGATGTCGTTCGGCACCGACGAGTCCGCGTTCGCCAGCCCGGCGGCCGCCGGCACGCAGTTCGCGCGGTTCGACCAGACGTTCGCGCGCGGCGAGGCCAAGGGGGACTCGTTCTTCGCCTCGTCCGGCGACTCCGGCACGATCGGATACACGCGGTCGCACCGCCAGACCACCGCGAGCACCCGTCCGCAGGTCTCCTACCCGAACGTGTCGCCGTACGTGACATCGGTGGGTGGCACGCAGCTGCAGGACGGGTGGACCTGGAACCCGACGAGCGACGTGCCGTTCCTGCCCAACGGGAGCCTGAACCCGGCCTACTTCGCCTGGGAGGTCGGAGGCAGCACCGAGCCCGTCGACAACGAGGGTTGGATCGGCCTCGTCACGGGCGGCGGCCTGTCCACCGTCTACCCCCGGCCTGCGTTCCAGAGCGCCGTGAGCGGGGTGGTGGGCGACCACCGCGGCGTCCCGGACCTCGCGTGGAACTCCTCCGTCAACGGCGGTGTGCTGGTCTACACGTCGTTCTTCCCGGGTGTGAACCGGGTCGGCTGGCACCTGTACGGCGGCACCTCGGCGTCGTCGCCGCAGGCCGCAGCGCTGACTGCGCTGGCGAACCAGCAGCGGCTGGCAGCGAACAAGAAGCCGCTCGGCAACCTCAACCCGGTGATCTACTCGACGTCCTTCGCGCAGTCCACGGCGTTCAAGGACGTGGTGCCGATGACCTACGGCACCACGCCGAGCGGCGTCCTCGACTCCAACCGGGTCTGGGACATCGGCGCGAACGGCCTGCTGACGCCCGACCCGGTTCCGGGGTACCCGACGACGACGGGCTACGACCTGACGACCGGCTGGGGCGTGCCGGCGGGCCCGGCGTACATCGCGGCGCTCGTCGCCGCGCCCTGACGGTCACGGACGTGACCGTCACCTCCGTCGCCGGCACCTGACTCGCCGGCAGCACCCACCGCCGCGGGCGGCGCCGGGCACCTGCCGGCGCCGCCCGCGGCGTCCTCGTGCCTGCCGCACGGCCAGGTCACCCTTGCGGCCCCGTCCGGCTCGTGCCGTGCTGCCCGTCGTGCAGCGCGACCCGCACTCGGACGCCCTCGGCCGGCAGATGCCGTCGGACAGGGGCAAGGTGGAGCGTGACCGATGCGCGAGCGGAGGCAGGACGTGCAGGCATGGGTGGTGCAGCAGCCCGGCCCGATGGCGTCGGGCTCCCTTCTCG
>DAIDJQ010000203.1 GCA_027451305.1 Cellulomonas sp.
GTGGCTTTGCGTCCCCCCCTTGCGGAGGGTTTGCCGATTCGCTGACAGACGCGACAGTAGATGATGACTGCGCACCCGGGGAAGGTGCACGGAGGCCCCAATTCGGGCGGTTAGGTCTTTTTCACCCGTAGGACGTCTGTCCTGATCGGCGCCCGAATCCCGGCGGTGTCCGGGGCGTGGGCCGGCGATGACGCGTCATCGGGATTCTGCTCCGAACGCACTCCATGGCTGTGACAGCAGCAGAAAGCGCCGCTCGGGCAGCACGTCCGGAACACAAAGAGGGGCCCGGAACAGGGACGACGGCAAGACGCCCCCGCACCGACGTGGTGCAAGGGCGTCTTGCACGAGTCGCGGTCAGGACAACGTGTCCTTGAGGCGGTCGCCCTCCTGCTTGAGGTCGGCGACGGCCTCGTCCCGCCTGCCCTCGGCCTCGAGGCGCTCGTTGTCGGTGGCCCGGCCCACGCCCTGCTCGGCCTTGCCCTTGGCCTCCTCGGCCTGGTGGCGGATCTTGTCGTCGAGTCCCATCGGCTGCTCCCTTCGGTTGCCGTCCTGCGACGGCCGACCCGCTCGACGCTAGGTCGGGCCCGCGGCACCCGCATCCCGAGGACCGGGCTCGCCGGCGCCCTCGTCGCGGAGCCGCGGCTCCGTGCGGCGGGCCGGGACCAGGCCCGCCTTGTCGGCGTAGAAGGCGCGGACACGGTCCATGTCGGCGGCGACGTCGCCGGTCAGCCGCAGGGTGGGACCCAGTCCGGTGGTCATCGTCGTGCGGTCGACGTAGCCGAGGGTCACGGGCAGGTCCGCACCTCGGGCGATCCGGTAGAAGCCCGACTTCCAGCCGTGGCCGGAGCGCGTGCCCTCCGGGGTCACGACGAGGTAGAACCGTTCGCCCGCCTGCAGCCGGCCCACCACCGCGTCGACGAGGCCAGTGGGGTGCTGCCGGTCGACGGGGATGCCGCCGAGGGCTCGCATGAGGGGCCCGGCGGCGCCGCGGAACAGCGTGTGCTTGCCGAGCCAGCGCAGCGGCAGCCCCGCCTCCCAGGCGATGGCCAGCATCAGCACGAAGTCCCAGTTCGACGTGTGCGGCGCCCCGACCAGGACGCCGGTGCCGTCCACCGGCACCCGCGCCGTGACCAGCCGCCAGCGGCTCACACCCCAGAAGCCCCGCGCTGCGGCCCTGCGGACCACGGTGCCCAGGGGCTGCCGTGCGGCGGTCATCCGGCCTCCTCGTCGTCGTGCTGAGCATCCCATCACGAGCCGCGTGCCGTCCCCGCACAGGCGTGGCGCAGCAGCGGCGGGATGGACGCCGAGGTGGAGGGCACGGGCGACGGTCAGCGACGCCGCTGCCGCAGTCACAGCGACGTGTTGCACCTGGACACATGTCCGGGTGATCATGCGCACATGGCGGCGGACGGACCCGGGCAGGCAGCCGCTCGCGTGCACACCGTCCGGACCACGCCGGACGTGCTGGTCCCGCTGACGGAGGCGGACCGGCGCGGCGCCGCCCAGGTGCTCGCCGCCGCGCTGGCCGACGACCCCGGCTACCGGCACCTGTTCCCGGACCCGAGGCGCCGCGAGCAGGAGCTGCAGGCGCTGTACCGGATGACCCTCGACGACGCGATGGCGCACGGCCGCGCCTACGTCACGCGGATCGGCTCGGTGGTGACCGGCGCCATCGCCGTCTACCCCCCGCACACCTACCCCATGACCCCCGCCCGTTGGCTGCGGCAAGGGCTGCGGATCGCCCGGATGGCCACCCTGACGCGGGAGCACAGCCGCGGCATCATCCGGTTCGGCGACCTGACCGCCGCCGGCGTGCCGACCGACTCCTGGTACGTCGAGGCGCTCGGCGTCCGCCCGGACCTGCAGCGCGCGGGTCGCGGCTACCGCCTGATCACGCAGGCGTTCGCGCTGGCGGACGCTGCCGGTGAGCGCTCGTACCTGGAGACCACCAAGCCGGAGAACGTCGCGTACTACGCCGAGCTGGGCTACGAGGAGACCGGCGCGCGGGTGTCGCTGGCCGGGGACGACGGGCCCTGGATCGTGCCGATGCTGCGCCCGGCGCGCGAGGTGGCGCAGGTGCGCGCGGCCTGAGCCGACCCGGGCGCTGCGCCCTGGCGGCCGGCCCGGATCGGCGGTCTGATGGAGCCACCACCGACCACTCGTCAAGGAGCTCCCGTGCCCGCGCAGCCGACCGTGCCGACCCTCACCCTGAACAACGGCGTGGAGATCCCCCAGCTCGGCTTCGGGGTGTTCCAGGTGGACCCGGCGCAGACCGCGGAGGTGGTGCTGGAGGCGTTCGAGGTGGGCTACCGGCACGTCGACACCGCCCAGATGTACCGGAACGAGGCGGGGGTCGGCGAGGCGCTGGCGCGCTCCGGCCTGGACCGCGCCGAGGTGTTCGTCACCAGCAAGCTGAACAACCGCTTCCACGAGCCGCAGGCCGCCCACGACGCGTTCGAGCGGACCCTCGAGGCGCTCGGCACGCCGTACGTCGACCTGTTCCTGATCCACTGGCCGCTGCCGGAGGTGGGTGACTTCGTCGACACCTGGCAGGCCCTCGAGGCGCTGTACGCCACCGGCCGGATCCGCGCCATCGGCGTCTCCAACTTCCACGAGCACCACCTGCGGCGGCTGGCCGAGACCTCCACGGTCACGCCGGCGGTCAACCAGATCGAGGTGCACCCGTACCTGAACCAGAACCCGCTGCGGGCCTACGGCCACGAGCACGGCATCGTCACCGAGGCCTGGTCCCCGATCGCGCAGGGCCGGGTGCTGGACGACCCCGAGCTGGTACGGATCGGCGCCGCGCACGGCCGCACACCGGCCCAGGTCGCGCTGCGCTGGCACCTGCAGCGCGGCGACGTGGTGTTCCCCAAGACGACGCACCGCGAGCGGATGGCCGAGAACCTGGCCCTGTTCGACTTCGAGCTCGCAGCGCAGGACATGGCGGCGATCGAGGCCCTCGACCGCGGGATGCGCACCGGCCCGGACCCCGACGAGTTCACCTGGGTGCCGGAGGACTGAGCCCCAGGTCGGGGTCGACGAGCGGACCTGCCACGTCGGTGCGACCGTGGGTGCCATGAATGACGACCTGCGGGTGGCGGTGCTCGGTACGGGCACCATGGGCTACGGGTTCGCCGTGTCGCTGCTGCGGGCCGGCGTGCCCACCACCGTGTGGAACCGCAGCAGGGCGAAGGCCGAGCCGTTGGGCGAGCTGGGCGCCAAGGTGGCCGACTCGGCGGCGGAGGCCGTGCGTGACGCCGACGTGGTGCTGACCATGCTGTTCGACGCCGACGCGGTGGCCGCGGTCATGGGTGAGGCGCTCGAGGCGATGCCCGCCGGCGCGGTGTGGATGCAGTCGAGCACGGTGGGCTCCGAGGGGACCGCGCGGCTGGCAGCGCTGGCGGCGGAGCGCGGCATCGCGTTCCTCGACGCCCCCGTGCTGGGGACGCGCAAGCCTGCGCTGGCCGGCAAGCTCGTGGTGCTCGCGTCCGGGCCCGACGAGCTGCGGCCGCGGGTGCAGCCGGTGCTGGACGCGATCGGGAGCCGGACCGTCTGGGTGGCCGACCGGCCCGGCCCTGCGTCGGTGCTGAAGCTGGTCACCAACGCGTGGATCGCCACGCTGACCGCCGGCGTCGCCCAGTCGGTGGGCCTGGCGCAGGCCTGGGGCCTCGACCCGCAGCTGTTCCTCGACGCGATCGACGGCGGTCAGCCGGACAGCCCGTACGCCCACGTCAAGGGCGCGGCCATGCTGTCCGGGGACTACGAGCCGCAGTTCGAGCTGGCGGGGCTGCGCAAGGACCTCGACCTGGTGGTGGCCGAGGCCCGGCGTGCGGGGGTGCCGACGGCGTTGGTGGAGACCCTCGAGCGCGCCTACGCCGCGGCGGTCGACGAGCACGGCGCACCGCGGGACATCGCGGCGGTGGTGGAGGCGTTCCGGGTGCGCCCCGGTGAGGCGGCTGCCGAGGGAGAGGCCGGCGAGGCCCGCCGCGGCCGCCACGCCGAGCCGTAGCGGCCGGGCCGCCCGTCCCCGGCGCGGTGGGCGTCCGGCTACTCGCCCACCATGCCGGCGCTGGCCTCCCACAGGCCGCGAGCCAGGTCGCGGTCGTCGGCGAGCGGGTTGGTACGCGCGATGCGCCGCTTCACCCAGTACTGGCCCGAGACCCAGTCCTCACCCGCGGTGCCCTCCGCGAGCCAGACGAGCGTGTCGGCGCCCTGCTCCGGGCTGATCATCACCCGTCGACCCAGCCCGGACCGGTAGAGCCGGCCCCAGAGGTGGTCGGCGTCCGTCGCGAAGCTCGTCGCCACCCCACCGGGGTGGAACGTGGCCGAGGCGATGCCCCGGCGGTGGTAACGCCGGTGCAGCTCCCGGGTGAACAGGATGTTCTCGAGCTTGCTGGCGCCGTACGCGCGCTGGGCGGAGTACCCCCGGCGGCTGTCGAGGTCCTCGAGGTCCACGTGGGCGCGGCGCGCGGCGATGCTCGACGTGGTGATCACGCTGGCGACCGACTCGACCAGCGTGTCGATCAGCAGCGTGGTGAGCAGGAACGGTGCGAGGTGGTTCACCTGGAACGTCCGCTCGTGGCCGTCGGCGGTGAGATAGCGGCGGTCGTTGAAGCCGCCGGCGTTGTTGGCCAGCACGTCGATCCGGCGGTGCCGGTCGGCGAGCGTGGCCGCGAGCGCCCGGACGTCGTCGAGCCGGGTGAAGTCGGCGACGTGGTGCTCGGCGTCGAGCTCCTCGGCGACCGCGCGGGTGCGGTCCGGGTCGCGGCCCACCACGACCACCTCGTGCCCGCCGGCGGCCAGCTCACGGGCGGCCGCCGCCCCGATGCCATCGCTCGCCCCGGTGATCACGATCGTCTTGCGCGCCACAACGACTCCCTCCGGGGCCGGTCCCCCGCGTACCGGCTCGCTCGTCGATCCCATCCTGCTGCCTGCGCGGGGCTCCGCGCCCGTGCTCGCGGGGGCGATGTGGCCGGACGCGCCGGACGCGGCTCACGCCGGCACGCCCCGCCCGCCGCGGCGACGGTCAGACCTCGTCGGCCAGGAACGTCGCCCAGACGTGCTTGCTGGCGCCGTCGGTGTACCAGCCCACGTCCAGCGCCAGGCGCCGGGCCAGGTAGAGGCCGAAGCCGCCCTCGCCGTGCTGCCGGGCGCGGGCGAGCACCGGCTGCCGGCTGACCCCGCGATCCTCGACGTCCAGCAGGTAGCTGGTCCCGTCCGCCAGCAGGCTCACCACCGTCGGCGGGACGCCGTAGCGCAAGGCGTTGGTGGCCAGCTCGGACGCGACCAGCACCACCTTCTCCGGCACGCCGCCCGACAGCACCTCGCCCGCATGCCCGGTGACCACCTCGTGGATGTCGGCGCGGAGCGCGCGCAGCCCGGCGGTGGAGTCGAGCACCCAGGTCCGCACGGGACGGTAGGCCGCGGGGGGTTCCGAGCGGGGCAGCGGGCGGTCGGCGTCGGCCTCGGTGACGCCGGCGGCGGCGAGCGCCCGCTGCATCTCGCCCGACACCTCGCTCACCCCAGCGCCTCCCCGTGGCTCCGGAAACGCCCGCTCGTCGGGCGGACCCGGACGACCGTATCCCGTGGCGGTTGGGCCGGCGAGTGCTGGTCGCGCCGCCGGTCACGGCGCCCCACGACCACCGTGGCGTCGAGCCGCTCGCTGCGCACCACCCGGGCGGTGAGGCCCGCGGCCCGGAACGCCGCCGCCGTGACCGGCGCCTGGCGGCGACCTGTCTCGACGACTAGCACACCGTCCGGCGCCAGCCAGCCCGGGGCCGCTGCGACCACCCGGCGCTGCACGTCGACGCCGTCCGGTCCGCCGTCGAGGGCCCGGAGCGGCTCGTGGTCACGGGCCTCGGTCGGCATGAAGGGGACCTCCGCCGAGGGCACGTAGGGGGCGTTGGCCACCAGCACGTCGACCCGGCCCCGCAGGTGCGCCGGGAGCGGGGCGTCGAGGTCGCCGAGCCAGGCGGTGCCGCCCGACGCGGCGAGGTTGCGCCGGGCGCAGGCGACGGCGGCAGGGTCCACGTCGGCGGCGTGCAGCACCACACCGGGCACCCGGTGGCCGATCGCGGTGGCGATGGCGGCGGCGCCGCAGCAGAGCTCGACGACGACCGGCGCCGCCTCGTCGGCTGCGGCCGGCTCGTCGGGCTCGTCGCCCGCACGGATCCCGGAGGTCCGCCCGTCGCGCGGGCGCAGCGCCGCGACGGCCTGCCGCACCAGCAGCTCCGACCGGCGCCGCGGCACGAAGACCCCTGGCCCCACCGCCACCCGCAGCCCGTCGAACAGGGCCCACCCCAGCACGTGCTCCAGCGGCTCACCGGCCACCCGCCGGTCCGCCCACTCGACCAGCCGCCCCGCCGGAGCCTCGGTCAGCAGCAGCCGCGCCTCGTCCTCCGCGAACACGCAGCCCGCGGCCCGCAGCCGGGCGACGAGCTCCGCCTCGCCCACGCCCCGGGCGCCGCGGGACCCGGCACCGGCGGGCGGCTCGATGGTCATCCGGTTGGTATAGCAGCGCCGACCGACCGGATCGGGCACCCCACGGCAGACTCGGGTGCACAGGTCACGACGAGGAGGCTCGCCGCATGGAACCGATCGGGTGGGTGGTGCTCGGGGTCCTGGTGGTGGTCGCCGTGACGGAGCTCGCGCCGAAGGTGCGGGTGTCGGCCCCGCTGCTGCTGGTGCTCGTCGGCGTGGCGGTCAGCTTCGCGCCGGCGGTCCCGGCCATCCAGGTGCGCCCGCAGTGGGTGCTCGGCATGGTGCTGCCGGCGCTGCTGTACTCGGCGGCCGTCGCGATGCCGACGATGGACTTCCGCCGGGACCTGACGACCATCTCCGAGCTCTCCGTCGGGCTGGTGCTGCTGACCACGGCCGTCGTCGGCATCGCGCTGACCAGGCTGGTGCCGGGGATCGGGCTCGCCACCGGCCTCGCGGTCGGCGCCGTGATCAGCCCCACCGACGCGGTCGCCACGACCATCGTCCGCCGCGCGAACGTCTCGCCCCGCCTGGTCACGGTGCTCGAGGGCGAGAGCATGCTCAACGACGCCACGGCCCTGGTGCTGCTGCGCTCGGCCATCGCCGCGACGGCCACCGCGGTCACCTTGTGGGGGGTGACGGGGAGGTTCCTGTGGGCGGTGGTCAGCGCCGTCGGCATCGGGTGGCTGGTGGGCCGCGTCAACCTGTCGGTGCGGGCGCGCATCAACCACCCGACCGTCAACGTCGCGATCTCGCTGGTGGTGCCGTTCGTGGCGTACCTGCCGACCGAGCACCTGGGCGGCTCCGGGCTGGTGGCGGCCGTCACCGCCGGGCTGGTCACGGGCCACGACGCCCCGAAGCGGCTGCACGCGCAGGACCGGCTCAACGAGCAGGCGGTGTGGCGCACGCTGGAGCTGCTGATCGAGAGCGCCGTGTTCCTGGTGATGGGGCTGCAGCTGTTCGGCCTGGTGCGCGACGTGCGGGGCGAGCACGGCTCGCTGGTGCGGGCGCTCGTGGTCGGGGTGACGGCCGGAGCGCTCGTGCTGGTGGTGCGGGCGTTGTTCGTCGTCCCGTCGCTGTGGCTGCAGCGTCGTCGGGTGCACCGCGGGGCGGAGGTGCGCGACGTGCTGTCGGAGGCCGAGGGTCGGCTCACCGCGCGGCGCGCAGCCGAGCGCAAGGCGCCGCGACCGGAAGGTGTCGACACGGCCCAGCTGGCCCAGGTGCAGGCCGCCCGGCGCTCCCGGCTGACCTGGCTGCGCCGACGGATCTCCGACATCGACTACCTGGCGGCCGAGTCGTTCGGCTGGCGGGAGGGGACGCTGCTGGTGTGGGCGGGGATGCGCGGGGCCGTGACGCTGGCCGCCGTGCAGTCGCTGCCGGCCTCGACCCCGGCGCGCTCCACGCTGGTGCTGATCGCGTTCGTCGTCGCCGGCGGGACGCTGCTGCTGCAGGGCGGCACCCTGCCGTGGCTGGTCCGCGCGCTGGGGCTGGGACGCGACCCGCACGCGGACCTCGCCCCCGAGCGCGCGGCCCTGCACTACGAGCTGGTGGCGGCCGTCCGGACCCGGCTCGACAGACCCGACCTGCGCCGCCCCGACGGCCGGCCGTACTCACCGGAGATGCTCGAGCGCGCCAGGCAGCGCGAGGAGGCGACGGTGGCCGACCCCGACCTGCCGGAGGACGAGGCGCGCGAGGCCACCGCGCAGACCCGCGCCGAGTACCGCGACCTGCGGCTGGAGATCCTGGAGACCCGGCGGGCCCGGCTGCTGCGGCTGCGTGACGAGGGCGCCTACTCGTCGCTGGCGCTCGACACCGCTCTGCGGATCCTGGACGCCGAGCAGATCGGCGTCGAGATGCGGGGTGGCGCCGGCGGTTGAGCCCGGCCCCGACGCACCGCCGTCGTCGCCCGTCGACGCACCTCGCGCGGATCGAGACCGAGGGAGACCACGACCGTGGCCAGGGTCACCACCACGCGCAGCACGCCGAGCTGCCCGTCGGTCGGCGTCAGCGGTCCCAGGTGCCGGGGCACGTAGGTCCCGGCCAGCACGACCATGCTGAGCCAGGGCAGCCGCGTGCGGCGCACGCCGAGGTCCACCAGGATCGTCGCCAGCACCAGACCGGCCTCGTAGTAGGGGTAGGTGGCCGGGTCGAGGAGCATCCGGACGCCGAGCGCGATGGCCGGGACGGCGAGCCACCGGCCACGGCGCACCGCGACGGTCGCCAGCACGAGCCCGAGGAGCACCTGGACGGGCCTGTCCCAGATCGGCGTTCCGGGCGCGGTGATCCCCAGCGCGCGCAACGACGACGAGGCGTCGTTCGGGATCGCGAAGCGACCGGCGTGCAGCGTCCCCGGGTCGGCGACGACGAACGGGACCCACGCCGCGGCGACACCCGCTCCCCACACGGCGAGCGCGCGCACCCAGCGCGTCCTCGGCAGCCCCAGCAGGATCGGCAGGAACGCGAGAGCCCACGGCTTGGCGTCCGCCGACGCCGCCAGCAGCAGTGCGGCCAGGACCGGTCGGTCCCGGCTGACCGCCAGCATCGCGGCCACCAGCAGGGCGAGCGCGAGGGCGTCGTCGAGGTGCGCGTAGTGCACCCCGAGCTCCGCCCAGACCGGCAGCAGCACCACCGCCACCAGGCCGCGCTGGCGTCGGGTGACCGGTGCGTCGAGCAGCACGGGGAGCACGCGCAGCAGCGCCGGTCCCGCAGCGGCGATGAGCACCGCGACGACCACGCCGGTGACCACCTCGGGCACGCGTCCGAAAGGCGACATGACGAGGAAGGTCAGCGGACCCATCTGCAGCTCGGGATGCGCCGCGTACAGGTGCAGGCCCCCGTCGGCGGCGGTCGACGGCAGCAGCGTGGCGCCGGTCATCACGTAGTGCCAGGAGACGAGCGCGCCGGGGATGTGCAGGACCCCCCAGAACGCCATCCAGACCCACGGGAACCAGGCCGAGTCCAGCCAGCCGAGGACGTGCGGGACACGCGACGGCTCGGCGCGGACCGTCCGGAGGGGCTCGGTGATGGTCGTCGTGGCTCGGCCTCTCGCGCTCGGGCGCGCCTCGAGGACCGGGGCGCGCGGGCTCGCCGTCCCGGGGAACGGCTGACGGCGCCGACGACCCTATCGAGCGGATGTGCAGGTCCTGCGACGGTTCTCGGGGGAGCTCCGCCGGGTTCGTCGAGCGATCCGCAGCCGGCTCGCCGCCTCGGCCGACCTCGTCCGTGACCACGCCGAACCGCTCGGCCAGGTTCGTGACGTCGCGGCAGACGCCCACCCCGTCGTGGAAGCCGCCCGCGGGGCCGGCGCCCCTGCTCAGTCTCCGAGTCCCGTGCCCACCTGCCGGGCCGCGGTGATCCAGTCGTGGTCCACCGGCACCAGCTTCACCTTGCCGGCCACCTCGGCCAGCGGCACCGCCTCGGTCCCCTCGCCGCGCGCCGCCACCATCACACCGAACTCGCCGCGCGCCACCAGGTCGGCCGCCGCCGCGCCCAGCCGGGTGGCCAGGAGCCGGTCGGCGGCGCACGGGGTGCCGCCGCGCTGCACGTACCCGAGGATCGTCACCCGCGACTCCAGCCCGGTGGCCGCCTCCAGCTCGCGCGCCAGGCGGAAGGTGTGCTCGCGCTGGGCGTCCTCCACGTGGGCCAGGTGCGACTGCGCGGCGCGCTGCGCCTCGCCCGTCTTGGCGGACCTGGCCAGCAGCAGGGCGGCCTGGTAGTCGGCGGTGTCGTCGACGTCACGAGCACCTTCGGCGACGGCGATCACCGAGAAGTTGGAGCCCCGCGCCGTCCGGCTCCTGATCGTCGCCGCGATCGCCTCGACGGTGTACGGGATCTCCGGGATCAGGATCACGTCGGCGCCACCGGCCAGGCCGGCGCCGAGGGTCAGCCAGCCGGCTCGGTGGCCCATGATCTCGGTGAGGATGATCCGGTGGTGGCTGTGCGCCGTGCTGTGCACGCGGTCCAGCGCGTCGGTGGCGATCTCCATCGCGGTGGCGAACCCGAACGAGGTGTCGGTCCGGGCGATGTCGTTGTCGATCGTCTTGGGCAGGTGCAGCACGTTGAGCCCCGCGTCGACCAGGCGCATCGCGTTCTTCGCCGTGCCGCCGCCGCCCAGCATGATCAGCGCGTCCAGGCCCAGCGCCGCGTAGTTCTCCACGACGGTCGGGATCATGTCCCGCGTCTCGCCGTCCACCACCATGCGGTGCACCTTGTCCCGGCTGGTGCCCAGGATGGTGCCGCCGACGGTGAGGATGCCGGACAGCGCGTGGCTGTCCAGCTCCACCCAGTGGTTCGCCACCAGCCCGGTGATGCCGTCGCGGAACCCGACCAGCTCCATGCCGTAGTGGCCGATGGCTGTCTTGCCGAAGCCGCGGATCGCGGCGTTCAGGCCGGGGCTGTCGCCTCCGGCGGTCAGGATGCCGACCCGCTTGGGCTTGCTGGTGCGTGCCATCGTCGTCGTCCCTCGTCCGGTCCCGCTGGCGGCGGGCCGCCTGCCGGTCTCGCCCGGGTCCGTGCGGACCCGCTACGGCCAGTCTGGCCAGGTACGACGAGCCGGACAACCGTCGTCCGAGGTCAGGGCACCGGCCCGCCGTCTCCCGCCCGGC
>DAIDJQ010000204.1 GCA_027451305.1 Cellulomonas sp.
GATTCGAACCCCCGAGGCTGTTACACCAACACGCTTTCCAAGCGTGCGCCATAGGCCACTAGGCGAATCCTCCTGGCACGGCGACCCTGGGCTGACGGGCCGACCGCGGCGGCAAGTCTAGCGGAGGCCGGACCGTGCGCCAGACAGCGTTCGACCCGGGGGTCTGCGACACCTCGGACCGTCGTCGCTCCGGCCCGGCGCGTCTATCCGCAGGTCAGCGCGGTGGCGCGGTGGCCGGCATCTCGCACGCACCGGCCGGAATGTCGGACCTGCCCGGAATCATGCCCGCGTGACATCGAGAGAGATGGAGCCGGTTCCGGCCGGTTACGCAGAGCTGCTGGCCGAGCTGAAGGCCCGGGTGCGAGCGACCCAGTTCCGAGCGGCCCGGGCGGCGAACACCGAGGTACTCCGGCTGTACTGGTCGATCGGTCGGGAGATCCTGGACCGGCAGCACTCGGTGGGCTGGGGCGGGAAGGTCGTCGAGCGGCTGGCTG
Organism: Cellulomonas sp.; assembly: GCA_027451305.1. Next base: position 495 of record DAIDJQ010000204.1, read on the forward strand.
CCGATCTGCAGCGGGAGTTCCCCGAGCAGAAGGGCTGGTCGCGGCGCAACCTGCTCTACATGCGACAGGTCGCCGAGGTGTGGCCGACCGAGACCGAGTTCGTGCAACAAGCTGTTGCACGACTGCCCTGGGGCCACGTCACGGTTCTGCTCGGCGGGCTCAACACCCGTGCCGAGCGCGACTGGTACGCCGCCGCGGCCGCGGAGAACGGCTGGTCCCGCGCCGTCCTCGAGCACCAGATCAAGGTGGGGCTCCGCTCCGCCCTCGGGGCCGCGCCCACGAACTTCACCGCCTCGCTGGACGCTGCCGACTCCGAGCTCGCCCAGCAGCTGGTCAAGGATCCGTACGTGTTCGAGCACCTGGCTCTGGTCGAGCGGGTCGCCGAGAAGGAGGTCGAGCAGGCGCTGATGGACCGCCTGCAGGACACCCTTCTCGAGTTCGGGCGCGGCATGGCGTTCGTCGGCCGTCAGGTGCGGCTGACGGTGCCGGACGATCGCAGCGACCAGGTCAGCGAGTTCTACGCCGACCTTCTGCTGTTCCACGTCGAGCAGCTGCGCTACGTGGTCATCGAGCTGAAGATCGGCAGCTTCGAACCGGCGCACCTCGGTCAGCTGGGCACGTACGTGGCGATCGTCGACGACCAGTACCGCAAGTCGGCGATCCACGCCCCGACCGTCGGGATCCTGCTGTGCACCGGCAAGGCCGGCCCTGTCGTCAGGTACTCGCTCGCATCGACGGCCGCGCCGGTCGCCGTCGCCGACTACCTGGGCCTGCCGGCAGACGCGCGCGCCGCACTGCCGTCGGCGGACGAGCTGCAGGCAATCGTCGACGCCGAGCTCGCGGAGCACTAGCGCCGGAGCCGCCCCGGCGGCGGTCTGCGACGGCGGCCGAGGTCCGGTCAGCCACGCGCAGCCCAGGACCCCGGTCCTATTAGAGCGCTCGCTCTAGAGCGAAGACTCTAGACATGGCCGAGTCCACCGCGCTCATCCCCACCGTCGCACCCGTCCGCCGCAGCCTGCGCGTCACGGGCAAGCGTCGCCCCGGCACCGCCGAGCGCATCCTCGACGTCGCCGGCGACCTGTTCGCCGCCGAGGGGGTCCGTGCCGTCTCCACCAACCGCATCGCGTCGACCGCGCGGATCAGCCCCGGCAACCTCTACTACTGGTACGCCGACCGCCAGGCGATCGTGCGCGCACTGTTCGACCGGTACGCCCGCGCGCACGCGGCGGTGTGGGACGGGATCGACCCCGACAACGTCACCCCGGAACGCCTCGACCGTTTGGTTGCCGCCGGCGCCCGGATCACGGCCGACCACCCGTACTTTGCGCGGGACCTGATCACGCTGGTCCGGGACGACGCGGAGCTCGCGGACGCCTACCGGATCGTCCGTGCGCAGCGGCGGGAGCTGTTCGGGCGGGTCGCGCGCGGCTGGCGGGCGCGTGGCGTGCTGCTCCCGGTGGACGACGAGCGGCTCGGCCACGTGGTCGAGGCGCTGCTGGTGCTCGCCGAGTCGTGGTGGGCGTTCGCCCAGCTCGACGACGAGCGTCCCGAGCCCGTCGAGGGTGAGCGGCTGATCCGCGCTCTCATCGAGCCCTACCTCGTTCCGGGCGTGCACGCGGCGTCCGGGTCGTCGTCCGACCCCGAGCATGCCGACGCGCCGGGGCCCCGATGAGCCGCCGGTCGCGGCGCCGTGCCGAAGCGGGCGCCGACGACAATGGCGGCGTGAGTCGGCGCGCCGTGCTGACCTGGCTGGGCGCGGGCGCCCTCGTCGTCGTCGGAGGCACGCTGGTGCGGGCCCAGCGCCAAGGGCTGTTCGCCCCGCGCACGGGCCCCGCCTACGCCGCCTGGCAGCCGACGAGCCGCACCGGTGCCGAGGCGGTGATCGCAGCGGCGACATTGGCCGCCAGCCCGCACAACCTGCAGAACTGGTGGTTCCACCCGACGGCGCAGGCCGACGGCTCGGTCGTGGTCGAGGTGCACGACGACACGGCGCGGAGCCTCGGCGTGGTGGACGCCAAGCGCCGCGAGGCGCAGCTGGGGATCGGCGCCGCAGTGGCCAACGCCGAGGTGGCGGCCCCGGCGCTCGGCTTCGACGCCCAGGTCGTCGTGCGCCCGCAGCCGTCCGACGAGACGCTGCTGGCCCGCGTCGTCCTGACCCCGCGCCCGCCCGCCGAGCCCGATCCACTGGCGCAGGCGATCCCGCACCGGCACTCCGACCGCGGCACGTACCCGCCGGAGGAGCCGCGGCCCGACGTCCTGGCCTGCCTGCGCACCACCGCCCTGACCGGCGCCACCGGCGTCGACCTCGTCTGGATCACCGCCGCGGACCAGCGCGAACGCCTGGGAACCCTGCTCGTCGACGCCGCCATCGCCCTCACGGCCGACCACCAGATGAGCGTCGACAACGCCGAGCTCATCCGTTACGACCACCAGCAGGTGGAGCGGTACGGCGACGGCCTCACCATCGACGCCCAGGCGCTGCCACCGTTCCTCGAGGTGGCGGCCCAGCTGCTGCCCGCCACGTCCCGCACCCAGGGCGACGCCTCCTGGGTCAGGTCCACACGCACCGTCCACACCGCGACGGCCCGCGCCTACGGGCTCGTCGTCGGCGACCGCGGCGACGTCGCCACCCGGGTGCACGCCGGCCGCGTGCTGCAGCGGCTGCACCTCGCGCTGGTCGCCGAGGGGTGGGCGATGCAGCACCTGAACCAGGCGGTGGAGATGGCCGAGCGGGACGCGGCGCTGGGTGCTGCCGACCGGTTCGACGGGCCGCTGACGGCGCTGGCCGGGGGACAGGTGATCGCGGCGCTGCGGATGGGGCGGCCCAGCGGCCGGGCCGTCGCGAGCCCCCGTCGTCCCCTCACGGAGGTCCTGCGCTGACCGAAGAGAGCCGCCACCTGGCCTAGACTGGGCGGCAGACCCCTCGTGCGGCGTCATCTCGCTGAACTCCCCCAGGGCCGGAAGGCAGCAAGGGCAGGTGAGCTCTGGCGGGTGTGCGGGGGGTCCTTTCATGTCCTCGTCGTGATCCAGGGATCTGACCGCCGTGACGCACCGCCGCCTCCTCACCCCCACCGAGCTTCGCCCGCTGCTGCAGCTGAAGCCGATCGAGCTGGACGGGACGCGTCGCCGCCTCGCCGGCGCCTACACCGTCGGCGACCTGCGCCGCATCGCCCGCGCTCGCACGCCCCGGTCGATCTTCGACTACGTGGACGGCGCCGCCGAGGGGGAGGTGTCGATCGCCCGGGCCCGGCGCGTGCTGCGCGGCCTCACGTTCCACCCCGCGGTGCTGCGCGACGTGTCCGAGGTGGACGTCACGACGACGATGCTCGGCACCTCCGTCGGCCGCCCCTGGGTGTTCGCCCCGACGGGGTTCACGCGGATGATGCACCACGAGGGCGAGTCGGCCGTCGCCCGCTCGGCGGCCCGTGCCGGGGTGCCGTACACGCTGTCCACCATGGGCACCACCTCCATCGAGGAGGTCGCCGCCCAGGCGCCCACCGGTCACAACTGGTTCGGCTTCTACGTCTGGAAGGACCGCGCCCGCAGCGAGGAGATCCTCACGCGGGCCCGCGAGGCGGGCTACGAGGCGCTGGTGCTCACCGTCGACGTCCCGGTGGGCGGCGCCCGTCTGCGGGACAACCGCAACGGGTTCTCCATCCCGCCGCGCCTGTCCGTGAAGACCGTCGTCGACGGCGCGCTGCACCCGAGCTGGTGGGCCAACTTCCTCACCACCGAGCCCCTGCGGTTCGCCAGCTTCGACTCGTGGGACGACACCATCGAGGCGCTGGCCAACCACATGTTCGACCCGTCGGTGGAGCTCGACGACCTGGCCTGGGTGCGGGAGTTCTGGGACGGACCGCTGGTGGTCAAGGGGATCCAGACGGTGGACGACGCCCGACGGGTGGTCGACGCCGGTGCCGACGGGATCGTGCTGTCCAACCACGGCGGGCGGCAGCTGGACCGCGCACCCGTGCCGATCACGCTGCTGCCGCAGGTGGTGGCCGCGGTGGGGGACCGGTCCGAGGTGTACGTGGACACCGGCTTCTCCTCCGGCGCCGACGTCGTGGCGGCCCTCGCACTGGGTGCCCGCGGCGTGATGCTGGGCCGCGCCTACCTCTACGCGCTGATGGCCGGCGGAGAGCGTGGCGTCGACCGGCTGGACGAGATCCTCACGGCGCAGCTCGTCCGCACCCTGCGTCTGCTGGGTGTGCACTCCGTCGCCGAGCTCGCACCGGAGCACGTCTCGCTGCCCTGACGTGCGCGGCGGCTCGTCTCACAGCTCGAGGACGCCGCCCCCGCCAGCCTTCAACGGGTGCCCGAGCGACGCGATTCGGGGTGCTCCGGGCGTCAGTCGCAGCCGGGGGCGTGGGGGTCTTGGTCGCAGGTGGTGGCCACGAGGTGGGAGTGCAGCTCGCGGGCGACGAACGGGGCGCTGGTGCTGGTGGTGGTGGCAGTACCGGGGACGTGACGGACCGTGGGGTCGCCGGCGGTGGTGAAGGTGGCCGACCACGTGGTGGTCAACGTGATGGCGAACGTCCCGGCGCGGGAGTAGATGTGCCAGACGTCCTGATGCGGCCACGGGTGCCCCGGGCTGGCCGTGCTGAGCGGAGCGCCGTCGGCGAAGTCCCAGGTGTAGGTGCTCGGCGTAGCGGTGATGGTGACGGCCGTGCCCAGGATCGAGGTCGTCAGCTGCTGGGCGGCGGGGTCGGCGTAGACGATCGTCTCCTTGTTGACCAGCACCCACCCACGGTCCGGCTGCACGACGAGCGGGCTGGGGGTCAGAGTCATCCGCCGGAACTCGGCCAGCACCATGTCCGGGGTGATGGTCGGGGCGGTGGCGCACGTGGCCGGCGCGGTCATGCTCCACTCGGTCCAC
>DAIDJQ010000205.1 GCA_027451305.1 Cellulomonas sp.
GAGTTGGGCCCGGCGTCCAGCACCCAGAGGCGGACCCGCTGGCCGACGGTCGCCGTCAGCGGGTGCGCGTCGTACTGGAACGCCCGGCCGTTGAACGCCACGACGTCCGGCACCAGACCGGCGATCTTGGTGGCGTCCGCCGGCTGGCCGTTCGCACCGAGGTACAGCTCGGACTGGATCACCACGTAGGAGCGGTCCACCTGCTCCAGGCCGTCGGGCTCGATGACGACGGCACCGAACATGCCGTTGGCGATGTGGCCGGACATCGGCATGGTCGCGCAGTGGTACATCCAGATGCCGGCGCGGTCGGCGGTGAACGTGTACTCGAGGCTCTGACCAGGCTCGATGGTGCGCATCGGCTGGTCCGGGGCCACCTCGCCGGCGTGGAAGTCGATGGAGTGACCCATCGTCCCGTGGTTCACCAGCGTGATGTGGAACGTGTCGCCCACCCGCCCGTGCAGGATCGGGCCCGGCGTCGTGCCGTTGTACGTCCACACCTCGCGCGTCAGCCCGGCGGTCACCGGATCCGGTTGCTGGGTGATGGTGAACGTGTACGAGTGGTCGGTCGAGGAGTCCAGCGGCGGCAGCTGCGCGGGGTAGGCCGGGAGCGCCGCGGCCTCCGCCTGCAGGTCGGCCATGGTCGGAGCCGCGGTGGCCGCGCCCGTGGACGTCCCCGTGCCGGCCATCCCCGAGTCGGACGACGTGCCGGACGATGGGGCCGACGAGCCCGACGGTGCCCCGACCGCGACCACGTGCACCACCATGCCCAGCTGCCGGTGCCCCGGCAGCGAGCACCAGCCCTCGAGGTCGCCGCTGATCACGCCGACGTCGAGCACGGCCGTCGCGCCCGGGGCCAGCGGCTGCAGCGCTGCGCCGTTGGCGAAGACGAGGTCGTGGCGCTGGTCGCCGGAGTTGACCAGCGTGACGCGCAACCGGTCGCCGACGGGCACCTGGATGGTGCTCGGGGTGAAGGACATGCCGCGCACGTGCAGCGTCACGTCGGTGGTGCGGCCCGTGGGCACGACCGCCGTACCGGCGCTCGTCGTCCCCGCCGTCGTCCCGTCGGAGAACCCGCTGGCCGGGCGCGCGAGCAGCACGGCGAGGGCGACGCCGACCACCACCACCACGCCGACGACGGCCATCGCGGCCCGCGACGTGGGCGAGCCCTCGCGCCCCGGCAGGGTGCGCGGACCGGTAGGACGGATCGGGTCAGACATCCAGGCCTCCGAGGACCGGTTCGAGCGGACGACGCGCCTTGGCCTGCCGCACGCCCGCGAGGGCGAACAGCACGACGTCGACGCCGTAGGCGAGCAGCACCAGCAGCCACCACGCGGTGCGCAGCGACCCGCCGGCCGAGCCCGTGACGGCCAGCAGCAGCAGCGCGGTGCTGCGCAGAGCGACGCGCAACGGCCAGGCGGTCTCGAGCACGGCCATGCCCTGCCGCACCGCCTCCGGGCCGCCGCCGACCACCACGGGCATCAGGTACGTGAGCGCGCCGACGAACACCTGCGCCACCCCGCCGGCGCCGAGCACCGCGAGCCACGGCAGATCGGCGTCGCGGAGGGCCGAGGCGTCGGCGGCACGGAAGGCGTTGACCGCGACCACCAGCACGGCGAGCAGCGCCCACGCGAGGCCGGCGGTCGTGGTCCACGTCGCGTAGGCGTGCGGCGCCTTGGCCAGCGCGGCGCGCACCAGCGGCAGGACCACGCCGAGCACCAGGCCCGCGACGACGACGAGCAGCCCGAGGCCGATACCGAGCATCAGGCCGACGGTGGCGCACGTCGCCGCGAGCAGCACGCCGCCTGCCAGCCACGGCAGCACGGCCACCGCGTCGTCCACGGCGCGCGGGTCCATGCGGGTGCGCAGCATCGTCGGGCCCAGCGTCACCAGCGTCCCGGCGATCGACAGGCCGAGCCAACCGCCCACGTTGACCAGAGCGTGCGCCAGCGTCAGGTCGTCGCGCGCGTGCAGCAGCCACGCCGGGGCCGTGCGCGCGAACATCGACACGGTCATGAACCCCGCCAGCGTGCAGCCGACCACCAGGAAGCCCGAGGCGACCACGTAGTAGCGGATCACCACCGCGAACCGCGACGCCAGCGCCGCCCGGGCCGCCCGCAGCAGCGCCAGCCCGTGCCAGCCGATCACCACCCCGACCAGCCCGGCCGCGGTCACGGTGCCCCACGTGCTCGCGGTCCACATCGCCGCGACCAGGCCGATCAGCACCACGTTGAAGGCGACGGCGCGCGCGGTGGCGTCCCGGCCGGAGCGCGCGTCGTCCGGCGGCAGGTGCAGCAGCGCCCGGGCGAAGTACCAGGACCACTGCAGGATGCCGTTGGTCAGCACGCCCAGCGCGCCGACGTGGATCATGCTCCAGAGCGGCTGCGGCAGGACCGCCGGGTCCAGCAGCCCGACGGCCGTCACCGCGAGCGTGGCGACCAGCCAGGACGAGGTCCACCGGTCGGTGCGCGGACGGCGTGCGGGACGCCGCGTCGCCCCTGCGACGGCCGGACCCGGGAGGCCGGAGGGCGCCGGGTCCGCGCCCGAGCCGTCCGAGCCGCCCGACCTGCCCGGCACGGCCGGCACCGCCGAGGGCCGCGCGGTCACGCCGTCACCCCGCCGTCGTGCTCGGCCGCCGGTGCACCGACCGCGCGCTCCTGCCGCTGCGGGCGCCGGCCGGCCTGCCGACCACTCCGCCGACCGCCCCAGGCGACGAGCGTCACCGTGCTGCCGAGGAACGCCAGCAGCGCGACGACGCTCAGCGAGCCGCCCAGCTGCCACGCCCCCACCGATGCCCGCGCGTCGGCCACCAGCCGGATCGCCAGTCCGGCGTGCAGCATCGCCCACACCGCCCACATCACCGGGTGGTAGGGCAGCGGCCGCCGGGCGACCGCCGGCACGATCACCGGCGCGTGCGCCACCACCATCGACATGACGAAGCCGATGGTCAGCGCGTGCACCACCGCGTCGTACCCGAAGCCGGAGAAGACGGGACCGCGCACCATCCAGACGAGCGCCGGCAGCATCGCCCACCCGTAGCCGGCGAGCATGCACGCGCCCATGAACCGCGTCAGCCCGGTGCTGCGGACCGTCCGGCGGGCCACGTCGTGCAGGCCCACGTCGACCATCAGCACACCGAGCGCGAGCCCGAGCAGCGGGTACCCCCATGCGGGTGCGACGAGCGTGGCGACGAGCGCGACGAGCAGCAGGCACGACTCGGCGAGGATCCGGGGCTCGGTCGCCGCCGTCATGAACGCGACCCGCGCCAGCTCCAGCCGCTCTCCCACGATCGTCAGGACCATGAGCGCCGTCCACCAGGGCACGATCGTCGCCACCTCGTACCCGCGCGCCCACAGCGCGACGCCGGCGAGGCCCGCCGCGGCGCCGAGCAGCTGCACCAGCACCGCGATCGACTGCTGGCGCCGCCACACCGTCACGTAGATCGCCACGAACAGCGCCATCGACGCGACGAACGCCCCGCCCGGCAGCGCACGGCCCCACGGCACGTGCAGCGGCGTCGACTGCGCGACCAGCAGCAGGGCACCGAGGCCACCGGCCGCCGGTCCGGCGTAGGCCCACCCCGACCGCGGCTCGGACTGCAGGGCCACGGCCCTCTCCAGCATGATGGCGGTGCCCAGGAAGCCGTAGATCATGAGGATGCCGTGGGACGACGCCAGCGACTGCGAGTGCACGGGTGCGGTCACACCGAGCCGCAGCAGGGCCGCGTCGAGGCCGGACAGCGCCGCGACCAGGACGAGCACCAGCACGGCGAGCCGGCCGCGGGGCACCCGACCCGTCGGGACGCCCGTGGCCCGCGCATCGGGCCGGCTTTTTGTCACGGATCTAACCGTAGTAAGTTCTCGGCCGTCCGCGTGCCGCGTCCACGGCAAGGAGACTGAGGCGGTGCTCACACCCCGGCCCCCCGTGGCGCTCCCGCCGCTCGTCGAGCCGGGGCCTCCTCTCGACGCGGCCGAGGCGCGCCGCACGATGCGACAGACCCGCCTGCCTGAGCTCGGCGAGCTCGGCCAGCGCCGCCTCGCGGCCGCCCGCGTGCTGGTGGTCGGCGCCGGCGGCCTCGGCGCACCGGCGTTGCTCTACCTCGCCGCGGCCGGCGTGGGCACCATCGGCATCGTCGACGACGACGAGGTGTCGGTGACGGACCTGCACCGCCAGGTGATCCACGCGACCGCCGCGGTCGGTGAGCCGAAGGTGGACAGCGCCGCGCGGCGGCTGGCCGAGCTCGCACCGGACGTCGTCGTCGAGCGGCACCGCCTGCGGCTCGACGAGAGCAACGCGCGGGACGTGATGGGTGGGTACCACCTGGTGCTGGACGGGACCGACACCTTCGCCACCCGGTACCTGATCTCGGACACCTGCGCCGAGCTGGGCGTCCCGCTGGTGTGGGCGTCCGTGCTGCGGTTCGACGCCCAGCTCTCGGTGTTCTGGTCCCGTCCCCCCGCCGGCGTCGCACCGGTGACGCTGCGCGACCTGTTCCCCGAGCCGCCCGCACCGGGCTCCGTGCCGTCGTGCGCCGAGGCCGGGGTGCTGGGCGCGCTGTGCGGGATGGTCGGCTCGATGATGGCGACCGAGGCCGTGAAGCTGGTCGTCGGCGCCGGGCAGGTGCTGCTGGGCCGGGTCGCCGTGGTGGACGCGCTCGGCATGCGCGTCCGCGAGGTGCCGCTGCTGCCCCGCGCTGCGACCGAGGCCGTCCAGGGGCCGCCGCGCGGACTCGTGGTGGGCGGGCGGCCGGAGCCGTTCGCGACCGCGAGGCGCCCGGCGCGCCCGACCTCCGCGGCACCCGCCGCCGAACCGTCCGGCGACCTGTCGCTGGAGGACTTCCGCGCCCTGGCGGCCGGCGGCGGCACCGTGCTGCTCGACGTGCGGGAGCCGTCGGAGTACGCCGTGGACGCCCTGCCGGGCGCGGTCAACGTGCCGGTGTCCGCGCTGGTGCAGGCCGCGCGCTCCGGCGTCGCCGCCGTGCGGGCGGTGCTGACAGGCGCCGGGGCCGACCCGGACGCCCGACTCGTCGCGTACTGCGCCGTCGGCGCCCGGTCGGCGCGCGCGGTGCAGCTGCTCGCCGCCGAGGGGCTGCGCGCCCGCACGCTGGCGCCGGCTGCGGTCACGGCCGTCCGCGCGGCGGCCACGGCAGACGCGGCGCACCGGACCACGCGATGAGCGGACCGGTCCCGGTCGCCGAGCACCTCGCGCGGGTGCTCGCCGCGACCCCGCGGCTGCCGGCCGAACGGCTGCCGCTGGCGCAGGCGGCCGGGCGCCGGATCGCCGAGGACGTGCACGCCCTGGTCCCGGTGCCGCCGTGGGACGCCTCCGCGATGGACGGCTACGCCGTGCGGCACGCCGACGTCGCCGGCGGCGAGCCCGCGACGCTGGACGTGGTGGCGGACGTGCCGGCCGGATCGGTGGACGACCCGAGGCTGTCCGCCGGCCAGGCGGTGCGGATCATGACCGGCGCGACGGTGCCGTCCGACGCGGACACCGTGGTGCAGCTGGAGCACACCGACCGGACCGACACGCTGGGCGCGCTGCCGCCGACCGTCACGGTGCTGCGGCGGCCCACGCCCGGGATGCACGTGCGCCGGGCCGGTGAGGACCGGCGGGTCGGGGACCTGGTCGTACCGGCCGGGACGCTGGCCCGGGCGACCGTGCTGTCCGCCCTCGCCTCCACCGGCCACGCCACCGTGCCGGTCAGCCCGCCCCCGCGCGTCGCGGTGGTCGCCACCGGAAGCGAGCTGCTCGCGCCGGGCGAGCCGCTGCGCCGCGGGCACATCCCCGACAGCAACAGCCTGCTGGTCGCCGGACTGGTCGCGGAGGCGGGCGGCGAGGTGGTCCTGGCCGACCGGGTGCCGGACGACCCGGCTGCCCTCGCGGCAGCCCTCGAGCGTGCCGCGGCGCTGCGCCCGGACGCCGTGATCCTCACCGGCGGGGTGAGCGCGGGTGCGTTCGACCCGGTCAAGCAGCTGTTCGCGGGCTCGTCGGACGTCACCTTCACCAAGGTCGCGATGCAGCCCGGCAAGCCGCAGGCGTTCGGCCGGCTGCCCGGGGGCGCCCTGCTGCTCGGCCTGCCCGGCAACCCGGTCAGCGTGTGGGTGTCGTTCCACGTGTTCGTCCGGCCGGCCCTGCTGACCATGCAGGGTGCCGAGCCGTCGGCCGTCCAGCCGCAGCCGGTGCGCGCCCGGGCAGGCGTCGACTGGCGGACGCCCGCCGGCCGTACCCAGTACCTGCCCGCCCGGCTCGAGCCGGGGACCGAGGGCTGGTCCGTCACCCCGGCCGCCGCCGGGGGCTCGGGCTCCCACCTGGTGGGCAGCCTGGCGGCCGCCGACGGGTATGCGATCGTGCCTGCGGGGACGGACGGTGTCCGCGCCGGGGACCTGGTGGACGTCGTGCTGACGGACCGCCGATGAGCACCTGCACCGAGGAGGAACCGTGGACGGCCTGACCCATCTCGACGGCGCCGGGCACGCCCGCATGGTCGACGTCACCGAGAAGGCGCCCACCGTCCGCTCCGCGACCGCGTCCGGGTTCGTGCACTGCAGCCCGCAGGTGGTCGCCGCGCTGCGCGACGACGCCGTGCCGAAGGGCGACGCCTTCGCCGTCGCGCGGATCGCCGGCATCGCCGGCGCCAAACGGTGCGCCGAGCTGCTGCCGCTGGCGCACGTGATCGGCGTGCACGGCGCGAGCGTCGACCTCGAGCTG
>DAIDJQ010000206.1 GCA_027451305.1 Cellulomonas sp.
GCCCGGCCACGGTGCCGCCGGGTCGCTCGGCTGCCCCGGAGCCGCAGGTGGTCCCGGCTCCCCGTCCGTGCGGTCGCCGTGCGCGTCCGGCTGTCCGGCAGGCAGCGTGCCGCGATCGACCGGCGCCTCGTCGCCGCGGGGCCGGTCCTCGGGCGGGGCGTACGGGTTGCTCACGCCTCATTGTCCCCCGGCCCGCCGATCGCTCCGGCCGGTGTCCGGGGCCGCCCGGCTAGGGTCGTCCGCGTGACCGCTGCCGCCGGCCCCGTCCCACCGGCCCCCTCCACCCGCACCGGCGGCCGCGTCGTGGTCCTGGTCTCGGGGGCCGGGTCCACCCTCGGCGCCCTGCTCGCCGCGCACTGCGACCCTGCCTACGGTGCGCGGGTGGTGGGAGTCGTCTCCGACAGGCCCGGCGTCCGTGCTTTGGACCTCGCACGTGCAGCGGGGGTGCCGACGGCCGTCGTTGCCCCCGCCGACTTCGCGGACCGGGCGGCATGGGACCGGGCGCTGGCCGAGACGGTGCAGGTGTTCTCGCCCGACCTCGTGGTGCTCGCCGGCTTCATGCGGCTCGTCGGGCAGGCGTTCCTCGCGCAGCACGGCGGCCGCACGCTGAACACGCACCCCGCGCTGCTGCCCGCGTTCCCGGGTGCGCACGCCGTGCGCGACGCGCTGGCGCACGGCGTGAAGATCAGCGGCTGCTCGGTGATCGTCGTGGACGCGGGGGTCGACTCGGGGCCGATCGTCGCCCAGGCGCCCGTCCCGGTCCTGGCGGACGACGACGAGGCGGTCCTGCACGAGCGGATCAAGGTCGTCGAACGCGACCTCCTGGTCGACGTGGTCGGCCGTGCGGTGCGTGACGGGCTGACCGTCGAGGGTCGCCAGGTGCGCTTCGGCTAGCATGGGCTCGGCCGTGACTGGCGAACCGAGGTGGACCTGACCACCGGGGAGCGGCCGCACCACCGTCGTCCGTGCACCGTCCGCCTGGGTGCCCGGGTCCGCCCCGCGCCGTACCCCGCGGCGCCCGACCCGGGAGCGTGTCCCATGTCGCAGCAGAACCCCGACCAGCAGCCCGAGCCCGCCGTCGCACCGGCCCCGGATGCCGCCGGCCGCCGCCCGGTGCGCCGGGCGCTCGTCTCGGTCTATGACAAGGCCGGCCTCACCGAGCTCGCCACCGCCCTGCACGCCGCGGGCGTCGAGCTGGTGTCCACCGGTTCCACCGCCGCCACGATCGCGGCCGCCGGCGTCCCGGTCACCCCGGTGGAGCAGCTCACCGGCTTCCCGGAGTGCCTCGACGGGCGGGTGAAGACCCTGCACCCGCGGGTGCACGCCGGCATCCTCGCCGACACCCGCCGTCCGGAGCACCTGGCGCAGCTCGCGGAGCTCGGGATCGCGCCGTTCGACCTCGTCGTCGTCAACCTCTACCCGTTCACCGCGACGGTCGCCTCCGGGGCGTCCGTCGACGAGTGCGTCGAGCAGATCGACATCGGCGGCCCGTCCATGGTCCGCGCCGCGGCGAAGAACCACCCGAGCGTGGCCGTCGTCGTGGACCCGGCTACCTACCCGGCCGTGATCGAGGCCGTGACCGCCGGCGGGTTCACGCTCGCCCAGCGCACGCGCCTGGCCGCGGAGGCCTTCGTGCACACCGCGACGTACGACGTCGCGGTCGCCTCCTGGATGGGCAGCGTCGCGACGACGACGGACGAGGTCGACGGCGCGCACACCGGCTTCCCGGCGTGGGTCGGCGGCACATGGGACCGCGCCGCGGTGCTGCGGTACGGCGAGAACCCGCACCAGCGCGCCGCCCTCTACACCGCCGGCGACGCCGCGCCGGGGCTGGCCCAGGCCACGCAGCTGCACGGCAAGGCGATGAGCTACAACAACTACGTCGACGCCGACGCCGCCTGGCGGGCTGCGCACGACCACGGCGACCAGCCGACCGTCGCAGTCATCAAGCACGCCAACCCGTGCGGGATCGCCGTCGGCACGGACATCGCTGACGCGCACGCCAAGGCGCACGCGTGCGACCCGGTGTCGGCGTACGGCGGTGTGATCGCGGCCAACGCTCCGATCACGCTCGCGGTCGCGCAGCAGATCGCCCCGGTGTTCACCGAGGTGGTGGTCGCGCCGGCGTTCGACGACGACGCGCTGGCCCTGCTGTCGCAGAAGAAGAACCTCCGCCTCCTCGTGGTCGACACCCCGCCCGCGGCCCGCGTGGAGAGCCGCCCGATCAGCGGCGGCCTGCTGGTGCAGGCGGTGGACCGCATCGACGCCGCCGGGGACGACCCGTCCACCTGGACGCTCGCCGCGGGCGACGCCGCTGACGAGGCGACGCTGGCGGACCTCGCCTTCGCGTGGCGCGCGGTGCGCGCCGTGAAGTCGAACGCCATCCTGCTGGCCGCCGGCGGTGCGTCCGTCGGTGTCGGGATGGGCCAGGTCAACCGGGTCGACTCCTGCCGGCTCGCCGTGGAGCGGGCGAACGCCGACGGGCAGGAGCGGGCACGCGGGGCCGTCGCGGCGTCGGACGCCTTCTTCCCGTTCGCGGACGGCCTGCAGGTGCTCCTCGACGCCGGGGTGCGCGCCGTCGTCCAGCCGGGCGGTTCGGTGCGCGACGCCGAGGTGGTCGAGGCCGCGCGGGCCGCCGGTGTCAGCCTCTACCTGACGGGCACGCGGCACTTCGCGCACTGACCGAGCAGGAGGCCGCCCGCGGACGTACCGAGCCCGGGCGGCCTCCTCCCGGCGCCGCGCCGTGGTGGGCGGAGCGGGGCGACGGACGCCCCCGCAGTCCGGGTCGGTCAGCCGGCCCCGGGGAGCACGAGCGCGAGCGCGCCGAGCACCACCGCGAACCCGCCGAGCACCAGCACGTCCAGCGCGCGGGACCGCACGGCCAGGGCGTTCGGGCCTGGCGCCGGCAGCACGGCACGTGCCACCGCGCAGACGAGCAGCTCCACCGCCAGCAGCCCCGCCCCGGCGCGGGTCCCGAGGAGCAGCGCGAACGCGACCACGAGTGCCACGCCGAGCACGACGAGGAGCACGGATCGGGGCAGTCGCGGCCGCCGACGGCCGGCGAGCGGGATGGCGCCCGAGGCGGGGGACTGTGCGGCGACCCCGGTGCGGGGAGGCTGCGGCCCGCGGCCCGGCGACGCCGGCGTCGGGTCGAGCGGCGGCCACATGGCGTCGCCGTGCGGCCGCGCGGGGGGTACGCCGACCGGGGTCGGTGCGCCGGCCGGCGCACGACCGACCGCATGCTCAGCGCCCATCCGTGCCTCCCCGTTGGAGACTACCGTGGCCCGGTGCACAGGACCCCGGTCGGCCGTGAGGTCCTCGTGGTCGGCGCCGGGCTGGCAGCCACCCGCACCGTCGCGGCGCTGCGCGCCGCGGGTTTCGACGGACGCATCCACGTGCTCGGGGCCGAGGGCCTGCCCCCCTACGACCGGCCGCCGCTCTCGAAGCACCTGCTCGACCAGCCGGCGCCGGCGTGGCTGTCCGACGACCTCGGCGTGGACGTCCGAGCGCTCGCCGACCGCGTCGACCTGGCCAGCCCGGCCCGCGCCCTGCTGCTCGACGACGCCGCCCGTCCCGGGGTGCAGACCGACGACGGCCCCCTCCGCGCGGACCACGTGGTGATCGCCACCGGTGCGCGCGCCGTCCGTCCGCCCGCCTGGTCCGCGGCACGCACGCTGCACACCGCGTCCGACGCCGAGGCCCTGCGCGCCGCGCTGCGGCCCGGCGGACGTCTGGTGGTGATCGGCGCCGGCTGGATCGGCGCCGAGGTCGCAGGCGTGGTGGCGGCGGCCGGTGGTGCGGTGACCGTGGTCGAGGCGACCACGGCGCCGCTGAGTGCCGCGCTGGGTGCACGGGTGGGCTCGGTGACGGCACCGTGGTACGCGGCGGCGGGCGTCGACCTGGTGCTCGGCGTCTTTGTGGCGGCGGTCGAGGTCGGCCGGGTGACGCTGTCGGACGGCCGCCGGCTGGGAGCCGACACGGTGCTCGCCGCGGTCGGCGCCCGGCCGGACACGGCGTGGCTGGGCGGCTCGGTGCCGCGCGACCCCGCGGGGGCGGTCCGGGTCGACGAGCGGTACGCCGTCCTCTCGGGGCGGCGCACCGTGCCCGGCCTGTGGGCCGTCGGCGATGCGGCGGTGCGCCGCTCGGCCCGGCACGGCTGGGTGCCGGGCGGCCACTGGGACGGTGCGCTGCGGGGCCCGGAGGTGCTGGTCCGCCACCTGCTGGGGTCGGAGGCCGGGGCGGGGGACGACCCGGCCGACGACCCGGCGCCGGAGGTGTTCTCCACCCAGCTCGGCCACGATCTCGTGCTCCTCGGGCAGCCTGGTCCGGCCGACGAGCCGGTGCTGCGAGGCGACCCGGGGTCCGGCGCCGGCTGGAGCGTGCTGTGGCTGGCGGGCCGGCAGGTGTCCGCCGTCCTCGTCGTCGACCGTCACCGCGAGGTCGGTGCCGCGCGACGTGCCTTCACGGGCGCCGCGCTGCCGCTGGTCGACCCCGTGGCCGCGGCGGATGCCGACCTGTCGCTGCGCTCCCTGCTCAGCAGACCGCCCGCCGCCTGACGTCCCCGGGCGGGGGTCGGGCGGCGGGCGGCGCGGACGCGACGTCTGCGGCTACGGCTGGACGAGGACCTCCTCGTCCTCCTCTCCGAACAGGTCGTCCGCCACGGGCTCCCGGGCGAACGCCCGGTACAGCAGGCCCGCGATCGCAGCACCGAGCAGCGGTGCCACCCAGAACAGCCAGACCTGCTGCAGGGCCCAGCTCTCGGAGAAGATCGCGGTGGCCAGCGAGCGCGCCGGGTTCAGCGAGGCGTTGGTGATCGGCAGCAGCACCAGGATCACCGTGGACAGCGTCAGGCCGACGGCGAACGGAACGTGCTGCTGGTTGGCGCGGCGGTCCGTGGCGCCGAGGATCACCGCGACGAAGATCGCGGTCCCGACGGCCTCGGCCAGCAGCGCGGCGCCGAGCCCGAAGGTCACGTCCGAGGTGATCGAGTTCTGCGCGAGCACGTGCGCCAGCGGCGAGTGCGTGCCGTAGCCCGTGGACACGGTGCTGAACAGGGCGCGCACGCCCCCGGTCTGGTGGCCCAGGATCTGCGCCAGCCCGGTCGGCACCGTGAGGAAGAGCACCGCGGCGCCGAGCGCGCCGCCCACCACCTGCGCGAGCCAGTACGGCAGCACGTCGGCCCACCGGGTGCGGCCCGCGACTGCGGCGCCGAAGGTCACCGCCGGGTTGAAGTGGCCGCCGGAGACCCGGCCGAAGGCGACGATCCCCGCGAGGACGGCGATGCCGAAGGCGAGCGCCACCGCGAGGGTGCCACCGACGCCGCTGAACGCCGAGTAGAGCGCGACTCCCACCCCGGCGAACACGAGGAAGAACGTGCCGAGCGCCTCGACCCCGAGCTTCGCGGCGAGCGACGGGCCCTCGGCGTAGGTCGCGACGTCCTCGTCGAGCACGAGGTACTCGTCGGCCGTGACGTCGGTCAGCTCCGGCTCGGTCTCCTCGACGCGTGCCGCGGCGGGCGCGACGACGGCCGGTCCGGCTGTCGTCCCGGGCACGTCGGCCGCGGCCACCGCCGCGGTGTCGACGGGGTCGGTGGCGCCGCCGGGAAGGTCGGGCTTCTGCTGGGACATGGCCGTCCTGTCATGGGTACGAAGGGGGGAAGAGCCCCCAGCATGCCAGCCGGCGCTGTGGCTCGTCAGGTCCGCGGTCTGGGTCGTGCGCCGCGAGATCTCTCGATGTCGAGTAATCTGGCGCGCGGCACCCAGCCGTGCCGGCCCCGCCTCACAGGAGAGCCCGCTCATGGCGAAGATCAACGTCGTCGGTCCGGTCGTCGAGCTCGACGGCGACGAGATGACCCGGATCATCTGGCAGTTCATCAAGGACCGTCTGATCCACCCGTACCTGGACGTCGACCTCCTGTACTACGACCTGTCGATCCAGCACCGGGACGCCACCGACGACCAGGTGACGGTCGACGCGGCCCACGCGATCGCCGAGCACGGCGTCGGCGTCAAGTGCGCGACGATCACGCCCGACGAGGCGCGGGTCGCCGAGTTCGGCCTGAAGAAGATGTGGAAGAGCCCCAACGGGACCATCCGCAACATCCTCGGTGGCGTCGTCTTCCGCGAGCCGATCATCATCAGCAACATCCCCCGCCTGGTGCCGGGCTGGACCAAGCCGATCGTCATCGGCCGTCACGCCTTCGGCGACCAGTACCGCGCCACCGACTTCGTCGTCCCCGGCGCCGGCACGCTGACGATGACGTTCACCCCGACGGACGGCTCCGCTCCGATCAGCCACGACGTCGTCGTCTACCCCGAGGCGGGGGGCGTGGCGATGGGCATGTACAACTTCACCGAGTCCATCAAGGACTTCGCCCGGGCGTCGTTCGCGTACGGCCTGCAGCGCGGCTACCCGGTGTACCTGTCGACGAAGAACACGATCCTCAAGGCCTACGACGGCCAGTTCAAGGACCTCTTCGCCGAGGTGTTCGAGACCGAGTACAAGGCGCAGTTCGACGCCGCCGGGCTCACGTACGAGCACCGCCTGATCGACGACATGGTCGCCTCCGCCCTCAAGTGGGAGGGCGGCTACGTCTGGGCCTGCAAGAACTACGACGGCGACGTCCAGTCGGACACCGTGGCGCAGGGCTTCGGCTCGCTCGGCCTCATGACGAGCGTGCTGATGACGCCGGACGGTAAGACGGTGGAGGCGGAGGCCGCGCACGGCACCGTCACCCGGCACTACCGCCAGCACCAGGCCGGCAAGCCGACGTCCACCAACCCGATCGCCTCCATCTACGCGTGGACCGGCGGCCTCAAGCACCGCGGCGCCCTCGACGGCACCCCCGAGGTCACGGCGTTCGCGCAGACCCTCGAGGACGTGGTGATCAAGACCGTCGAGTCCGGTGCGATGACCAAGGACCTCGCGAGCCTCGTCGGCCCGGCGCAGCCGTGGCTGACCACCGAGGAGTTCCTGGCCCAGCTCGACGAGAACCTCGCGGCCCGTCTCGCCTGAGGCGCCGCCTGACCTGGCGGGCGAGCCCGCCGCGCGATCGATTCGAAGGAGAACGAACGTGTCCGCACCCACTCCCGTGCACGTCACCGTCACGGGCGCCGCCGGCCAGATCGGCTACGCCCTGCTGTTCCGGATCGCCTCCGGCCAGCTGCTCGGCCCCGACACCCCCGTCCGGCTGCACCTGCTCGAGGTTCCGCAGGCGGTCAAGGCGGCCGAGGGCGTCGCGCTCGAGCTGGAGGACTGCGCGTTCCCCCTGCTCGCGGGCACGGACATCCACGACGACGCGACGGCGGCGTTCGACGGCGTGCAGGTGGCGTTGCTCGTGGGCGCACGTCCTCGCACGGCGGGGATGGAGCGCGGCGACCTGCTGACCGCCAACGGCGGGATCTTCGGCCCGCAGGGTGCGGCGATCAACGCCGGCGCGGCGGACGACGTGCGCGTGCTGGTGGTCGGCAACCCGGCCAACACCAACGCCTACATCGCCCAGCAGCATGCGCCGGACGTGCCGGCGGACCGCTTCACCGCGATGACCCGCCTCGACCACAACCGCGCCGTCGCCCAGCTGGCGATCCGCACCGGGCGCCCGGTGACGGACGTCGCGCGGCTGACGATCTGGGGCAACCACTCCGCCACGCAGTACCCGGACATCACCCACGCGACGATCGGCGGCCGCCCAGCGGTCGAGGTGGTCGGCGACGACGCGTGGGTGCGGGACACCTTCATCCCCACCGTCGCGAAGCGCGGTGCCGCGATCATCGAGGCACGGGGTGCCTCGTCGGCCGCGTCCGCCGCGAACGCTGCGATCGACCACGTGCACACGTGGGTGCACGGCACCGCCGCGGGCGACTGGACGTCGGCGGGCGTCGTGTCCGACGGCTCGTACGGCGTCCCCGAGGGGCTCGTCTCGTCGTTCCCGGTCACCGCAGCCGACGGCCGCCTGACGATCGTCCCGGGCCTGCAGCTCGACGAGTTCTCCGCCTCCCGGCTGGCCGCCTCGGTGGCCGAGCTCGAGGAGGAGCGGGCCCAGGTCCGCGCCCTCGGGCTCGTCTGAACGCTGCCGACCGGCCGAACCCGCGTCCCGGTCGACCGCCGGGGGCCGGCGACGAAGGCTTGACGATCGGTGGTTTGATTCACCCAGAAACCGCCCGGGTCGCACCCGGAGCGCCGGGTCACCGGCGTCCGCACCCGCGCGGCGCCGCGCGGCACTGGGAGGGCGAGAACGATGTCGGGGTCGCAGTCCGCCCTGCGAGGGGCGAACCGCGCGCTGATCGTGGATGCCGTGCGCCGCTACGGCGGTCTCACCCAGGTCGAGCTGGCCGGCACGACCGGCCTGTCGGCGGCCACGGTCTCGAACATCGTCAAGGAGCTGCTCGGCGCCGGGGTGGTCGAGGTGCGGACCACCGTGCGCAGCGGGCGTCGCGCCCAGCTGGTCACCCTGGCGCACCGCACCGGGCTCGCAGTCGGCGTCCACATCGGCCTGCGGCACCTGCGGATCTCGCTCGCGGACGCCTCCCACGAGGTGCTGGCAGACCAGACCCTGCCGCTGCCGCCCGACCACCGTGCGGACACCAGCCTCGACCGCGCCGCCCTGCTCATCGTCGACCTGCTCGAGAGGGTGGGGTCCGCCCTCGACGAGGTGCTCGGCATCGGGATCGCCCTGCCGGCACCGGTCGACGTGGCCACGGGCACCATCTCGGTGCCCGGCATCATGCGCGGCTGGGACGACGTGGCGGTCGGCTACGTGATGTCCAAGCGCCTGAACCGGCCCGTCTTCGTGGACAACGACGCCAACCTCGGCGCCCTCGCCGAGAGCCGGATCGGCGCCTCGCGGGGCTACCAGGACTCGGTGTACGTCCGCGCGTCCTACGGCGTCGGCGGGGGCGTCGTGATCGGGGGACAGGTGCACCGCGGCTTCGCGGGCACCGCGGGGGAGATCGGCCACGTCCAGGTCGACCCCGGGGGCGACATCTGCCTGTGCGGCAGCCGCGGCTGCCTCAACACCGTCGTCGGCGCCCAGGCGCTGCTCGCACCGCTGCGGGCCAGCCACGGCACGCTGGCGCTACGGGACGTGATCGCCCAGGCCCGGGCCGGGGACCCGGGGTGCCGGCAGATCGTCTCGGACGCCGGTGCGACGATCGGCGCGGTCGTGGCCGGCCTCGGCATGGCCGTCAACCCGCAGTGCGTGGTGGTCGGCGGCGAGCTCGCCGAGACGGGCGAGATCCTGCTCGGCCCGATGCGTGAGGCCATCCGGCGCCGGGTGCTGCTGAACCAGATCGCGCCGCTCGAGGTGGTGCCGGCGGACCTGGGTCAGGACGCCGAGGTGATGGGTGCGCTGCTGCTCGTGCTCTCCTCGACCGACCTGCTGGTGCGCGCGGTCGAGGAGGAGCCTGCCGGCCGTTGGGGGGTTGGTTGACTGTGGACGTCGGCACAGATTCACTGATGGCACGCGCGTTCGACGAGGGGCAGGAGAGCATGACGGCGACGACGCCCGACATCCGGCCGCCCTTGCTGTCGATGCGCGGAGTGACCAAGCGCTTCGGCGCGGTCGAGGCCCTGGTCGGGGTCGACTTCGAGGTGAACGCGCACGAGGTGGTCGCGCTCGTCGGCGACAACGGAGCCGGCAAGTCGACGCTCGCGAAGGTGATCGCGGGCGTGCTGCGTCCGGACGCGGGCCTCATCGAGCTCGACGGCGAACCGGCGACGATCGGCTCGGCCAGGTCGGCCCGCGAGCTGGGGATCGCGACGGTGTTCCAGGACCTCGCGCTCTGCGAGAACCTCGACGTGACGGCGAACATCTTCCTGGGCCAGGAGGTGCGCGCCTCCGGCGGCTGGCTCGCGGACGAGCGGATGGAGCAGACGGCTCGTCGCATCCTGCAGCAGATCACGGCAGGCATCCCGTCGGTGCACGCCCCGTTGCGGACCCTCTCCGGGGGGCAGCGGCAGGCCGTCGCGATCGCACGGACCCTGGTGGGCCAGCCGCGGCTCGTGGTGCTCGACGAGCCCACGGCTGCGCTGTCGGTCGCCCAGACCGCGGAGGTGCTCACCCACATCGAGCGGCTGCGGGACCTCGGTCTCGGCGTCATCCTGATCAGCCACAACATGACCGACGTGCGGTCCGTCTCGGATCGCATCGAGGTGCTGCGCCACGGGCGCAACAACGGCTCGTTCGACACGGCGACCACCAGCTACGAGTCGATCATCGCGGCCATCACCGGCGCGACCTCGAGCCGTCCGGTGTCGCACCTGCGCTCCGTGATCTGACTCGGCGGTCGCGGCCCGACCCGACCGTCGCACGGACGCGCCGGTCCACGCCGGCGCCTGGTCGCCTCGACGTGACTGCTGCGCGCCGCGCGTCGCGTCAGCCGGTGGCGAGGAGCCGCTCGACGACGGCGCGGAGCGCGGTGTCCTCGTCCGGGCCGTCCGTGTCGACCTCGACGAGCTTGTCCCGGCTCGTGGCTCCCCGCACCAGCCGCAGCCGCCGGGCCGGGAGGCCGAGTGCGGCGGCGAGCGCCGTCAGGGCGGCCTGGGTGGCCTTGCCGTCGACCGCTCGCTCGTGAACCGCGACCACCAGCCGCCCGGCGTGCGTACCGCCGACGCCGGGCCGGGCCGAGCCGGGCCGGACGCGGATCTCGAGTCGCACGGGTGACATCCTCCCTCGCCCGCGCGGCCCTCGGAGGTCGGCGGAGCGCCGTTTCGCAGCGTTCAAGAAGTGATGACAACGAGAGCCCTTGGTGCCGTCAGCCTTGAAGCCGCCCGGAAACGGACAGGACCACCCGGGCCCACTCGGCGCCGATCGGTGGCAACTGACGCCAATGTCACAGGGAGGTCACGATGCGGTGAGGGTACGGACACGGCCTTGCGTTCATGAGTTGACGCAATGGAGTCGTCTGCCTAGTGTCTGTCCGGACCCGCGGGGTCGCGGTGTGCAGTGCTGCACGAGGAGCGTGAAATGACGGACGGCCCAGTCATCCTGGAGATGCGGTCGATCACCAAGGTGTTCCCGGGAGTCCGGGCGCTGGACCGGGTGAGCATGCAGGTACGTGCGGGTGAGATCCACGCGATCTGCGGAGAGAACGGCGCCGGCAAGTCGACGCTGATGAAGGTGCTCTCGGGGGTCTACCCGTACGGGACCTACGAGGGCGAGATCAACTACCTCGGCGAAGAGGTCCGGTTCAAGGACATCAAGTCCTCCGAGCACGCCGGGATCGTCATCATCCACCAGGAGCTGGCGCTCATCCCCGAGCTCTCGATCACCGAGAACATCTTCCTCGGCAACGAGGTCAAGGGTTCGGTGGGCATCGACTGGACCGAGGCCCGGCGCCGTGCCGTCGACCTCTTGGCGCGGGTGGGCCTGGACGAGTCGCCCGACGAGGTCATCAAGAACATCGGCGTCGGCAAGCAGCAGCTGGTGGAGATCGCCAAGGCGCTGTCCAAGAACGTCAAGCTGCTCATCCTCGACGAGCCGACGTCGGCCCTGAACGAGGACGACTCGGCGCACCTGCTCGACCTGCTGCGCGGCCTGCGCTCCCGCGGCCTGACCAGCATCATGATCTCCCACAAGCTGAACGAGATCGCGGCCATCTCCGACTCGATCACGATCATCCGCGACGGCAAGTCGGTCGAGACCATCGAGGTCGGCGTCGAGGGCGTGGAGGAGGACCGGATCATCCGCGGGATGGTCGGTCGGTCGCTCGACGCGCGCTTCCCGGAGCACACGCCCAACATCGGCGCCACGTTCTTCGAGGTCGAGGACTGGACGGTCGAGCACCCGCAGGTGCCGGGGCGTCTGGTCTGCAAGCACTCCAGCTTCCACGTGCGGCGCGGCGAGATCGTCGGCTTCGCCGGCATCATGGGCGCCGGTCGCACCGAGCTCGCACGGTCGCTGTTCGGCCGCACGTACGGCCGCTACCTCGGTGGCCAGATCACCATCGACGGCCGGCCGGTGAGCATCCACACGGTGCAGCAGGCGATCGACCACAAGGTCGCCTACGTCCCCGAGGACCGCAAGGCGCTGGGACTGAACCTGCTGGACAGCATCCAGGACACCGTCGTGGCAGCAGACCTGCGACGCATCTCCAAGCACTCCGTGATCGACACCGATGCCGCGTACCTCGCGGCGGAGCGGTACCGCAAGGCGCTGAACGTCAAGGCGAACTCGGTGCGCGAGGGGGTCGTGAAGCTCTCGGGCGGCAACCAGCAGAAGGTGCTGCTCGGCAAGTGGATGTTCCCGGAGCCGGACCTGTTGATCCTCGACGAGCCGACCCGCGGTATCGACGTCGGCGCGAAGTTCGAGATCTACGGACTGATCAACCGTCTCGCCGACTCCGGCAAGGGCGTGATCGTCATCTCGTCCGAGCTGCCCGAGCTGCTCGGGCTGTGCGACCGCATCTACACGATCTTCGAAGGCGCCATCACCGGTGTCGTCGACAGGGCGGACGCGACGCAGGAGTACCTCATGCGCCTCATGACCGGCGCGGCCTCGGCCGCCATCCACTGAAGCCATTCCGGCACGAAGGAATCTCGACGATGAAGTCTCTCAAGCAGCTCTTCAGCGGCGGCGCGCGCCAGTTCGGCATGGTCTTCGCGCTCGCGGCGCTGATTGCGATCTTCCAGTTCACCACCGGCGGGAAGGTGCTCACACCGACCAACGCCCAGAACATCATCAACGGAAACGCCTACATCCTGATCCTCGCGATCGGGATGGTGCTGGTGATCATCGCCGGCCACATCGACCTGTCGGTCGGCTCCGTCGCGGCCGTCGTCGGGATCGTGGTCGCGCTGGCGATCCGTGACTGGGGCATCCCGTGGTGGCTGGGTGTGCTCCTCGGCCTCGCGGTCGGCGCCCTGATCGGCATGTGGCAGGGCGCCTGGGTTGCCTATGTGGGCATCCCCGGGTTCATCACCACGCTGGCCGGCATGATGCTGTTCCGCGGTGCCAACCAGTTCATCGGCAAGTCGAACACCATCCCGGTGCCCAACCAGATCCAGTACCTCGGTGCCGGTTACCTGCCCGAGTGGGGCCCCAACACCGGCCTGAACAACTCGACGCTGCTGCTCGGCGTGCTGGCGATCGTCTTCACCGTGTGGGTCGAGTTCCGTCGCCGCGCGAAGGCCGTCAAGCTCGGCGGCGCGCAGACGCCCGTCATGGTCTCGGTGATCCGCACCGCCCTGATCGTCGCGCTGCTCGGCTACGTGACGTACCTGTTCGGTTCCGGCCGACCGGGCACCTCGTTCCCGTTCTCCGGCGTGATCCTCGTAGTCCTCGTGATCATCTACCACTTCGTCTCGGCCCGGACGATCACCGGTCGGCACGTCTACGCGGTCGGTGGCAACCGTGCCGCGGCGGCCCTGTCCGGCGTCAACATCAAGCGGACCAACTTCGTGGTCATGATGAACATGTCCCTGCTGGCAGCTCTCGCGGGCATCGTCTTCATCGGCCGATCCACCGCCTCGGGCCCGTTCGACGGCACCGGCTGGGAGCTCGACGCGATCGCCGCCGTGTTCATCGGTGGTGCAGCGGTGTCCGGCGGTGTCGGCACCGTGATCGGGTCGATGATCGGTGGTCTCGTGATGGCCGTCCTGAACAACGGCCTCCAGCTGATGGGCGTCGGCTCCGACCGCACGCAGATCATCAAGGGCCTGGTGCTGCTCGCCGCTGTGGCGTTCGACGTCTACAACAAGGTCCAGGGCCGGCCGTCCATCATCGGCACCCTGCTCCGCAACCGGCGCAACGACCTGCTGTCCCCCGGGACCCAGGAGCAGCCCGCCGTCCCGGTCAGTGCCGGCGAGACCGCGGCCCGGGGCTGACCCACAGGTTTTCCGCTGTTACACCCGCACCCAACGACGGGTGCCCGACAAGAAAGCGATATCCCATGAAGAAGTTCGCAGCCGCGGCCATCGCGGTCGGCGCTGCCGGGGCCCTGGTGCTCACGGGGTGCTCGTCCAACGCGCGCACCACCTCGGGCTCGTCGGCCAGCGCATCGGCCGCCAAGGGCTTCGCTGCAGACGCGAC
>DAIDJQ010000207.1 GCA_027451305.1 Cellulomonas sp.
CGCTGGTCGGGCGCCGTCCCGTCCAGGAGTGCGAGCAGCAGGCGGATCGCCTCGGCGCCCATGCGCTGTAGCGGCTGCTGCACCGTGGTCAGCGGCGGCGTCGACTGGGCGGAGTCCGGGATGTCGTCGAAGCCCACCACCGACAGGTCGCGCGGCACCTCCAGGCCCATCTGGCGCGCCACGTCGATGATGCCGAGCGCGGACAGGTCGTTGGCGGCGAAGATCGCGGTGGGGCGGTCCGGCAGCGACAGGAGCTCGCTGGCCGGCGCGTGCGAGTCGTCGCGGCTGTACGAGCCGATCCGGATGAGGTCCTCGTCGACAGGGATACCCGCGTCGGCCAGCGCCTTGCGGTAGCCGGTCTCGCGCAGGCGGGACGACTCGAGGTCGGGTCGGCCGGCGAGGTAGCCGATGCGCGTGTGGCCCAGCTCCAGCAGGTGCTGCGTGGCCAGCGCGCCGCCCGTGAGGTTGTCCGAGTCCACCGTGGGCAGGCCGAGCGGGCCCGCGTGGGGGTCGATCGCGACCACGGGGATGTCGGAGTCGGCGTCCGTGACCGTCGGTGTGACGAGGATCGCGGCGTCGATGAGCGTGCCGGACAGCCGCGACAGGTAGCGCCGCTCCCAGCCGACACCGCCGCCGCGCCGCGCGCCCGTGTATGCCAGCAGGTCGTACTGGCTCTCCTCGAGGACCGTGGCGGCGCCCTTGAGGATCTCCGCGCTGAACGGCTCGAAGCCCGCGACGAGGACGCCGATGACGTACGTCTTGTGGGAGCGCAGGCTGCGCGCGACGAGACTGCCCTCGTAGCCGAGGTCGTCGATCACCGCGCTGACACGTGCGTACGTCTCGCGTGCTACGCCGTCGCGCGAGTTGATCACCTTGGACACGGTCGACACCGACACACCCGCGGCTAGGGCGACGTCGGTGATCGTGACCCGTTGAGCCACGGGACGCAGCATAGCCCCGGGAGAACGTTGTCGATAACGATTGCCGCAGCGGGGCTCCCGCCCGGCGGCCGCGAGCGGCGAGCGCCCCGCCAGACTACGCGCGGAGCGTCTCCACGACGGGCTGACAGCACCCCGAGGCGGGTCTCGACGTGTGGCTAAATCGTTATCGAGAACGTTTGACACCGTTTTCCGTCCGGGTGCACTCTGGCGCCGTCGGGCAACCGCACGACCGTCATCGACGACGAAGGTGTCGACGGCGGCGCCGGCGGGGGCGCGGCAGGGCTAGTCAGGATCAGAGGGCAGGATGCCCGGGTGCCTGTCGCGGCTGTCGGGATCACCGGCGACGCGTGGTCGCCGGTTCGTCTGTCAGGGTCTCAACGAGGAGGACACAACTGATGAATGCGAGGAAGTCCCTTGCGATCACGGCCGTCACCGCCGTGGCCGCGCTTGGGCTTGCCGCGTGTAGCTCCAGCACGGGGGGCACCACCACCCCGACTGGCGGCGCGAGCGGCGGCGCCCAGACCAGTGCGGCCGACTACACGGCCAAGCTGACCGTGTGGGAGAACAACACGACCGGCAAGGGTCCGCAGTTCTGGACCGACACGGTCGCGGCGTACAAGAAGGTCCACCCGAACGTCACGATCAACGTCCAGCCGGTCCAGAACGAGGACCTCGACGGCAAGCTGCAGACCGCCCTCAACGGCGGCGACGCTCCTGACGTCTTCCTCCAGCGCGGCGGTGGCAAGCTCGCAGCGATGGTCGACGCCGGCTTCGTGAAGGACATCACGAACTCGCTGTCGGCCGCGACCAAGGCCGCGATCCCGGCGTCGGCGCTCGCCGCTGACTCCTACAAGGGCAAGGTCTACGCGATGCCGATGACCGTCCTGCCGGGCGGCTTCTTCTACAGCAAGGACCTGTTCGCCAAGGCCGGCATCACCTCGACGCCGAAGACGCTCGCCGACCTCAACGACGCCGTCACCAAGCTCAAGGCGGCGGGCATCGCCCCGGTCGCCCTGGGTGCCAAGGACGCGTGGCCGGCAGCCCACTGGTTCTACTGGTTCGCACTCCGCGAGTGCTCGCAGGACGCCCTGAACACCGCGGCGAACACGGCCAACCTGTCCGACCCGTGCTTCCTCAAGGCCGGTCAGGACCTGCAGACCTTCGCCGCCACCAAGCCGTTCAACGACGGCTTCCTGACGACCTCCGCCCAGCAGGGTGCCGGATCGTCGGCAGGCCTCATCGCGAACCACAAGGCCGCCATGGAGCTCATGGGCGCATGGGACCCGGGAGTCATCGGCTCCCTGACCCCCGACCAGAAGAACCTTCCTGACCTCGGCTTCTTCCCGTTCATCTCCGTTCCTGGCGGCGCGGGCGACCCGACGGCCATGATGGGCGGCCTGGACGCCTACTCCTGCTCGGCCAAGGCGCCGGAGCCGGCATGCACCGACTTCCTGAACTTCCTGGCCAGCGACGCGATCCAGACCTCGTACTCGGTGGCTGCCTCGGCTCCGCCGGCGTCGACCCAGGCCGCCGCTGCGGTGACCGACCCGCTGCTGAAGGAGATCATGGGCTACAACCAGAAGGCGGCTTACGTGTCGCTCTGGCTCGACACCCGCCTCGGCCAGAACATCGGCAACGCCCTCAACACGGGCGTGGTCGACATGCTCGCCGGCAAGGGCGACCCGGCCGGCATCATCAAGGCGGCGAACGACGCCGCAGCGAAGGGCTGAGCGCAAGCACCATGACTGATTCCACTCGCGAGCACGCGCCCGTCGTGGTGACCTCGCCTGTGAATCTCTCGAAGGACGGGGGCAGCGCTGCTGCGCTGCCCCCGTCCGGGCTCGCCCGGCGCCGCGGTCGCGGTGCCGGCTGGGCGGCCCGCCTGGAGATCGCAGCGATGTCGGCACCGGCGGTCGTCATCTTCGTCACGTTCGTCGTCCTGCCGGTCTTCCTGGCCGCGTACTACGGCTTCTTCCGGTGGAAGGGCTACGGCAAGCCCACCGACTTCATCGGGCTGCACAACTACGTCATCATCTTCCAGGACCCGCTCTTCATGGGCGCCCTGAAGCACAACATGGAGATCCTGGTCCTGTCCCTGGTGATGCAGGGCCCGGTCGCCATCGCGTTCGCGCTGCTCCTCAACAAGAAGATGCGCGGGCAGTCCCTCATCCGGGTGCTGATCTTCGTGCCCTACGTCATCTCCGAGGCGGTCGCCGGCATCGGCTGGAGCCTGCTGCTCGGCGGTCAGGGCGCGTTCAACGCGCTCATGCGCGACATGCACCTGAACTTTCTCGACAAGGACTGGTTGTCGAACCCACGGCTCGCGCTGTGGACCCTGATGATCATCCTGACGTGGAAGTACATCGGCTACGCCACGATCCTGTTCCTCGCCGGCCTGCAAGGCATCCCGGAGGAGCTCAACGAGGCAGCGGCGATCGACGGCGCCTCGTACTGGCAGGTGCAACGGCGCATCACGCTCCCGCTGCTCGGCCCGACGGTCCGGATCTGGGCGTTCCTGTCGATCATCGGATCGCTGCAGCTCTTCGACCTCGTCTACATCATCTGGGGCCAGTACGTCGCCTCTACCGCCGGTACCTCGACGATGGCGACGTACATGAACCAGAACGGCCGGGTGTCCGGCAACTTCGGCTACGGCAGTGCCGTCGCCGTCGTCATGTTCCTCATCTCGCTCGTCATCGCACTCACCTACCAGCGCTTCGTCCTGCGCCGTGACACCGATGGCGCGCTCACCGGGGGAGGGAAGGCCCGATGACCGCCGACACGCTCGACGCCACCGACATCCGCGCCCGTCGCAAGGCCGGCAAGTCGAAGTCTCTCGGCTGGGGCAACCCGGTGGTGTACTTCATCGCGCTGCTCTTCGTCGCGGTGATGATCTCCCCGGTGCTGTACATCGTGGTCGGCGGCTTCCGTACCAACTCGCAGATCACCACCGACCCTGCCGGGTGGCCGCATCCCTGGGTCGGCCGGAACTACCTCGACGTGCTGACGAACGGTGTCTTCTGGCGCTCGTTCGTCAACTCCTCGATCGCGGCGCTCGTCACCACTGCCGGCGTGGTCGCGCTCGGACTCATGGTGAGCTTCGTGCTCGCCCGGTACTCGTTCCGTGGGCGCGGCGCGCTCTACACCCTGTTCGCGGCGGGCCTGATGTTCCCGATGGCGGTGGCGATCACGCCGCTATACATCCTCATCCGCACGCTGCACCTGATGAACAACCTCGTGGGGATCATCCTGCCGGGCATCGCGTTCGCGCTGCCGGTGACGGTGATCATCCTGGTGCCGTTCCTGCGGGCCATCCCCTACGAGATCCAGGAGGCCGCCGAGATCGA
>DAIDJQ010000208.1 GCA_027451305.1 Cellulomonas sp.
TCAGTCCTTGGTGTGGAACCGCTGCTGGGCGACGTGCAGGCCCTCGATCACCACGGCCTCGACGGCGTCGGCCGCGCGGTCCACCAGCCACGGCACGTCGGCGCGCTCGGTGCTGCCGAAGTCGTGCAGCACGTAGTCGGCGGGGTCCATCCGGCCCGGCGGCCGGCCGATGCCGACCCTGACCCGGACGTAGTCCTTGGTGCCGAGCGCGCGGGTGGTGTCCCGCAGACCGTTGTGACCACCCTCTCCGCCGCCGCGCTTGACGCGGACGTCGGCGAACGGGATGTCGAGCTCGTCGTGCACCAGCACGGTGCGCTCGGGCGGGACGCCGTAGTAGCGGGCCAGCGCCGCGACGGGTCCCCCGGACTCGTTCATGTAGGTGGTGGGCCGGGCCAGCACCACCCGAGGCCCGGGCGCTCCCCCGGGCAGCACGCCGAGGCGCGCCTCGGCCACGGTCGCCTGCGGCCGTCGACCGGGCAGGCCGCCTGGACGGCCGAGGGTGCTGCCGGTGCGGCGGGCGAGCTCGTCCACCACCATGGCGCCGAGGTTGTGACGGTTGGCGGCGTACTGCGCACCCGGGTTGCCCAGGCCGACGACGAGCCACGGGGCGTCGGTCATCGGGCCACCCTCCTCTGCGCGGTGCTGCGGTGCGGTGACGTGGCACGCGCCCTGCACCAGGTCGGTGCCGGGCGCGCCACGGACGGGGTCGGTCGGTCAGGACCGGGTCGGTCAGGCCTCCGCGGCGGCGGCGCTCGCGGCGGACTGCTTGCCGGCCAGCTCCGTGGCGGCCGTCTCCGCGGCCAGGTCGTCGGCGGAGGCGCGCGGGACCGAGATGGTGAGCACGACGTGCTCCGCCTCCGTCAGCAGGGTGGAGCCCGCCGGCAGAGCGATGTCGCCGGCGTGCACGATGGCGCCCTCCTCGAGGTCCTCGATGGACACCTCGATGCGGTCCGGCAGCGCGGTCGCGTCCGCCTCGAGCGAGAGGGTCTGCGTCTCCACCACGTGGATGGTGCCGGGGGCGGACTCGCCGACGACGTGCACCGGGATGTCGACGGTGACCTTCTCGCCACGGCGCACGATGAGCAGGTCGACGTGCTCGATGACCTGGCGCACGGGCTCGATCTGCACGTCCTTGGCCAGCGCGAGCGTCGTCTTGCCGTCGAGCTCGATCGCCAGCAGGGCGTTGCTGTGCTTGACGGCGAGCATCAGCTCATGACCCGGCAGCGCGACGTGCACCGGGGCCGTGCCGTGGCCGTACAGGACTGCCGGGATCTGCTGGGCACGGCGGAGGCGGCGCGCGGCGCCCTTGCCGAACTCGGTGCGGGCGGTGGCGACGAGCTTGGTCTCGGCCATGGTTGTCTCCTCAGGTCAGGGTCGCGGCCGCGCGGAGGCGACGGCGGACGGTCGGTGCAGGCAGATCGGTGGGCCTCGACGCGGGGCGCTGGACGGGCACGCGGAGGCATCCGCACCCAGTCGATCACGGAGCCGGGACGCCCGTTCGAGGCCCACATCGCTGCGGGTCCCACGGCCGACCGTCCGACATCCCTCGCCGAGGCAACCCAAGGATCTTACCCGTCGGCGCGCCCGGCTCCCAACCCGGTGGCCCGGGCGCGCG
The DNA here is from genome assembly GCA_027451305.1 of Cellulomonas sp. The sequence continues at coordinate 1,616 of DAIDJQ010000208.1, forward strand.
ACCGGGTGAGATCAGGCGGTGGTCCGGCGCAGCTCAGGCCTGGCCGTCGAACAACGAGGTCACCGAGCCGTCGTCGAACACCTCGCGGATGGCGCGGGCCAGCAGCGGTGCGATGGACAGCACCGTCAGCTTGGGGAACTGGACCTCGTCGGCGATCGGCAGGGTGTCGGTGACGACGACCTCGCGGGCACCGCACGCCTCCAGCCGGGCGACGGCGGGGTCGGACAGCACGCCGTGGGTGGCCGCGACCAGCACGTCCTTGGCGCCGGCCTCGAGCACCACGCGCACGGCCTCGGAGATGGTGCCGGCGGTGTCGATCAGGTCGTCGACCAGCACGCAGCTGCGGCCCTCGACGTCACCGACCACACGGTTGGCCACCGCCTGGTTGGGCCGGCGGATGTCACGGGTCTTGTGCACGAAGGCCAGCGGCGCGCCACCGAGCTTGGCGGCCCACTGCTCGGCGACACGGATGCGTCCGGCGTCCGGCGAGACCACCGTGACGTTGGACAGGTCGACCCGCGTCCGGACGTACTCGACGAGGATCGGCATGGCCCACAGGTGGTCCACCGGCCCGTCGAAGAAGCCCTGGATCTGGGCGGCGTGCAGGTCGACGCTCATGATCCGGTCGGCGCCGGCCGTCTTGAACAGGTCGGCCATCAGCCGGGCCGAGATCGGCTCACGACCGCGGTGCTTCTTGTCCTGGCGGGCGTACCCGTAGAACGGCGAGACGACGGTGATCGTCTTGGCGGAGGCGCGCTTGAGTGCGTCCACCATGAGCAGCTGCTCCATGATCCAGGTGTTCACCGGGGAGCAGTGCGACTGCAGGACGAAGGCGTCGGCCCCGCGCACCGACTCGCCGAACCGGACGTAGATCTCGCCGTTGGCGAAGTCGTACGCGGTGGTCGGCACCAGCTCGACGCCGAGGTGACCGGCGACCTCCGTGGCCAGCTCGGGGTGTGCGCGGCCCGAGACGAGCACGAGTCGCTTCTCACCATCGGTGGTGATGATGCCGGTCATCGAGCGGTGTCCTTGTCCTCGGGTGCAGCAGCGGGGTCGGTGGCGGGGGCGTCGGGTGCGGTGGCCGGGGCGTCGGGCGGTGGCGCGGCGCGCAGGCCGCGGGCACGCGCGGCCGCGTGGGCGGCCGCCGAGTCGGGCCGGGTGCGCTGCACCCAGTTCTCCACGTTGCGCTGGCTGGTGGCGTTGACGGCGAGGGCGCCCGGGGGCACGTCGCGACGGACCACCGCGCCGGCACCGGTGAACGCGCCGTCGCCGATGGTCACGGGTGCCACCAGCATCGTGTCGGCGCCGATCTTCACGTAGGAGCCGATGGTCGTCCGGTGCTTCGTCGTACCGTCGTAGTTGGCCGTGACCGTGGCGGCACCGATGTTGGTGTGCTCGCCGATCTCCGCGTCGCCGACGTAGGACAGGTGCGGCACCTTGGACCCGGTGCCGATCACGGCGTTCTTGGTCTCGACGAAGGCGCCGATCTTGCCGTTCTCACCGAGCACCGTCCCGGGGCGCAGGTAGGAGAACGGGCCGACGGTGGCGCCCGCGGCGATCACAGCGAGCGAGCCGTGGGAGCGGACGACGGCCGCGCCGGCGCCGACCTCGACGTCGGTCAGCGTGGTGTCCGGGCCGATGGTGGCGCCCGTGGCGACGGTGGTGGTTCCGAACAGCTGGGTGCCGGGGAGCAGCGTCACGTCCTGGGCGAGGTCCACGTCCACGTCCACCCAGGTGGTGGCCGGGTCGACGACCGTGACGCCCGCCCGCATCCAGTCCTCCAGCACGCGCCGGTTCAGCTCGGCACGCAGGGCTGCGAGCTGGACGCGGTCGTTGACCCCCTCCACCGAGATGCTGTCGTCCGTGCGCAGGGCTCGGACGCGGCCGCCGTCGCCCCGGGCGATCGCCAGGACGTCCGTCAGGTACACCTCGCCGGCGGCGTTGTCCCGGTCGAGGCGCGCCAGCGCCGAGCGGAGGACGGTGGCGTCGAAGACGTAGGTGGAGGTGTTGATCTCGCGGATCTCGCGTTGCTCGTCGTCCGCGTCCTTGTCCTCGACGACGCCCGCGACGTCACCCGTGCCGGGCTCGCGCAGCACGCGACCGTAGCCGGAAGGGTCGGTCACCTCGGTGGTCAGCACCGTGACCGCGTCGCCGTCCGCGTGGTGGGCGAGCAGCAACTGCTGCAGCGTGCCCGGGTCCAGCAGGGGGACGTCGCCGGCCATCACGACGATCGGGCCGTCGACCTGCTGCACGGCGTCCAGCGCCGCGAGCGCCACCTGGACGGCTCGACCGGTGCCGGGGATCTCGTCCTGGTCGGCGACCAGCGCCTCCGGGTCCACCTGGCGCAGGTGCTCGACGACGGCGTCCCGGCCGTGCCGCACGACGACGACCACCCGGTCCGGCTCGAGGGCACGGGCGGTGGTCATCGCGTGACCGAGCATGGAACGCCCCGCCAGCGTGTGCAGCACCTTGGGGACGGCCGAGCGCATCCGGGTGCCCTCCCCCGCGGCGAGGACGACGACTGCTGCGGGGCGGGGTATCGTCACCTTCAGGGTGCTCCTCGCGGGGTTCTGCCCGGATCGACTTGTTCCGGACCGGCTTGACCGTGCATGCGATCTTACCGCCGCGGCACGGCGCACCGGTCCGCGTGCCGGTGCCACGGAGGGAGCCGGCCGAGATCGACGGCGCGGTCACCGCTCGTCAGCGGACCGCCGACCCCGACTTGTGAGAACAGTTCTCAGGTTGTATGTTAACGACAATCGTTTTCGTTAGATCGGACCTGCCGATGTCCCGAGTCGCCCGCACGGCCCTGCTGTCGACCGCGGTGCTCGCCGTCCTGTCCACCGCCGCCTGCTCCGGGTCCGCCGCGGCGAGCGCCGGGGCGAGCCCCTCCGGCGGGAGCGCGAGCGCCCTGTCGGTGGTCGCCTCCACGAACGTCTGGGGTGACATCGCCGCGGCGATCGGCGGCGACCGGGTCCGGGTGACGTCGGTCATCTCCAACCCGTCGGCCGACCCGCACTCGTACGAGGCCAGCGCCCGCACCCGCCTGGCGGTGGCCGACGCGCGCCTGATCATCGAGAACGGCGGGGGGTACGACGACTTCATGTCCCAGCTGGTGGCGGCCACCCGCTCGACCGCACCGGTGATCGTCGCGGTGGACGCCTCCGGTGCTGCGGCCGCCGCGAAGGCCTCGGGTGCACAGCTGAACGAGCACGTGTGGTACGACCTGCCGGGCGTGGCGAAGGTCGCCGACCAGATCACAGCCGCTCTGACGGCGGCCGACCCCGGCGACGCGACGACGTTCCGGACGAACGCGGCGCGCTTCCAGACGGGCCTGCAGGCGCTGATCGCCCAGGAGGCCACGGACCGGGCATCGGTCCAGGGCGCCGGCGTCGCGATCACCGAGCCGGTCCCGCTGTACCTGCTGGACGCACTGGGCGCGGTGAACAAGACACCAGCGGCGTTCTCCAAGGCGGTCGAGGACGGGACCGACGCGCCCGCCCAGGTGCTGCAGCAGACCGAGGACCTCTTCACGAGCGGCGCGGTGAAGGCACTCGTCTACAACGAGCAGACCACGGGCACGCAGACCGAGCTGCTGCTGCACCTGGCGCAGACCCACCACGTGGCCGTGGTACCCGTGACGGAGACGCTGCCGGCGGGCACGACCTACCTGACGTGGATGGGTGACAACCTCGCCGCCGTCCGGAAGGCGCTCTCATGAGCGCCCCGACGAGCGTCCCGTCGCCCCGGGCACCGCAGACGACGGTCGATCGGGCACCAGCCGTGCTCAGTGCGCGTGGTGCGACCGCTGCGTTCGGGGAGCGGGTGCTGTGGCGGGACGTGGACCTCGAGCTCGCGGCGGGCGAGTTCCTCGCCGTGCTCGGACCCAACGGGGCCGGCAAGTCGACGCTGCTCAAGGCGATCCTCGGGCAGCAGCCGCTGTCGGCCGGCCAGCTGCTCGTCGGCGGCCGCCCGGTCGGACGCGGGAACCCGGCGGTCGGGTACGTCCCGCAGCAGAAGTCGCTGGACGCGGCGGGACCGCTACGGGCCCGGGACCTGGTGGCGATGGGTCTGGACGGCAACCGGTGGTGGCTGCACCGGCGCAGCGCCGAGGAGCGACGCCGCATCGCCGGCGCTCTCGAGGCGGTCGGGGCGAGCGCCTACGCCGACGCACCCCTCGGTCTGCTGTCCGGCGGTGAGCAGCAGCGGGTCAGGATCGCCCAGTCGCTGGTCGCGGACCCGCAGCTGCTGCTCGCCGACGAGCCGCTGCTCTCGCTCGACCTGGGTCACCAGCAGGCGGTCAGCGCGATGATCGACCGGCGGCGCCGGGAGCACGGGACGGCGGTGGTCTTCGTCACCCACGAGATCAACCCGATCCTCGACCTTGTCGACCGGGTGCTCTACATCGTCGACGGCCGGCACCGCATCGGGACGCCCGCCGAGGTGATGACGGCGCAGAACCTGAGCGAGCTGTACCGCACCCGGGTGGACGTGCTGGAGGTCGACGGCCGCCTCATCGTGGTCGGCGTGCCCGACCACCCTGCGGGCCCCAGCGCGCACCACCTGTCGAACCGAGCCGCGGAGGTGGCGTGATGGGACCGATCTTCTCGTTCACCGACTACGGCCAGCTGCTCGGCCTGGTCACCAGCTCCCTGATCGCCGCCGTGCTGCTCGGCGTCGTCGGCGGCCTGGTCGGGGTGTTCGTGCAGCTGCGCGACATGCAGTTCGCCGTGCACGGGATCAGCGAGCTGTCCTTCGCAGGCGCCGCGGGTGCCCTGCTCGCCGGGATGAACGTCGCCGTGGGCTCCATCGTCGGCTCGCTCGCCGCGGGCTCGCTCATCGGGCTGCTCGGGGTGCGGGCCCGGGACCGCAACTCGGTCATCGGCGTGCTGATGCCCTTCGGTCTCGGGCTCGGAGTGCTGTTCCTGGCGCTCGAGCCCGGGCGCGCGGCCAACAAGTTCGGCCTTCTCACGGGCCAGATCGTCGCCGTCGACAGCGTGCAGCTGGGGTGGCTGGCCGGCGTCGCGGCCGTGGTGCTCGTCGGCCTCGCGGTGATCTGGCGCCCGCTGATGTTCGCCAGCGTCGACCCGGAGGTCGCGGCCGCCCGCGGCGTGCCGGTCGGGCTGCTGTCCGGCGTGTTCGCCCTGCTGCTCGCACTCGCCGGCGCGCTGGCAGTGCAGGTGGTGGGGGCGCTCCTCGTCCTCTCCCTCCTCGTGACACCCGCGGCCGCAGCCCTGCGCGTCACTGCCTCGCCCGTGCTCGCGCCGGTGCTCAGCGTCGCCTTCGCGGTCACCTCCGCCGTGGGCGGCATCCTCCTGGCGCTGGGCTCGAGCGTGCCCATCAGCCCGTTCGTGACGACGATCTCGTTCCTCATCTACCTCGCGTGCCGGGTGGTGGCCCGGCGCCGGCGGCGCGGCGGCTGGGGGCGCCGCACGGCCGCTCCGGCAGCGGCGGCTGCGGGGCTCGCGGCCGCAGGGTTGGGAGCCTGACCCGACCGGCCGGGACCCGGCCGCCGGGAGCCACCCGCTCGTCCCATCGAGCCGCTCCCTGAGCGAGCACCTCCGGACACGAACGGACACAGACGGATTCATTCGAACGGCCGATCATGTCCGGTCTCGTCGGCACCGATGACCACGTCATCGCCAGCACCCACGACGACGTGGAGGACCCATGGCCCGACTTCCGGGTGTACGCCAGATCGCCCGCATGACACCACAGGAGATCGACGAGACCGCGACGCGCCTGGAGGCCCAGGTCGCCGAGCTCACCTCGGAGCACGGCCGCACCGAGCAGCTCTTCGGCCAGACCACCGGCGTCGCCGCGGCGTGGGCCGCCTCCGACTTCCAGATGCAGCTGCTGCAGGGCAGCCCGCGCGACCAGGCACGCAAGATCGACGAGGTGCGCGCCTGCATCGGCCAGCTCGACGCCGAGCACGACCGCCGCGGGGGCTGGACACGGGTCTTCCTCACGGTGGCCGAGGACCCCGAGCTCGCGCACGCGACCCTCGCCTGCCCTGCCGCCGCGGACCGGGAGCACGTCCGCGTCCCGGACTGGTCGGGGCGGCCCGTCGCCGAGATCGCCGAAGCCGCGGGCGCGCGAGCGTGCCCTACGTGCTACCCCGACGTCCCCTACCACTGGCGCGCCCGTGCGACCCGGATCCTCTCGCCGGCCGAGCGAGCCCGATGGCACGCCACCGGCGTCGCGCCCACAGCGTCCACGGCGTCACCGGCGCTGGCCTTCACGAACGTGCAGGGACAGCCCGTCCTGACGCCTGAAGGCCAGGTGCTGCGCACCGTGGACGCCGCGGTCGACGAGTACGCCCGCCACGCGGCCCAGCTCCGCTGGCACGCGGCGAACGGGCACCGCTCGGTCTCGGGCACCGAGGTGCAGGAGGCACTCTGCATCTACCTGCTGGAGGCGATCGCGGCCCACCGCGGCACGAGCATCGAGGCGCAAGAGCTCGAGCTCGAGCGCCACGTCGAAGCGCACCTGCGCCGCGACTGGGGCTGACCAGGGCCGCGCTCAGCCGCGGTAGCGCCACCCGCCCTGCCCCGGCCAACGTTCAGGCGGTTGCTCACAGCGCTCCGCCCCCAGGATTCGAACCTGGACCGCAAGGCTCCAAAGGCCTGCGTGCTGCCGTTACACCAGGGCGGACCGACACGTCGTCGGTGGGTCAGTCTGCCAGCGGAGCGCCGCTCCCCGCGCCCGCGTCGCGACTCCTCACGAGGCTGGACCGGCCACCGGACGCGGGCCCGGTCGCGAGACCGTCCGTCCGGCAGGTCGCGCACGGCACAATGGCCGGGTGACCCCGGACAGCAGACGATCGGCGCGCTCCCGCATGACGGGCACCCAGCGGCGCGCCCAGCTGCTGGACGTGTCCCGGCGGCTGTTCGCCGAGAAGGG
>DAIDJQ010000209.1 GCA_027451305.1 Cellulomonas sp.
GCGGGGGGCGCAACTGGGACTACCGGTTCACCTGGCTGCGGGACGCCGCCCTGACCCTCGAGGCGTTGCTCGAGCACGGTTACCTGCACGAGACCGAGCACTGGCGGGGCTGGCTGCTGCGAGCGGTGGCCGGTGACCCCGCGGACATGCAGATCATGTACCGCCTCGACGGCGCACGTGACCTCACCGAACGGACCCTGGACCACCTTCCCGGCTATGGCGGCTCTCGTCCGGTGCGGATCGGGAACGCCGCGGCGGGACAGGTGCAGCACGACGTCCTCGGCGAGGTGATGTGCGCCCTCGACATGGCTCGCACCGCGGGACTCGCGGACACGGACTCGTCGTGGTCGCTGCAGTGCACCCTCATCGACCACCTGGTGCGCACGTGGCGCGAGCCGGACGCCGGCATCTGGGAGTCCCGGGGCCAGCCGCGCGCGTTCACGCACTCGCGCGTGATGACCTGGGCCGCCCTCGACCGCGCCGTGCACGCCGTCGAGCGTCACGGTCTGCCCGCCGACGTCGACCGCTGGCGCGAGGAGCGCGCTGCGGTGCACGCAGACGTGCTGGCCAACGGCTGGTCCGCCGAGGTCGGCAGCTTCGTGCAGTACCCCGGGGCCGTGCACACGGACGCCTCGCTGCTGCAGATGTTCCAGGTCGAGTTCCTGCCCGCCGACGACCCGCGGATGCTGGCCACCCTCGCGGCCGTCCGCCGTGAGCTCGAGGTGTCCCCCGGCCTGCTGCTGCGGTACCGCACCGAGAAGACGGACGACGGGGTGGGCGGGGTGGAGAACGCCTTCTTGGCCTGCTCCTTCTGGCTTGCCGACGCACTCGCCCGCGCGGACCAGGTCGACGAGGCGGGCGCCGTGCTCGACGTCCTCGTCGGGCTCGCCAACGACGTGGGGCTGCTCGCCGAGGAGTACGACCCGGTGCACCACCGCATGGCCGGCAACACGCCACAGGCTCTCTCCCACCTCGCGCTCGTCCGTGCCGTGCACCAGTACGACCTCGCACGCCGGCGGCGCACGCCATGACCTACTCGGGTGAGGTGCACCCGGGAGGCCCTAGCGACGTGCGGGTGCTCGACGAGGTCGAGATCCGCAAGGCGTCCGTGGGGCCGATGGACAACAACGCCTATCTCGTCTCGTGCCGACGCACCGGTGCACAGCTGCTCGTCGATGCGGCCGCCGATCCCGAGCGGCTGCTCGCACTGGTGCGCGAGGGCTCGTCCGCGGCGCGGCTCGACGCCATCGTCACCACCCATCGCCACCCGGACCACCTGTCGGCGCTGGCCTCGGTGGTCGCGGTGACCGGCGCGCCCCTCATGGCCGGTTCGGAGGATGCGGACGCGGTCGCAGCCGCCGCCGACCGGCCTGTGAGCCGCCGCCTGCACGACGGCGACACCGTGGCCGTGGGCCACACCGTGCTGGAGGTCATCACACTGCGCGGGCACACGCCGGGCTCGGTCGCGCTCGCCTACCGCGAGCCGGAGCACGTGCACGAGCGCGGTGCAGCCGCGGGCCGGGTGCACCTGTTCACCGGTGACAGCCTCTTCCCGGGCGGGGTCGGCTCAACCGGCAACGACCGCGCGCGGTTCGACGAGCTGTTCCGCGAGGTGACCACCAAGCTGTTCGAGCGTTTCGACGACGCGACCTGGGTGTACCCGGGTCACGGCGCCGACACCACGCTGGGGGCCGAACGACCGCTGCTGCCCGTCTGGCAGGCCCGCGGCTGGTGACCCCCGCAGCACCACGCGGAGACTCGGCGTCAGCGCTCCGCGGGGAGCCCGGGGCGGGGAGCCGCCGTCACGATGTCGCGCACCACCCGGCGCAGGACCTTGCCCACCTGCGACCGGGGCAGGTCGGGCAGCACCACGAGACGGCGTGGCAGCGCGTACCGGGCCAGTCGCGCCTCGCACCAGTGCCGGACCGCCTCGAGGTCCACACCGTGCGCCCCCTCCTCCAGGACCACGGCGGCGACGATGCTCTCGCCGTGCGCGCCCGCGGGCTCACCCACGACCGCGACGTCGGCGATCCCCGGCATGGTCCGCAGGTGTGCCTCCACCTGGGACGGGTACACCTTGAACCCGCCGGTGACGATCATCTCCTTCATCCGGTCGACGAGCACCACGAAGCCGTCTGGCTCGACGCGGACCACGTCGCCGGTGCGCAGCCACCCCCCTGGCAGGAGCTGGTGCGCGGTCTCGTCGGGGCTGCCCCAGTACCCCTGGAACACCTGAGGCCCGGCGATGAGCAGCTCACCCTGCTGACCGGCGGGGACGTCCCGGTCGGGATCCTCCTGGTCCACGACGCGGATGCGCGTCGACGGGAACGGGATCCCGAGCGCACCGGGACGACGGGCGTCGCTCAGCGGGTTGCCGAGCGCCACGGGCGACGTCTCGGTCATCCCGTAGCCCTCGACCACCATGCCACCGGTGAGACGTTCCCAGCGCTGCGCCGTGGCGGCCGGCAGTGCCATGGCCCCGCTCAGGCTGCAACGGAACGACGACAGGTCGGCGCCGGACTTCTCGGCGGCGACACCGAGCCGCTCGAGCATCGGCGGCACGGCGGGCAGGAAGGTGCCGGGCCGGCGCCGTTGCGCTGCCAGGACCGTCGCGGGGTCGAACGACGGGAAGACGACCTGGGTCGCCGCGATGCGTGTCCCGTAGAACAGGCACAGGGTCATGCCGAAGGCGTGGAAGAACGGCAGCACCTCGTACACCACCTCGGTCCCGTCCTCGGCACCGGTCCAGGCGCGGCCCTGCGTCACGTTCGCCACCAGGTTGCGGTGGGTGAGCACGGCACCCTTGGGCGTCCCGGTGGTGCCGCCGGTGTACTGCAGCAGCGCGATGTCCGACGGCTCCGCCGAGGGGTGGTCCGCAGGCAGCGGGCCCGCGGCCGCGACGAGACGCCGCCAGGACGCAACCCCGGCCGGGACGGCCGGCCCGCGAAGGGCGGCGTGCAGCCGTCGCGCCTTCGGCACCGGCAGACGAAGGGCGAGCCGCGACCAGGTCGGCAGGTCGTCGGCCACGTCCACCTCGACGACGTCGCGCAGCGCGGGGCCCCGCGCGTCGAGCACGGCCGGGACGGCTTTGCGCCACACGAGCGCGAGCACGGCACCGCTGTCGGCCAGCTGGTGCCGGAGCGACTCGGTCGCGTAGGTCGGGTTGTGCTCCACGACCACGGCGCCGATCCGCAGCACCGCCTCGACGACGACGATGTGCGACGTGCAGTTCGGCAGCACCACGGCCACCCTGTCACCACGACCGACGCCGAGCTCCAGCAGGGCGGAGGCGGCGCGGGCGACCCGGTCCGCCAGCTCGCGGTACGTCGTGGTCGCGCCGAGGAAGTCCACCGCGACCCGGTCCGGGAACGAGCGTGCCGCGCGCTCCAGCGCCGCCGTCAGGGGCTCCTCGGGGACCGTCACCTCCCGCGGCACCGGTTGCGACCCGGTGCTACGGGCGGTCACGGGGCGGGGCGTCGTCGACACGCCCTCAGCGTAACCTACGGATGCGTAGGTTACGTGTGCGTAGGTGCCGCTGCAGGGACGTTCTGGGCATGCTCACCGGGCCGAGCACGGACCGCGCGACCGTTGCATGGGCCGACTCGTCGTCCGACGGGTGGTAGATCCCCGCGAGCACGTCCCGGTAGAGCCGGTTCAGCTCGTTCCCCGTGTAGTAGGCACCGCCCCCGCTGACGCGCAGCGCGAGGTCGACGACGGCCCGCGCCGACTCGACGGCCCGCACCTTCAGACCCACCAGCTGTGCGAACAGCCGGCTGCCGTGGTCCACCTGCTCGTCCACGTCCCGGGCGAGAGCGAACACCTGCAGCTCGGCACCGTCCTGAACGAGGACCGCATCCGCCACCTTCCAACGGATGTCGGGGTCGTCGGCGTAGCTGCGGCCGTCGTACTTCATCGAGGTGCGCCGCCGAACCGCCGCGACCGCCAGCTCGATCGCCCGCCGGCCGATCCCGGTGTAGACCGCCGCCAGGAGGATCTCGAACACCGCGAACAGGGCGACGATGAAAGGGTCGGCACTCGGGCCCGGCGGCAACCGTCGCACCACCCGGTCCGCCGGCGCGTAGGCACCCTCCAGGTGGGTGGTCGACGACTGGGTGGCCCGCATCCCGAGGGTGTCCCAGTCGCCCGTCACCGTCACGCCGCCGTCCTCGCGGGCCACCACGCCGTGCACCAGCCGGGGGTCGTCCGGGTCCGCGTCGTCCAGCCCGAACGTGGCGAGCCGCGTCCACACCGGCGACAGCGACGTGAAGATCTTGGTGCCGTGATACCGGTACCCGCCGTCCGGCTGGCGCTCGGCACGCGTCCGGGAGCCGAACATCACCAGGTCGTTCCCGGCCTCCGAGTTGCCGAACGCGAACACCTCGCCGGCCGCCGCATCCTCCAGGACGAAGCGCATCGACTGATCCCCCCACCCGGACAGCAACGCCGCCATCCCGGTGACCACCAGGTGCATGTTCACCGCGAGTGCGGTGGAAGGCGCCGCGCTGGCGAGCCGGGCCTGCTCCCGTGCCACCTCCTCGAGCGTGAGGCCGGCGCCGCCGAGCTCGGCCGGCACGAACGCCGTGAGGTAGCCGGCCGAACGCAGGTCGACGAGGTCGTCGTGCGGGAACGTGTTGTCCCGGTCGTGGCCCGGTGCACGTTCGCGCACCCGGGCCAGGAGGTCGTCGGTGAGCAACGTGCGGTGGTCGCGAGGCATGGTCGCCACTCTGCCATCGCCGCTGGGCGGCGACGCGACCTGGTCGGGCAGGATGGGCGCCATGAGCATCTTCGCCGTCCGCTACAGCTACGACGAGCGCGCCGACGTGCGGGACGTCGTCCGTCCGGAGCACCGCGCGTGGCTCGCCGGTCAGGCCGAGCAGGGCACGCTGCTCGGTTCAGGGCCGCTGACCGACGGCGAGCCGGGCGCCCTGCTGGTGTTCCGAGCACCTGACGCCGATGCCCTCCGTGCCGTCCTCGCCCACGACCCCTTCAGTCGCGAGGGCCTGATCCGGGCGATGGAGATCCGCACCTGGGACCTCGTGCTGGGCCCCTGGTCGGCCCCGGTCTGACCGTCGGCCCCGGTCTGACCGCGCACCGCCCCGGGCCGCACGCAACCCGCCTCACGGCTCGAGCGCGATCGTCTCGTCGGCCGCGGGCTCGTCCTGCACCCCGGCGCGCGCTGACAGCTCCCGTCGCGCCACCCGGTTCGCGTGCGCGAGGCTCGCGGCCGTCGCGGCGGCCAAGGAGCTCGCGATCACCACCAGCGACACCCAGGTGGGCACCTCCGGCGCCCAGCCGACAGGTCGGCCGCCGTTGACGAACGGCACCGTGTTGGTGCCGAGCGCCTCGGCGACGAGCTTGAGCCCGATGAAGCCGAGGATCGCGGCAAGTCCGTACGGCAGGTAGACGATGCGGTCCAGCACGCCGCCGAGCAGGAAGAACAGCTGCCGTAGCCCCATCAGGGCGAAGACGTTCGAGGTGAACACGATGAACGGGTCGTGCGTGAGCCCGAAGATCGCGGGGATCGAGTCGAACGCGAACAGCACGTCCGTCGTTCCGATCGCCAGGAACACCACCAGCAACGGCGTGAACATGCGGCGCCCGTCCACCACGGTGCGCACCGCGCCCCCGTCGTACTCGCGCGAGATCGGCCACACCCGACGGGCCGCTCGGACGAGCAGGTTCTCGTGGTACTCGTCGTCCCCGCTCTCACCGCCGCGCAGCAGGCGGACCGCCGTGTACACCAGGAACGCACCGAACACGTAGAACACCCAGCTGAAGCGCACCGTCACGGCCGCACCCGCGAGGATGAAAGCCCCCCGCAGCACCAGGGCGACGATGATGCCGACGAGGAGCACCTTCTGCTGGTGCTCCCTGGGCACGGCGAAGGCCGCCATGATCAGGACGAAGACGAAGAGGTTGTCCACCGAGAGGCTGTACTCGGTGAGCCAGCCGGCGATGAACTCACCCGCCGGGCCCGCACCGCCGAACGCGGCGAGGAGCGCGGCGAACAGCAGGGCGAGCACCACGTAGAACGTCACCCATCGGAGGCTCTCCCGCGTCGACGGCACATGCGGCCGGCGCCCGACGACCGCCAGGTCGACCAGGAGCACACCGAGCACCGCCACGAGGGACAGCACCTGGAACAGGACGGGCATCGCGTGAGTCATCGGACCGGCTCCCCCTGCTCCGCAGGCGCGGCGTCCGCCCCGACGGTCCCTGACGGTCCCGCGCGGCGGTCCCGCGCGGTCCGCGACAGTGACGCTGCCGTGGTGACGGCAAGGATCACGACGATCACCCCCAGCGACGCGGCCGTCGGGATCTCCGCCACGTCGACGTGCTCACCCCCGTTGATGACGAGCAGCTCGTTGGTGCGCAGGGCGTGCAGCACCAGCTTCACGCCGATGAAGCCGAGGATCG
>DAIDJQ010000210.1 GCA_027451305.1 Cellulomonas sp.
GACGCCGACGGCGGCAAGCGCCGTCATCACACGGTCGACGTCCCGCCCGTCCGGAACCACCACGACGGCTCCCCGCCCGCCGAGAAGGCACGCCGCGACCGCCTGCGCCGCACCGTCGGGCCACCTGTCCCCCGCCGCACCTGGCAACGCGGTCCACACCGCCCGCGGAGCCCCGCCCGAGAGGAGGTGCTGCAGCAGCGCGGGCCCGCCGCGGTAGGCAGACCAGGCAGTGCCGGCGGGCGCGGGGCCGCTCCCCGGCTCCGCCCCGGTGGCCGACGAGGTGCCCGACTCCCCCTCGACCCGCGCGTGCCGCGGGGGCACGGCCAGGCGCAGGACGTCCGCGAGCGTGCCGGCGTACCGATCGGCCACGGCCCGGGCGAGCCGTGCGATCTCGGGCGTGAGCACCGGCCCGGCCGTGACCACGCGCCGGATCGGGACGAGCGGCCCGTCGTGCTCCGCCCGGTCGGCGCGGTCGAGCAGCCAGCCGTCGACGTCCTGCCCGCCGAAACGGACCTTCACCCGGCAGCCGGGCACCGCTCGGTCGTCGAGGACGGCCGGGACGAGGTACTCGAAGACGCGGTCGAGGTGCGCCGGCTGGACGTCGACGCAGACACGCGCGACCCGAAGGTGCGCCGCCGGCTCTACGGGGTGCTGACGCCGCGGCGCCCGGACGCGCGGCATGCCGGCGAGGGTCGGCTGCGCTGCTGTGACGTCCACGGGCTCATCCCACCACTGCGCACCCACGCGACGGCCTCGCGCCGTGGAGCACGGTCCGCCGGGGTGGCTGCCGACCGGACGGGACGGTCAGCCGACCGCCGAGAGCAGGTCGGCGACGCGGTCGGTCCGCTCCCACGTGAACTGGGGCAGCTCCCGGCCGAAGTGGCCGTACGCCGCGGTGCGACGGTAGATCGGGCGCAGCAGGTCGAGGTCGCGCACGATCGCAGCCGGCCGCAGGTCGAAGACGTCGTGGATGGCGGCGGTGAGCACGTCCACCGGCACCTTGCCGGTGCCGAAGGTCTCGACGTACAGGCCGACCGGGTGGGCGGCGCCGATCGCGTAGGCGACCTGGACCTCGCAGCGCCGGGCCAGGCCCGCTGCGACGACGTTCTTGGCGACCCAGCGCATCGCGTACGCCGCGGACCGGTCCACCTTCGACGGGTCCTTGCCCGAGAAGGCCCCGCCGCCGTGCCGGGCGAAGCCGCCGTAGGTGTCGACGATGATCTTGCGGCCGGTCAGACCGGCATCGCCCTTGGGGCCGCCGATGACGAACTGCCCGGTCGGGTTGACCAGCAGCCGGTGGCCGGCGGTGTCGAGGTCGAGCTCGGCGAGGACGGGCCCGACGACGAGCTCGGCGACCGCCGGTGCCAGGCGTGTCTCGAGGTTGACGTCAGGCTCGTGCTGGGTGGACACCACCACGGTGTCGAGGCGGACGGCTCGGTCGCCCTCGTAGGCGATGGTCACCTGGGTCTTGCCGTCGGGACGCAGACCGGGGACCACCCCGGCCTTCCGCACGGCGGCCAGCTGCTCCGCGAGGCGGTGCGCCACCCAGATCGGCAGCGGCATCAGCGAGGGTGTGTCGTCGCACGCGTACCCGAACATCAGCCCCTGGTCCCCGGCGCCCTGCCGGTCCAGCGGGTCGAGGTCGGAGTCGTCACGCCGTGCCTCCAGGGCCTTGTCCACGCCCTGCGCGATGTCCGGCGACTGCTGCCCGATCGAGACGGACACGCCGCACGAGTCGCCGTCGAACCCGATGTCCGACGAGGTGTAGCCGATCTCGTTGACGACCTCGCGGATCACCTGCGGGATCTCGACGTACGCGTCGGTGGTGACCTCGCCGGCCACGTGCACCAGGCCGGTGGTGACCATGGTCTCGACGGCCACCCGGGACAGCGGGTCCTGGCTGATCATGGCGTCGAGGATGGCGTCGGAGATCTGGTCGCAGACCTTGTCGGGGTGCCCCTCGGTGACGGACTCGGACGTGAACAACCGGGCGGCGGACGAACTCACGGCCGACAGCCTACGGGCTCCCCGGACGCGGACCAGCCGCCCTCCCGCCCGGGGCGCCGTTCACAGCAACGGCAGCACCGCGTCCCACACGGCGTGGGCCACCTCGAGCTTGGTGCCGGCGGCACGCGCCACCTCGCGGCCCGCGCGGTCCAGCACGGTCACCTCGTTGTGCTCGACCCCGAAGCCGCGGTCGGCGCCGACCGCGTTCACCACCAGCAGGTCGGCACCCTTGCGGACCGCCTTGCGCCGGCCGTGCTCGAGCACGTCGGCGGACTCGTCCCCGGTCTCGGCCGCGAAGCCGACCACCACCTGACCGGCTCGCGGGGGGTCGCGCACCAGCTCGGCGAGCACGTCGACCGTCTCCACCAGCTCGATCGGCGCCGGCCCGACGCCCGGTTCCTTCTTGATCTTGCTCGCCACCGTGCGGACGGGGCGGAAGTCCGCGACGGCGGCCGCCATCACCACCGCGTCGGCGTCCTTCGCCGCGGCCCGCACCGCCTCGCGCAGCTGGTCCCCCGACTCCACCGGGACCACGTGGACCCCGGGGGGCGTGGGCAGCGCGACGTTCGCCGCGACGAGAGTCACCCGGGCGCCCCGCTCGTGTGCCGCGCGCGCGAGCTCGATCCCCTGCCGTCCCGACGACCGGTTGCCGATGAAGCGCACGGGGTCGAGCGGCTCGCGCGTCCCGCCGGCGGAGACGACGACGCGACGGTCGGCCAGATCTCGGGTGCGACCGCTGACCAGGACGAGCGCGGCTGCTGCGATCTCCTCCGGCTCCGGGAGCCGGCCCGGGCCCGAGTCCGGCCCGGTGAGGCGGCCGGAGGCCGGTTCCAGCACGTGCACGCCCCGGTCGCGCAGGGTCGCCACGTTGGCCACGGTGGCGGGGTGCTGCCACATCTCGGTGTGCATCGCGGGGGCGATCAGCACCGGGCACCGAGCCACCAGGAGCGTCGCCGTCAACAGGTCGTCCGCCATGCCCGCTGCCGCGCGGGCGAGCAGGTCGGCGGTCGCGGGAGCGACGACGACGAGATCGGCCTCCTGCCCGATCCGGACGTGCGCCACCTCGTCCACCCGCTCGAAGAGCTCTGCGCTGACCGGCTCGCCGGAGAGCGCCTCCCAGGTGGGACGACCGACGAACTGGAGCGCGGCACGGGTCGGCACCACGCGGACCGCATGGCCGTCCTCGCGCAGCAGGCGCAGCAGCAGCACCGCCTTGTAGGCGGCGATGCCGCCCGCGACGCCGAGGACGATCCGCACGGCCGTCGGGTGCTACTCGGACGGGGGCGTGGGCTCGGCCGTGAGCAGGCCCTTGTCGATCTCGCGCATCGCGATGGAGAGCGGCTTCTCCTGGGGGCGGGTCTCGACCAGCGGGCCGACGTTCTCGAGCAGCCCCTCGTTGAGCTGGCCGTAGTACGCGTTGATCTGCCGGGCCCGCTTGGCGGCGAACAGCACCAGCGCGTACTTGGAGTCGGCGCGCTGCAGCAGGTCGTCGATGGGCGGGTCGGTGATGCCCGTGGGGTGGGCGACGGTTCCGGACATGGTGGGCTCCCGGCGACGAGTGGATCGAGGAAGAAGAAGGGTCAGAGGCGGGCCACGCCCGCACAGCCGCCGACCATTCTAGCCGGTGACGACGCCCATCACCCGGACCAGCTCGTCGGTGGCCCGCTGGACGTCGTCGTTGACGATCACGTGGTCGAACTCCGGCTCGGCCGCCAGCTCGACCCGGGCGGTGGCGA
The DNA here is from genome assembly GCA_027451305.1 of Cellulomonas sp. The sequence goes on from DAIDJQ010000210.1 coordinate 3,744, forward strand.
GCCGGCGCTCCCGCTCCGCCTCGTCCTCCGTACCGCGACCCACCAGACGGCGGACCAGCTCGTCCCAGGACGGCGGGGCGAGGAAGACGAACCGCGCCTCCGGCATGCTCGCGCGCACCTGCCGTGCCCCCTGCAGGTCGATCTCGAGCAGAACCGGCTCCCCCGCTGCGAGCCGCTGCTCGACGGGCTGCCGCGGCGTGCCGTAGCGGTGCCGACCGTGCACCACTGCCCACTCGAGCAGCTCGCCGGCAGCGGCCATGCGGTCGAACTCGGGCTCGGAGACGAAGCGGTAGTGCACTCCGTCCACCTCGCCGGGCCGCGGCGGCCTCGTCGTCGCGGACACCGACAACCACACCTGCGGGTAGCGGGCCCGCACGTCCGCCGACACCGTGCCCTTGCCGACGGCGGTAGGTCCTGCTAGCACCGTCAGCCGGGCGGGCGTGGTCGTCATGGGTGGGCGGTGCTCCTCGCGGGTGCGGTGCGGCCCGGTTCGCCGACCGGGCCGCCGGGGATCACCCGAAGCGGTCGACGAGCGCCTTCACCTGGTGCGGACCGAGCCCACGGACTCGCCGCGTCTCGGAGATGCCGATGTCCGACATGATGGCACGCGCCTTGACCTTGCCAACGCCCGGCAGGGACTCCAGCAGCGCGATCACCTTGAGCTTGCCGATGGTCTCGTCCTGCTGACCCTGCTCGATGACCTCGGACAGGGATCCCTGGGAGTACTTCAGGCGGTTCTTCACCTCGGCTCGGGCCTGCCGGGCGGCGGCGGCCTTCTCGAGTGCTGCTGCACGCTGTTCTGGAGTCAGCGGAGGGAGAGCCACGCGCGTCACCTTCTCGTCAGTGGGCCGGGATCCTCGTGGGTGCGCGGGATCGTGTTCGAACCTAGCGACCCCCCGCACGCTCGGCAAACGTGACGCGGCCTTGTGCCGCCTTTCACCTGGGCGAACGTCCCATCCCGTGGTCTGCGAGGCGTCCGGAGACGCTCCGGGGCCCGCCGGCGGACCCCCGGACCTCAGCCGAGGACAGCTGCCGCGTCGTCCCGTGCGCGCTGTGCCGCGGCGCGCAGGTCGCCGACCGGCGGCCCTGCGGAGAGCACGCCCCGGGACGACGACGCCAGGACGGCCGCGCGGGCGTCGCCGAAGACCGCCGCCAGCTCGGCCGCGCCGGCGCCCTGCGCGCCGATCCCCGGCGCCAGCAGCGGGCCGCGGACCGCCGCCAGGTCGAGGCCCAGGCGGGTGACCGCGTCCCCGATCGTGGCACCGACCACCAACCCGACGGAGCCCAGTGTCCCGCCGGTGGCGGCGAGCTCGGCGGCGTTCAGCGCAGCGGTCTCCTGGGCCACCTGGACCGCGACGGCCCGCCCGTCGAGCCCCCGGGCGTGCTGCACCGACGGCCCCTCCGGGTTGGAGGTGAGCGCGAGCACGAAGAGGCCACGTCCCGTGGCGGCGGCGAGGTCCAGCGCGGGCCGCAACGACCCGAAGCCGAGGTAGGGCGACACCGTCAGGGCGTCGCCGGCCAGCGGCGCGCCGTCGCGGAGGTAGGCGTCGGCGTAGGCGCCCATCGTGGAACCGATGTCGCCTCGTTTCGCGTCGACCACCACCAGCGTCCCGGCCGAGCGACCGGCCGCCACCACCTCCTCGAGCACCGCCACACCGGCGGCACCGTGCCGCTCGAAGAACGCGGACTGCGGCTTGACCGCCGGCACCACCCCGGCGACCGCCTCGAGGACGGTCAGGGAGAACCGGCGCAGCCCCTCCGCGTCGTCCGGCAGGCCCCACGCCGCGAGCAGCGACGGGTGCGGGTCGATGCCGACGCACAGGGGTCCGAGCGCGGCGCGGGCGGCCGCGAGGCGGGCACCGAAGGGCGCCGTCACAGCGCCGCCACCGGCTGCCCCTGCGCCGCGTCGGCGTCCTGCGCGGCGGCACGGGCCGCACGGCGGGCCCGCGTGCGCGCGTCGTGCTCCTGGAGGCTGGTGACCGTGAACGGGCCGGAGCGGACCGCCTCGATCGCCTGAACGGCGGCCCCGAGCTGCTGGACCGTCGTGATGATCGCCTTGTCGGCCGCCGTGGTGGCCGCGCGGATCTCGTACCCGTCCGCCCGGGCGCCCTGGCCGGACGGGGTGTTGATCACCATGTCCACCTGGCCGTCGGTGATCAGGTCGACGATCGTCGGCTCGCCACCCGGGCCGCGACCGGCCGAGTGCTTGCGCACCAGCCGCGAGTCGATGCCCGAGCGGTGCAGCACCACGGCGGTGCCCTCGGTCGCCAGGATCTCGAAACCGAGCTGGGACAGCCGCTTGACGGGGAGCACGATCGCCCGCTTGTCGCGGTCGGCGACGGAGATGAACACCGTGCCGGAGGTCGGCAGGCCGCCGAACGACGCCTGCTGCGACTTGGCGAACGCCGTGGGGAAGTCCACGTCGAAACCCATCACCTCGCCCGTGGAGCGCATCTCCGGGCCGAGGACGGTGTCGACGGCGTTCCCGTCGAGCGTGCGGAACCGCTTGAACGGCAGCACCGCCTCCTTGACGGCGATCGGTGCGGCGAGGTCGAGCACGCGTGCGTCCTCCGAGGGAAGGATGCCCGCCTCCCGCAGGTCGGCGATGGAACGTCCGACCATCACCAGCGCGGCAGCCTTCGCCAGCGAGACGCCGGTGGCCTTGGAGACGAAGGGCGCCGTCCGCGACGCACGGGGGTTCGCCTCGAGCACGTAGAGCACGTCCGAGACGAGGGCGAACTGGATGTTCAGCAGCCCGCGCACGCCGACGCCCCGAGCGATCGCCTCGGTGGAGGTGCGGATCCGCTCCAGCTCGGCGGCCGAGAGGGTGACGGGCGGCAGCGCGCACGCCGAGTCGCCCGAGTGGATGCCGGCCTCCTCGATGTGCTCCATCACCCCGCCGAGGTACAGCTCCTCGCCGTCGTAGATGGCGTCGACGTCGATCTCGATGGCGTCGTCCAGGAAGCGGTCGATCAGCAGCGGCGGAAGCACGCCGCGGTTCGAGACGGTCGCGTCGGCCAGGGCACGTTCGACGTACTCGGTCAGCTGCGCCTCGTCGTAGACGATCTCCATCCCGCGTCCGCCGAGCACGTAGGACGGCCGGACCAGCACCGGGAAGCCGATGTGCGCGGCGGTCTCCCGGGCCTGGGCGAGCGTCGTGGCGGTGCCGAAGGCCGGTGCCGGCAGGCCCGCGGCGGCGAGGACCTGGCCGAACTCCCCGCGGTCCTCAGCGGCGTCGATCGCGTCCGGCGGGGTGCCGAGGATCGGCAGGCCGGCGTCGAACAGGCGCTGGGCGAGGGACAGCGGAGTCTGTCCGCCGAGGGTGACGATCAGCCCGGCGACGGGACCGGCGGCACGCTCGGCCTCGTACACCTCGAGCACGTCCTCGAAGGTCAGCGGCTCGAAGTAGAGCCGGTCCGAGGTGTCGTAGTCCGTCGAGACGGTCTCGGGGTTGCAGTTGACCATCACGGTCTCGTACTCGCCCTTGAGGGCCAGCGCGGCGTGGACGCACGAGTAGTCGAACTCGATGCCCTGGCCGATCCGGTTGGGGCCGGAGCCGAGGATGAGCACGGCGGGCCGCTCGCGCGGCATCACCTCGCTCTCCTCGTCGTACGCGGAGTAGTGGTACGGGGTGCGCGCGGCGAACTCCGCCGCACACGTGTCCACCGTCTTGTAGACCGGCCGCACGCCGAGCGCCCAGCGCGTGTGCCGCACGCTGTCCTCGCTGCTCCCCCGCAGGGCGGCCACCTGCACGTCCGACAACCCGTGCCGCTTGGCGCGGGCGAGGACCTCGCGGGTCACGGCCGGTGCGGCGGCCACCTCGGCCGCCACCTCGTTGACCAGGGCGATCTGGTCCAGGAACCAGCGGTCGATCTTCGTCCGCTCGTACACCGTCTCCAGGGGCACCCCCGCGCGCAGCGCCTGCTGCACGTCCACCAGGCGGCGCTCCGTCGGCCGCGCGATGGACTCGACGAGCGTGTCGAGGTCGGTGCCGGTGGCCGGCTCGCCGTCCCAGTGGAAGCTCGCGCCCTTCTTGTCCAGCGACCGCAGCGCCTTGCCGAGCGCCTCGGTGAAGTTGCGGCCGAGCGCCATCGCCTCCCCCACCGACTTCATGGTGGTGGTCAGCGTCGGGTCGGCCGCCGGGAACTTCTCGAAGGCGAACCGGGGCACCTTGACCACGACGTAGTCGAGGGTCGGCTCGAAGCTGGCCGGGGTCGAGCCGGTGATGTCGTTGGGGATCTCGTCCAGCGTGTAGCCCACCGCGAGCTTCGCGGCGATCTTGGCGATCGGGAAGCCGGTCGCCTTGGACGCCAGGGCCGACGACCGCGACACGCGCGGGTTCATCTCGATGACGATGATCCGGCCCGTCTCCGGGTGGACGGCGAACTGGATGTTGCAGCCGCCGGTGTCCACCCCCACCTCACGGATCACCGCGATGCCGATGTCCCGCAGCCGCTGGTACTCGCGGTCGGTCAGCGTGAGCGCCGGGGCGACGGTGACCGAGTCGCCGGTGTGCACGCCGACCGGGTCGACGTTCTCGATCGAGCAGACCACCACGACGTTGTCGTGCTTGTCCCGCATCAGCTCGAGCTCGTACTCCTTCCAGCCGAGGATGGACTCCTCGAGGAGCACCTCGGTCGACGGGGAGTAGTGCAGCCCCTGGCCGACGATGCGGCGCAGGTCGGGCTCGTCGTAGGCGATCCCCGAGCCGAGGCCGCCCATGGTGAAGGACGGGCGGACCACCATCGGATAGCCCAGGACGTCGACGGCTGCCAGCGCGTCGTCGACCGAGTGCGCGATGACCGAGCGGGCGGACTCACCGCCGCACACCTCGACGACCTGCTTGAACTGCTCGCGGTCCTCGCCCTTCTGGATCGCGGCGATGTTCGCGCCGATCAGCTCCACCCCGTACTCGTCGAGCACCCCCGCCTCCGCCAGCGCGACGGCGGCGTTCAGTGCCGTCTGGCCGCCCAGCGTCGGGAGCAGCGCGTCCGGGCGCTCCTTGGCGATGATCGAGGTGAGCACCTCGGTGGTGATCGGCTCGACGTAGGTGGCGTCGGCGAACTCGGGGTCGGTCATGATCGTGGCCGGGTTCGAGTTGACCAGCACGACGCGCAGACCCTCGGCGCGCAGCACGCGGCAGGCCTGCGTCCCCGAGTAGTCGAACTCGGCGGCCTGCCCGATGACGATCGGCCCGGAGCCGATCACCAGGACGCTGTGGATGTCCTCGCGGCGCGGCATCAGGCGGCACCTTCCTCGTCGGTCGCGGTGGTGGGCGTGGTCGCGTCCGGCCGGGCCGCGCCCGCACCGCCGAGACCCGGGTCGGCCATCAGTGCGGCGAACCGGTCGAACAGGTAGGCGGCGTCGTGCGGACCGGCCGCAGCCTCCGGGTGGTACTGCACGCTGAACGCCGGCAGGTCGAGTGCCGCCAGGCCCTCCACCACGTCGTCGTTCAGGTCCACGTGGGAGACCACGACACGCCCGTAGCGACCGCCGTCGTGCGGAGCCGTGGTCGGTCCCTCCAGCGGGGCCTCGACCGCGAAGCCGTGGTTGTGCGCCGTGATCTCCACCTTTCCGGTGGCGCGGTCCATCACCGGCTGGTTCACGCCGCGGTGCCCGTACCCGAGCTTGTAGGTGCCGAACCCGAGGGCCCGGCCCAGGATCTGGTTGCCGTAGCAGATGCCGAAGAACGGGATCCGGCGGTCGAGCACCTCGCGCAGCAGCTCCACCTCGTGCACGGCGGCACCGGGGTCGCCCGGACCGTTGGAGAAGAAGACGCCGTCCGGGTGCACGGCCAGCACGTCGTCGATGGTCGACGAGGAGGGCATGACGTGCACCTCGATCCCGCGCTCAGCCATCCGGTGGGGGGTCATCGCCTTGATGCCGAGGTCGAGCGCCGCGACGCGTGCGCGGGGCACGTCCATCGGCTCCCCGTCGGGGCCGACGGCCTGCACCACGTAGGGCTGCTCGGTCGACACCTCGCCAGCCAGGTCGGCGCCCGCCATGGGCGGGGTGTCCAGCACCTCGTCGAGCAGCTCGTCGTCCGGGCGCCGGGCGCCCGACCGGAGCAGCGCGTCGCCGGAGAAGATCCCGGCACGCATCACGCCGCGCTCCCGCAGGTGCCGGGTGAGCGCGCGGGTGTCGATGCCGCTGATGCCCACGATCCCCTGCGCGACCAGGTCGTCGTCCAGGGTGCGCCGCGCGCGCCAGCTCGACGATCGACGGGCGGGGTCGCGGACCACGTAGCCGGCGACCCAGATGCGCGTCGACTCCTGGTCCTCGTCGTTCACCCCGGTGTTGCCGATGTGCGGCGCGGTCATCACCACGATCTGGCGGTGGTACGACGGGTCGGTCAGCGTCTCCTGGTACCCGGTCATCGCCGTGGCGAAGACGATCTCGCCGAGCGTGCGGCCGACCGCCCCGTACGCCTCGCCCGTGAAGGTGCGGCCGTCCTCGAGGACGAGCACCGCGGCGGTCATGCGACACCGCCGGCGCTCGCCGGGACCAGCGAGCGGACGGCGTCCACCAGCCGTGGCCGGTCGGCGCGGTGGCGCACCAGCAGACCCGTGTCGAGCAGCGGCGCGTCCGCAGGTGCGGAGTCGGGGACCCAGGTGAGCACCACCAGGCCGTCGCGGCCCATGAACTTGCCGGCCATGCCCGATGCCGTGCCGACGGCTCGGACCCGTCCGGCCGGCACGAAGACGTCCTCGGCGCCGGCGCGGCGCACCAGCACCCCGGCGTCGAACACCTGCACCTCCGCGGCGCTGCGCACGCCCAGGTCGTGGGTGCTGACCCGGTCCAGCCAGTCGCCGGCCGTGGTCGACGACACGTACGTCGCCTCGAGCGGCTCCGTCCGGGCCGTCCCGAGCTCGGCAGGGAGCGCCGGGACCTGCGGCACGATGGTCGCCGACCGCCGTTCACGGCGTCGCCAGCCCTCGCGCATCCCCCAGAAGGCGACCAGCAGCACCAGCACCAGGATCGTCACCGACAGCCACGTGGGCATCAGGCGTGCACCTCCACAGAGTCGTCGCAGGGGCGGCCGTCGAGCACCGTGGGCCTCCCTCGCAGGAACGTGGCGACCACCCGGCCGGGCAGCACCTGCCCGCGGAACGGGCTGTTGGTCGCCTGGGTCGCCTGGGTGGTCGGGTCGACGACGGCGCGGGCGGCGGGGTCGACCAGCACGAGGTTGGCCGGCTCCCCCACCGCGACGGGCCGGCCCTGGTCCGCCACCCGGCCGATCCGGGCGGGGGTCGCGGACAGGACCCGCGCCACGTCGGCCCACGTCATGCGCCCGGTCTCGACCATCGTCGCCTGCACCACGGACAGCGCCGTCTCCAGGCCGGTCATGCCGAACGCGGCGGCCGCCCACTCGCAGTCCTTGTCCTCGCGGGGGTGCGGAGCGTGGTCGGTCGCCACGATGTCGATGGTGCCGTCGGCCAGCGCGGCACGCACCGCCTCGAGGTCCTCGGCGGTGCGCAGTGGCGGGTTCACCTTGAACACCGGGTCGTAACCGCGGGCGAGCTCGTCGGAGAGGGCCAGGTGGTGCGGGGTGACCTCGGCCGTGACCGCGATCCCGCGCCCCTTCGCCCAGCGGATGATCTCCACCGAACCCGCGGTCGAGACGTGGCACACGTGCAGCCGGGACCCGACGTGCTCGGCCAGGAGGACGTCGCGGGCGATGATCGCCTCCTCGGCGACGGCGGGCCAGCCGGTGAGCCCCAGCTCGGCGGACACCACGCCCTCGTGCATCTGCGCGTTCTCGGTGAGGCGTGGCTCCTGGGAGTGCTGCGCGATGACGCCGTCGAACGCCTTGACGTACTCCAGGGCGCGGCGCATCAGCACCGGGTCGGCCACGCACCTCCCGTCGTCGGAGAACACCCGCACGCGGGCTGCCGAGGACGCCATGGCCCCGAGCTCCGCGAGCCGCTCGCCGCCGAGGCCCACGGTGACGGCGCCGACCGGGTGCACGTCCACCCAGCCCGCGTCACGGCCGAGGCGCCACACCTGCTCGACGACGCCCGCGGTGTCCGCCACCGGCGACGTGTTCGCCATCGCGTGCACCGCGGTGAAGCCGCCGAGGGCTGCCGCGCGCGTGCCGGAGGCGACGGTCTCGGCATCCTCCCGGCCGGGCTCGCGCAGGTGCGTGTGCAGGTCCACCAGGCCCGGCAGCAGCACCAGCCCGTCCGCGTCGACCACCTCCGCCCGGGCGTCCCGCGCGTCTGCGCCGATCGCGACGACCCTGCCCTCGTCGAGCAGGACGTCGGTCGCGTCGCCGCCCAGCAGCGACGCCCCCCGCAGCAGCCGGCTCATGCGCCCGTCCCCACCTTCTCCGGCGTGCCGGACTCGTCCGTGACCTCGTCGACCCGGCTCGGCGCCGGACCCGTACCTGACAGCAGGAGGTAGAGCACCGCCATGCGCACCGCCACCCCGTTGGCCACCTGCTCGACGATGACCGACCGGGCGCTGTCCGCCGCGTCCGCCGAGATCTCCAGCCCGCGGTTCATCGGCCCGGGGTGCATCACGATCGCGTGCTCGGGCAGGCCGGCGAGCCGCCGCGCGTCGAGCCCGTAGCCACGCGTGTACTCCAGCGCGCTGGGGAAGAACCCGCCACCGGTGCTCGACATCCGCTCGCGCTGCACGCGCAGCATCATCACCGCGTCGGGGCCCTGCGCGAGCACGTCGTCCAGGTGGTAGGAGACGGCGCACGGCCACGTCTGCACCCCGACGGGCACCAGCGTGGGCGGCGCGACGAGCGTGACGTGGGCACCGAGCGTGTGCAGCAGCTGGACGTTGGAACGCGCCACACGGCTGTGCAGCACGTCCCCGACGATCGCCACGTGCAGGCCGTCCAGGTCGCGGCCGGTGGGGTCACCGGCGGTCAGGTGCCGGCGCAGGGTGAAGGCGTCCAGCAGTGCCTGCGTGGGGTGCTGGTGCGTGCCGTCGCCGGCGTTGACCACGGCGCAGTCCGTCCAGCCGGAGCTCGCCAGGGTGTGCGGGGCGCCCGACGCCTGGTGCCGGATCACGACGGCGTCCGCGCCCATCGCCTGCAGCGTGAGCGCGGTGTCCTTCAGCGACTCGCCCTTGGAGACGCTGGACCCTTTGGCGGAGAAGTTGATCACGTCGGCGGACAGTCGTTTGGCGGCCGTCTCGAACGAGATGCGCGTGCGGGTGGAGTCCTCGAAGAACAGGTTGATGACCGTGCGGCCGCGCAGGGTCGGCAGCTTCTTGATCTGCCGGGACTGGGTGGCGGCCATCTGCGCGGCGGTGTCGAGGATGAGCACGGCCTCGTCGCGGGACAGGTCGGCGGTGGACAGCAGGTGCCTCATCGGGTCACCTCCGTGGTCTCGTCGTCGGACGGCCCCGTCCCGGCTCCACCGGGTGGCGCCTCGATCACCACGGCGTCGCGGCCGTCGCGCTCGGCGAGCAGCACCCGCACGCGCTCGCCTGCCGCCGTCGGCAGGTTCTTGCCGACGTAGTCGGCGCGGATCGGCAGCTCGCGGTGACCGCGGTCCACCAGCACGGCGAGCTGCACCGCGCGGGGGCGGCCCAGGTCGCTGATCGCGTCGAGGGCGGCGCGGATCGTACGACCGGAGTAGAGGACGTCGTCGACCAGCACGACCACCTTGCCGTCGATGCCACCCGGGGGCAGGTGCGTGGTGCCGATGGTGCGGGTGGGCTGGTGGGACAGGTCGTCCCGGTACATCGTCACGTCGAGGCTGCCGCGGATCGCGTCGGCGTCGACGCCGGGCTCCACCTGTGCGAGGCGGGCGGCGAGCCGGTCCGCGAGGGGCAGACCCCGGGTGGGGATCCCGAGGACGACGAGGTCGTCGGCGCCGCGGTTGCGCTCGAGGATCTCGTGGGCGATCCGGGTGAGTGCCCGGGTGATCTCGGCGGGACCGAGCACCTCGGCGGCGCTCCGCTGGTCGGGCTGCGGGTCCTGCTGCCGGTCTCGCGGCTGGTCCGAACCGGGTGCACGTGTGCCAGAGCTCATCTGGCGACCCCCTTCCCCGCCTCTCTGGACGGGCCTTAAAGGATGTCTGTCAGCAGCGCAGCCTAGCCGTTCACCGCCGGTGCGCGGACGCGCCGCTCAGGCGAGCAGAGTCGGCTTCAGGTCGACGATGCGCCCCAGGAGGCCGTTGACGAAGGCCGGTGACTCGTCGGTGGACAGGCTCGCCGCCAGGTCCACCGCCTCGTCGACCGCGACGGCGTCGGGGACGTCGTCGTTGTAGAGGATCTCCCACGTGCCGATCCGCAGCAGGTTGCGGTCCACTGCAGGCATCCGGTCCACGGTCCAACCGTGCGAGTGGGTGGCGAGCACCTCGTCGATCCGTTCGGCGTGCGCGACCACGCCCTCGACGAGCTCGACCGCGTACTCCGGCACCGGCGCCTGGGCGCCCGGCCGGGCGAGCCGTTCGGCCAGCAGGGTCAGCGGCGGGACGCCGCGCTGCTCCGCCTCGAAGAGGACGTCCAGCGCGCGCTTGCGGGCCTTGGTGCGGGCTGCCACCTCAGTCGTTCACGCGGCCGAGGTAGCTCCCGTCACGGGTGTCCACCTTCACCTTGGTGTTGGCCTCGAGGAAGAGGGGTACCTGGATCTCGTAGCCGGTCTCGAGGGTGGCGGGCTTGGTACCGGCCGACGAGCGGTCGCCCTGCAGGCCGGGCTCGGTGTAGGTGATCTCGAGCACCACCGACGGGGGCAGCTCGATGTACAGCGGCACGCCCTCGTTGGTGGCGACCAGGGCGTTCTGGTTCTCCAGGAGGAAGTGGGACGCGTCGCCCACCGTCTCCTCGGGCACGTGCAGCTGGTCGTACGTGGAGGCGTCCATGAACACGTAGTCCGAGCCGTCCTTGTACAGGTACTGCATGTCCCGCTTGTCGACGTTCGCCGTCTCAACCTTCAGGCCGGCGTTGAACGTGCGGTCGACCACCTTGCCGGACAGCACGTTCTTCAGCTTGGTGCGGACGAAGGCGCCGCCCTTGCCGGGCTTGACGTGCTGGAACTCCACCACGGTCCACAGCTGGCCGTCGATGCGGAGCACGAGGCCGTTCTTCAGGTCGTTGGTGGTCGCCACGGTGGTCGCTTCCTGTCGAGAGAGGGTGCTGAGAGAGGGCCGGGACCGGCACGCTCAGGTCCGGCTCGGGTCGCCGGGCGACCCGCAGGACGAGGGAAGTGCCGCGGTCCGGGCCGCAGGCCGCCGACCATCGTACCGTGCGGGGTTCACCGGGCGAGCAGCCACCGGCCGAGCAGGCCCACCGCGGCGGACCAGAGCAGCGAGGCGAAGGTGCCGATCACGAACCGTTCGGAGGCGCCGGGGTTCTCCCGCAGCTCGGGGTAGCGCCCCAGTCCCTTGACGGCGACGACCACGGCCACGGCCGTCGGCTCCCCCACGAGCAGGGCGCTGGTCGTGGCAAGCCGCTCGAGGAGGCCCACCCAGGTGCCGCCGCGGAGCACGGCCTGGGCGCGGACGCCGTCGGGGCCGTCGCTCTGCGTGAGCTTTCCGCGCAGCAGCACGGCGCCGTCGGGCCCGGTGAGCGGCTCACCCGCGTCCGACGAGCGTGCCGCGAGGTGCAGCACCAGGCGGGTCACCGCCCAGCCGCCCGCCGTGGACACCAGCAGGGCCAGCACGACGACGAGCGCGACCAGCGCGGGGTGCATGGGACCTCCTGACCGTGGGTCTGTTCGTGGATGGTCGTGGGTGCTCGCCGGGTCCCGCACGTCGACCGACGTGGCCCGCGCGACGCGGTCTTGCACGGCGTGCCGTTCGTGCCACGACTCCGCACGGCGACCTGCCCGACCCTGCTGCGCGCCGGTTCCCGCGTCAACCGTCCGCGCCGGACGGCTCTGCAGCGACCGGCGGTCCTGCGGCAGCCGCGACCAGGAGCCGCGCCACCGCGGGCCGCGCGGTCTGCTCCTCGGCCCACAGGGCGGCCTTCAGCCGCTGACTGACCGCCTGCTGGCTGATCCCCAGGCTGGCCGCCGCAGCCTGCTGGACGGCCCCGTCGCGCGAGGTGCGTGAACGCGCTCGCCGCTCCGCGTCGACCGCCTGCCACCCGGCGGCCGACCGGCGGACCACCACGCTGCCGAGCAGAGTCAGCACGGCCTCGGCGTCGCGGGCTGCGAGCTCGTCGCTGCCGCGCACGGCAAGGGGTACGGGGCGACCTCGGCTCTTCGCCCGCTCGACGGCCTCGCGAGCGGCGACGAACGCCGGCCCGGATGCCTCACGGGTGCTGTGCGGCAGCGGCTCGTCGACCGGCCCGGCACCGATGCCGACGCTCCATCCCCCGATCCGCAGCAGGTGCAGCGCCAGCTCGACCACCGATGACGGGTCGTCGAGCACGGCCTGGACCTCGTCGCCCACCGTCCGCTCGAACGGCAGGACCGTGCCGGGCACCTCGGGCATGCCGCCGAGCAGCTGCGGGACCAGGTCGGACCCGTGCCGGCTGCCCTGCTGGTCCACCGTGACGACGTACATGAAACAAGGTTCTCACCTTGTTTTCGGTGAAACAAGCCCGGAAGCTGGTGGCGTGATGCCGATCGGCGCGTGTGCGGGCGTCCCGCGCGCAGCATCCTGAAGTCCGGGGCGTCGGTAGCGCCCGGGAGCTCAGGATCGTCCGGCGAGCATCGTCAGCGTCCGGCGGATCTCGGCGGCGACACCGGTGGGGCGGTGCTCCACGTCGCGCCAGGTGCAACGCAGGACGGTGCAGCCCGCGACGATCAGCGCGTTCTGGCGGGTCCGGTCGGCCTGGAACCGGTCCGACGAGTGGGCAGCCCGGCGAAGGATCGTGTGCAGCCGGTCCTCCGCCGGGTTCACCGCGCCGGTGCGGAGCCGGCGCGAGACCTCGGCGCGCTGCCGGTTCCCCGGTCGACCCCGGTGCGTCTCGAGCCACTCGTCGATGTCCGACGCGGTGAGGAGTCGGTGGGCGGCGACCCAGGCGAGCAGGTCGGGCGCGGCCGATTCCGGGAGGCGGCCGAGGCAGTCCAGCACCGTGCGACGCCTCGTCGTGATCGGCACCCCGAGGACCGACGTGACGTCGCTCGGGTCCAGCTCCACCTCGTGCGGTGTCAGCCGCCCGCGCGCAGGGCGCCCGCTCGGCACGACGACGTGCACCAGGGGGTCGTCGCCGATCGGCACGCGGTGCACGCGCGCCGCGGTGCTGAACGCCACGACGCCGTCCGGCCAGCTGAGGTGCGCGGCGTGCAGGAGGGTGACCTCGTCGGGAGCCCAGGCGGCCGACCTCAGCGCGGAGCCGACCACGGGGACCCAGCGGCCGCAGCGGACCTGCCAGCGCACCTGTCCGACCTTCGCGCCGGCCGCCACTGCCCGGCGCCGTGTGAAGGCACCACCCTGCGAAGCGGAGACGTCGGGGACCCAGCTGGTGGCTGCACGCACGGCGGCACCGTCTCGGAAGCAGCGATGGTCAGGCAGCCCGGCGGCTCGAGCGGCGG
>DAIDJQ010000211.1 GCA_027451305.1 Cellulomonas sp.
GTCGGGTTGGCGTCCTCCACCTCGATGCGCAGGCCGTCCCCCGTGTCGTAGAGCTGCAGCGCGATGCGCCCCCACCCGTGCAGCACGGCGTTGGCCACCAGCTCGGACACCACCAGCTCGGCGTTCGCCGCGTCCGGGATCTCCCACGCCTGGCACGTGCGCAGCACCGCGTGCCGCGCACGTCCGATCGACGCGGCCTCGTTCGGGAGCGCCCAGCGGCGCCGGCGCGGGCTCGCGGCGGCCTCGGCGCGGTCCCCGGGGTTCGGCACGCGCACGACGACGACGGCGACGTCGTCCTCCGGCTGGTCGGCCAGCCTCGACAGCAGGTCCTCGCCGATCCCCGCGGCGTCCGTGGCGGTGACCGCCCCGGCCGCCTCGACCAGCGCCTCGAGACCCTCCCGGAGCCCGCGGTCCCGCCGCTCGATCAGCCCGTCGGTGAAGTAGATCAGCGCGTCCCCCGGCTGCAGGTGCGCCGCCGCGGTGGACCTGCCCCCGCCGCCGAACCCCACCAACGGCCCGGCAGCCTCCGCCAGCGGCTGCGCCCGGCCACCGCGGACCAGCAGCATCGGCAGGTGGCCCGCCCGGGAGTACGCCAGCCGCCAGCCGTCGTCGGACCTGGTCAGGGTCGAGAACACGAGACCTGCCGAGCGAGGGATCCGCAAGCCCGCCACCAGCTGGTCCACCCTCTCCAGCACCGGGCCCGGCGTCGTCACGTCGAACCCGTAGGAGCGCACGACCGATCGCAGCTGTCCCATGGTGGCCGCCGCCTCGACGTCGTGGCCCACCACGTCGCCGATCACCACGCCGACGACGTCGGCGGCGATCTGCAGCACGTCGTACCAGTCGCCCCCCACCTGCGCGTTCGCGGAGTTGGGCGCGTAGTACGTCCACACGTCCAGCCCCTCCACCTCGGCCTGCTCGGGCAGCATCGCCCGCTGCAGCGTCTCGGCCAGCCGGTGCTCCCGCTCGTACAGCCGCACGTTGTCGACGGACAGCCCGACGCGGCGCGCCGTGAGCTCCAGCACCGTCCGCGTCGACTCGTCGAGGCCGGCGAGCCCCGGACCGCACGATCCCTGCACCACCAGCAGCCCCATCACCCGGCGACGTCCCTGCACCGGGTACACCACCACGTGCGGCTCGCCCGGCGGCCGCCCGTGCCGCGCCAGCCAGTCGCTCGCGCTGCCCGGCACACGGGCGTCGGCGTCGGACAGGTCGAGCTCCACCGGGCGGTCGCTGTGCCCGTCCAGGAGCTGCTGCACGGGATCCGCGGCGAGCTCGGTGGCCGGTGCCGCGCGGTCGGCGGGCAACCCGGGCGCCAGGTGGCGGCGCCCGACCCCCGTCGGCGGCCGGTCGGGCTCGATCCCCTCGGCGGGCCGCAGCCCGCCGTCGTTGAGGTAGAACGCCGCCCAGGCGACGGTGGTGGACTGCAGCAGCGCGACGATCTCGCCGAGCGCGTGCGGGTCGTCCACGTCCACGAGCAGGTCGGACACCTGGGCCACCACCGACAGCGCCTGCCGCTCGCGGCGCTCCACGGCGACCTCCCGCGCCCGGCTGGCCTCGCGGGAGAGCTCCACGCCGACGTCCCGCAGCACGGCGACCCACGAGCCGTCCCCCGCCGGGTCGAACGGTGCGAGCCGCACCGAGCACATCAGCGCCGAGCCCCCCGGGCGGCGCACCTGCACCTGCAGCTCCACCGGCCGGCGCTCGCGCATCGCGTCCCGCAGCAGGCCGCGGTCCAGCACACGCACCCTCGGGTCGTCCAGCAGCCCGCGCGGCGCGGCCCGCATCGCCTCGAGCGGGTAGCCGGTGCGCGCGCTCGCCGCCGAGTTGGCCCACACGACCCCGAGCCCGGCGGCCGTTCGGCCGAGCACCAGCACGGGCACGTCGCTCGCAGCGACGGCGCGCGCGACGAGGGCCTCGATGATCGCCTCCCCGGGGAGGGCCGGCGGAGGCGGAGGTGCCGGTAGGTTGACCACCACCACCTCCGATCGTCTAGCGTTCGCGCCAGGTGCACGTGCCGCGGGACCGGCGACCGCCGCCCGAGCACGGCCGCCCGGAAGGAGCATCGTGCGAGACGGTAACAGCCCCACCCCGGACGAGCAGACCGAGGGAGCGGAGGTGGTCGGGGAGCCCGGCGCCGTCCAGGTCATCGTCGGCGCGGACCGCACGCGCATCGTGCTCTCGGGCGAGGTCGACGCCGATCTCGGCGCCGAGCTGGCCGAGGCGACGACGGAGGCCGAGCAGCGCGGGCTGCCGATCGAGGTGGACGCGCACCACGTGACGTTCATGGACTCGTCCGGCGTCGCCTTCCTCGCCCGGCTGTCGATCCGCAGCCAGCACCGTGTCCGCCTGCTCCGGGTCCCGCCCACCGTGCGGTTCCTGCTCGAGGTGACCCGCATCGGCGAGCTGCTCGACATCGTCGACGACGACCAGGACGCACCGTTCGAGCCGCTGGGCGACGGGGCACCGATCGTCTGACGGCACCGCGGACGTACGAAGGCCCGGGACCAGAGCTGGTCCCGGGCCTTCGTCGTTCGTCAGGCGTACGTCAGAGCTTGTGCCCCGCCGAGCCGAGCTGCTGGGCTGCCTCGGCGATCCGGGCGGCCATGCCGCCCTCGGCCAGCTTGCCCCAGACGCGCGGGTCGTAGGCCTTCTTGTTGCCGACCTCGCCGTCCACCTTCAGCACGCCGTCGTAGTTGGTGAACATGTGGCCGACCACGGGACGCGTGAACGCGTACTGGGTGTCGGTGTCGATGTTCATCTTCACCACGCCGTGGCTCACGGCCTCGGCGATCTCCTCGGCCGTGGAGCCGGAGCCGCCGTGGAACACCAGGTCGAACGGGCGCTCCTTGCCGGCAGCCTCGCCGACGACCTTCTGGATCTCGCCCAGGATCGCCGGGCGCAGCTTGACGGCACCGGGCTTGTACACGCCGTGCACGTTGCCGAAGGTCAGGGCCGTCAGGTAGCGGCCCTGCTCACCGGTGCCGAGGGCCGCGATGGTCTTCAGGCCGTCCTCGGGGGTGGTGTACAGCTTGTCGTTGATCTCGGCCGCGTGGCCGTCCTCCTCGCCACCGACGACGCCGATCTCCACCTCGAGGATGGTGCGGGCCGCGGCGGACAGCCGGAGCAGCTCGGCCGCGATGACGAGGTTCTCGTCGAGCGGGATGTTCGAGCCGTCGAACATGTGGGACTGGAAGGTCGGCTCCTGGCCGTTCTTGACCTGCTCCGCCTCGATGGCCAGCAGCGGGCGGACCCAGCTGTCGAGGTTCTGCTTGGTGCAGTGGTCCGTGTGCAGGGCCACCGTGACCGGGTAGCCCTTGGCGACCTCACGGGCGTAGGCGGCGAGGGCCAGCGAACCGGTGACGCGGTCCTTGACGGTGGCGCCGGAGGCGTACTCGGCGCCGCCGACGGAGACCTGGATGATCCCGTCGCTCTCGGCCTCCGCGAAGCCACGCAGCGCGGCGGTGAGGGTCTGGGACGAGGTGACGTTCACGGCGGGGTATGCGAAACCGCCGGCCTTGGCGCGGTCGATCAGCTCGGCGTAGACCTCGGTGGTCGCGATGGGCATCGCTGCTTCTCCTGCTTCGTCGGGTCCGAAGGTGGTTCCCCCGAAGTCTTCCACGCCACGGACGGTGCAGGACCGGGACCGCGGACCCCCACGGGCCCCGGCACCGCCACCGCCACCACGCGAGCCCGCGGGGGCGCCGCACAGGACCACCACACGGGCGCCACGGCCTGCGACCAGGCGCCGACGTACCCTGGGGGCCATGCGCCCCGTGACCTCCGACCTGACCTGCGTGACGTCGTGCTGACCGCGTCCGCCCTGGCCACGGGCGCCGTGCACGCCCTCGGCCCCAGCTTCCTGGACCCCCAGCACATCATCGAGTCGCTGGGCACCGGCGCGCTGATCGGCGTGATGGTGATCGTGTTCATCGAGGTGGGGCTGCTGTTCCCGATCCTGCCGGGGGACTCGCTGCTGTTCACCGCCGGCGCGATCGCCGCGCAGCCGGCCTCGCACCTGCCGCCCAGCGGCTGGCTGTCGTTGATCATGGTGCTCACGGCGTACGCAGGCACGCAGACCGGCTACTGGATCGGCCGCACGTTCGGCCCGCGGGTGTTCAGCCGGCCGGACTCGAAGATCTTCAAGCAGGAGCACATCGACCAGACGTACGCGTACTTCGAGAGGTACGGCGGCCGGACCCTGGTGATCGCCCAGTTCATCCCGTTCGTGCGGACCTACGCCTCGGCCGCCGCCGGCGTCGGCCGGATGCGGTACTCGCACTTCGCGCTCTACAACGGCATCGGCGTGGTGCTGTGGGCGGCCGGCGTGACCTGGCTCGGGTACGGCCTCGGCAACATCACCTTCATCAAGAAGAACATCGAGGTGCTGCTCGTCCTGATCGTGCTGGTCTCCGTCGCGCCGATCGGCATCGAGGCGTGGCGCAAGCGCCGCAAGGCGCAGCGTGCCGCGGGCCTCGCCGGCGCCGAGCCCGTGCGCCCGGCCGTGACGCTGGACCGCGACGAGGCCTGAGGTGCCCGCGCCGCGCGAGATCGCGTCCTGGCTGTGCGACATGGACGGCGTCCTGGTGCACGAGGACCGGGCGCTGCCGGGTGCAGCCGACTTCGTCGGAACCCTGCAGGCGAAGGGACGCCCCTTCCTGATCCTCACCAACAACTCGATCTACACCACCCGTGACCTGCGGGCCCGGCTGGCCGCGAGCGGGATCGACGTGCCGGAGGAGGCGATCTGGACCTCGGCGCTGGCCACCGCGCAGTTCCTGGTGGACCAGTCGCCCGACGGCGGCTCCGCCTACGTGATCGGCGAGGCCGGGCTCACCACCGCGCTGTACCAGGCCGGCTTCACCCTGACGGCCGGCAGCCCGGACTTCGTCGTGCTGGGCGAGACCCGCACGTACTCGTTCGAGGCGATCACGCAGGCGATCCGGCTGATCCAGGGCGGTGCGCGGTTCATCGCCACCAACCCGGACGTCACCGGCCCGTCGGCGGAGGGTGACCTGCCGGCCACCGGCGCGGTGGCGGCGATGATCACGGCGGCCACCGGGCGCAAGCCCTACTTCGTCGGGAAGCCGAACCCGATGATGATCCGCTCGGCGCTGAACCGGATCGACGCCCACTCGGAGACCACCGTGATGGTGGGCGACCGGATGGACACCGACATGGTCGCCGGGATCGAGGCAGGGCTGCGCACCTTCCTGGTGCTCACCGGGTCCACCCGGGCGGCGGACGTGCAGCGGTACCCGTACCGTCCGAGCGAGGTCGTGGAGTCGATCGCGGACCTGATAGCCCTGGTCTGAAGCACAGGCGGGCCCTTCGTCCCCTGCTAGGGCTACTGCTGGGTAGCACCCTCAGGAAGATGCGACACAGCGAGCTGGCACAGGTGCTGCGCGCCGCCAACCCGTGGTGGTCGCGCCGGACCCGCGTCTCCTGGGCGGCGGACGACGTGCACCTCGCGCAGCGTGCCCGGCACGAGTGGGTGACGGGGACCCTCGCCGGCCGGGGCGCGCTCTCCGAGGTCGCGCACGCCCCGGAGGGTACCGCCACCGTGCTGGTCGGCCCCCGAGCCGTCGGCAAGACGACCGCCGCCAAGGACGCCGTGCTGCAGGCGCTCGCCGAGCCCGACACGGACCCGCGAGCCGTCCTCTGGGTGCCCGTCGAGGTGGCCGCCGGCGGCCCCTTCCCCAACCGACCGCCGCTGGACGTGCAGGACCTGGACAACGTGCTGCGCCGGCCGACCCGCGTCGGCGCACCCGCGTGCGACCAGCCGCGCCTGGTGGTGATCGACGAGGTGTCCGCCTGCACCGACTGGGCCGACGCGTTCGCCGCCCCGGTGCCCGGGGTGCGGGTGCTCCTCACGGCGTCGGTCGCAGGTGCGCCCGTCGACCGGATGGTGGCGGCCTGGGCAGGCGCCGCCACCCTGCGCTCGCTGCGCCCGTCGACGCTCGCCGAGCTGCTGGGCGCCGAGCCCGGGGCCGACGCGGGGCTGGTGCGCGCGAACTACCTGCGGTACGGCGGGTTCGCGCGGGCCGTCGCGGAGCGACGCGACCTGGGGACCGTGACCAAGGACTTCGTCGACCTGCTGGTCGAGGGGCTGCGCAGGGACGTGTGCACCGGGGAGGGCGCCGCACCGTGCCCGGTGGAGCGGCTGTTCGCCGCCGTCTGCGGCACCACCGGCCGGTTCATCGAGCCGGGCGAGATCGCCACCGAGCTCGGCATCCCGGCCTCCCGGGTCGGGATGTTGCTGGACCGGCTCGCCGACGCGGGGGTGCTGGACCCGCGGCGCGGGTTCGTCGACCCGCTCCTGCACCGGCTGCCGTCGCTGCGCGACCCGTC
>DAIDJQ010000212.1 GCA_027451305.1 Cellulomonas sp.
CTGCGGGACTGGCTCAAGGCGTACTCCGGCGGGTTCGTCGTCATCAGCCACGACGCGGAGCTCCTGCGCGCCTGCGTCAACAAGGTGTTCCACCTCGATGCCAACCGCGGGGTGATCGACCAGTACGCCCTCGGCTGGGACGCCTACCTGACGCAGCGGGAGACGGACGAGAAGCGTCGCCGCCGCGAGCGGGCGAACGCCGAGAAGAAGGCCGCCGTGCTGATGGCGCAGGCCGACAAGATGCGCGCGAAGGCGACGAAGGCCGTCGCCGCCCAGAACATGGCCAAGCGTGCCGAGCGGCTGCTGTCGGGCCTGGAGCAGGCGCGCGCGTCCGACAAGGTGGCGCACCTGCGGTTCCCCGACCCGGCCCCGTGCGGCAAGACGCCGCTGACGGCCGAGGGGCTGTCCAAGTCCTACGGGTCGCTGGAGGTGTTCACCGACGTGGACCTGGCGATCGACCGCGGCTCGAAGGTCGTGGTGCTCGGCCTGAACGGTGCCGGCAAGACGACGCTGCTGCGCATCCTCGGCGGCCTCGAGCCGAGCGACACCGGCGAGGTGCGGCCCGGTCACGGACTCAAGCTGGGCTACTACGCCCAGGAGCACGAGACGCTCGACCTGTCGCGCACCGTGGTGGAGAACATGCGCAGCGCGGCACCCGACCTGACGGACACGCAGGTGCGCTCGGTGCTGGGCTCCTTCCTGTTCTCCGGCGACGACGCGGACAAGCCGGCCAACGTGCTCTCCGGCGGCGAGAAGACCCGGCTGGCGCTCGCGGCCCTCGTCGTCTCCAGCGCCAACGTGCTCCTGCTCGACGAGCCGACCAACAACCTGGACCCGGCCTCCCGCGAGGAGATCCTGGCCGCGCTGCGCGGGTACGCCGGCGCGGTGGTGCTCGTCAGCCACGACGAGGGTGCCGTGTCCGCCCTGAACCCGGAGCGTGTGCTCCTGCTGCCGGACGGCGACGAGGACCTGTGGGGTCCGGACTACCTGGACCTCATCGCCCTGGCGTGACGTCCCTCGGCTCGTGCTGCCCCGGCCCGGTGGGCAGCTGCGCCTCCACGAGTGCGTCCTCGACGAGCTCGTCGCGACCACGCTTGCGCGGCCGCGAGCGGGCGCCCGGGCCCGCCGGCCGCGCCGCCGGAGGCGGACCGGACGGGTTCCGGCTCGGACCGTCCGGCGCAGGGACCGGGTCCGTTCCGTGGACGCCGGCAACGTCGGCACCGTCGGCCGGGCCAGGGGCACCCGGCACCGTCGCGCCCGAGAAGGGCACCGCCATGCCGGCCCGCTCGAGACGGTCGTCGAGCAGCTCCCGCCGTGCGGACCACACGCACGCGGCGAAGCCCCCCAGGGCGAACACCCACCACTGGAACGCGTACGACAGGTGCGGACCCGGATCGGTGCTGGGCGGATCCAGCATGCCGAGCACCTGCGCCGGGGCCGGGTCCTCGCTCTCCATCGCCACGTAGAACGGGTACGGCGTGCCCGGGGGAGCGGCTGCACCAGCGGCGGCCAGCACCTGCGGCACGTCGATCGTCTGGACCTGACCGACCGGAGCACCGCGGGTGGACGGCGCCTCGGGCATCCGGATGCGGGCCACGAGGGTCGTCGTCCCGTCCGGTGGCGCAGCGGGGGTCACCGCCACGGACCCGTTCGCACCGATCGCGACCCAGCCGCGGTCCACCACGAGCACGGTGCCGTCCTGCACGACGAACGGCACCAGCACGTGGTACGCCGAGTGGCTGTCCACCGGCCGGTTGCGCAGCAGCACCGTCGCGGCGGGCACGTAGTGGCCCACCGCTCGCACCGCCCGCCACTCGGAGGCCCCGGTCAGGCTCGCACCCGGCGCCGCGAGCGACGCGAGGGGCACGGGAGCCGCGGCCCAGTTCGTCTGCACCACGGCGATCAGGTGGTCCTTGACCACGTGCCGGTGCCACTGCCACCGCCCGAGGAGCGTGCAGGTCACCGCGACCGCCACGCCGATGAGCACCAGGCTGACGGCGCGCCGCGTCGCAGGCCTCATGACGGCGTGCCGTCGGGCTCGCGCTGCGTCAGGGTGTCCACGCCCACCACGTCGCGCAGGAACCCGCGCACCTGCAGGTACTCCGAGAGCGACGCACGGTGCTCGGTGCACGCGAGCCACACCTTGCGCCGGTCCGGGGTGTGCAGGCGGGGGTTGTTCCAGAGCAGGCCCCAGGCCGCCGGTCGCCGGCAGCCGCGGCCGCTGCACACGAGCTCGCCCACCTCGTCCGGCACCGCACCGGTTGCGTCCTGCTCGCTCATCGCTGCCCTCCCGTGCCGGGCAACGGGCCCGCCTGTCCTGGTGCCGTCCCGGCCTCGCCCCGGCCGGGCATGTCCGCCGGCCCCGTCGTCGAACCGTCGCCGGGCTGGTGCGGCTCCGCCGTGCCCGTCCCGTCCGTGCCGGGGCCGCCCCCGATCAGCCGCGGGTCGAGGAAGGACTCGTCCCGGTCCTGCCGTTCGCGACCGGCGTTGGCGAACAGCACCGCCGTGTAGGGGAGCACCACCGCGCCGATCACCAGCAGGACTGTCACCGGCGCCGGCACCCTGTGGAACGTGAGCACCGCGCCGATGAAGCACAGCACCCGGATGCCCATCTGCAGCAGGTAGCTGCGCTGGCGACGCGACTGGTCGGCAGTGAGCGGCTCGGGTGCGGACGTGATCCGGTGCACCGGGCGCTGCTCCGGCGGCACCCCGCGCGGTGTGCTCACCCGCAGATCCTAGGTCGGCACCCTGTTGTGGACCTCCCACAACCGCTGCGGGGCAACCTGTGCGGCCGCGTCCGACGTCCGGCCGCCCTCGTCGGCTAGCGTCGTGACCCGTGCTTGCCTCCGACGAGACCCAGACCCAGCCGACCCGTACCCCCCGCAGCGTCCTCGTGACCGGCGCGGGACGCGGCATCGGACGCACCATCGCCGAGCGCTTCCTCGCTCTCGGCGACAAGGTCGCCACCCTCGACCGGACCGCCGACGCGCCGGACGGTGCGCTCGCCGTGGTGGGCGACGTGCGTGACACGGCCTCCATCGACGCCGCGTTCGCGCAGGTCGAGGCGGCGCACGGACCGGTCGAGGTGCTGGTGGCCAACGCCGGCATCACGCGGGACCAGCTGCTGCTGCGGATGAGCGACCAGGACTTCGACGACGTGCTCGACGTGAACCTGGCCGGTGCGTTCCGCGTCGTGCGGCGGGCGTCCAAGGGCATGATCCGGATGCGGCGTGGCCGCATCGTGCTGATCGGCTCCGTCGTGGCGCTCTACGGCTCGCCCGGCCAGGTGAACTACTCCGCGTCCAAGGCTGCACTGGTCGGCATCGCCCGCTCGGTCACTCGCGAGCTGGCCGGCCGCGGCATCACCGCGAACGTCGTCGCCCCTGGCTTCGTGGACACCGCCATGACCCGGGCGCTGCCCGAGGAGCGGCAGCGCGCCTACCTCGACGCCATCCCGGTCGGCCGGTTCGCCGAGCCGGACGACGTGGCCGGCGTGGTCGAGTTCCTCGCCTCGCCGCTCGCCTCCTACATCAGCGGCGCCGTCATCCCGGTCGACGGCGGCCTCGGCATGGGCCACTGAACGCTCTGGCCTGCGCCCGACGAATCCGGTCCGACGAAAGGTCTCGCCATGGGTCTGCTGGACGGCAAGTCGCTCCTGGTCACCGGCGTGCTGACCGACACCTCGATCGCGTTCCACGTCGCCCGCCTGGCTCTGCAGGAGGGTGCCGACGTCGTGCTGACGTCCTTCGGGCGGCAGCTGCGGCTCACCGAGGTGATCGCGCGGCGGCTGCCGAAGCCGGTGCCGGTGGTGCAGCTCGACGCGACGAGCGAGGAGGACCTGACGGCCCTCGCCGACCGGGTGCGTGAGCACACCGACCACCTCGACGGCGTGGTGCACTCGATCGGGTTCGCGCCGCAGTCGGTGATGGGGGGCAACTTCCTGGCCGGCCAGTGGGACGACGTGGCGACGGCGCTGCACGTGTCGGCGTTCTCGCTGAAGTCCCTCGCCGTCGCGGCACAGCCGCTCCTCGGGCGCGGGTCCGCCGTGGTGGGCCTGACGTTCGACGCCCGGTACGCATGGCCGGTCTACGACTGGATGGGGGTGGCGAAGGCTGCGTTCGAGTCCACGGCGCGCTACCTCGCCCGAGACCTGGGCCCGTCAGGGATCCGCGTCAACCTCGTCTCCGCCGGTCCGATCCGCACCACCGCAGCCAGGTCGATCCCCGGATTCGAGGCGATGGAAGGGGGCTGGCCCGACCGGGCGCCGCTCGGCTGGGACGTGCACGACCCCGAGCCCACCGCCCGCGCGGTCGCCGCGCTGCTCTCGGACTGGTTTCCCGCGACGACCGGTGAGATCGTGCACGTCGACGGCGGCGTGCACGCGATGGGCCTGTAGACCCGAGCAGGCCGCCCCGCGGAAGGGGGACGCAGGTTGGCCGACCACGAGGACGACGAGAAGGGCGCCGCGCCGCCGCACGTGGGCGCGCCGGCACGCACCCTCGTGCTGCTGCGTCACGCCAAGGCCGACCGGCCGGGCGGTGTGGTCGACCACGAGCGTCCGCTGTCGCTGGAGGGTCGGCGCCAGGCGACCGAGGTCGGCGTCCGCTGGGCGGCAGCGGGTCTGCTCCCTGATCTGGTCTGGTGCTCGTCGGCGCTGCGCACGCGGCAGACGTGGGAGCTCGTCGCCCGCTCGAGCGGTTCGGGCGCGCAGGTGCTGCTCAGCGACGACGTCTACGACGCCGGGCCGGGGGACCTGGTGGAGCTGCTGCGCACGACGCCGGCAGACGCCCGGACCGTCGCCGTCGTCGGGCACGAGCCCTCGATCTCGGCCGTCTCCGCGGCGCTTGCGGCACTCGGGTCGGACCCGGCGGCGCTCGCGCAGGTTCACGCGGGGGTCCCGACGGCTGCCTGGAGCGTGCTGCGGCCCTATGACGGCTGGTCGGACCTCGGCCGTGGTCGCGCGCGGCTGGTGGCGGTGCACCGGCCCTGAGCGGCTCCCGGCGGGCGCAGCGGGGCGCCCGTCGTCCTAGCGGGTTCGCGGAATGCGGAGCGGCGGCAGCTCGAGTATCGCGTCGAGGCGGCCCGTCACGGCGGCGTCCGCCTGCGCGGCGACGACAGGTTTGGCGTTGAACGCCACCGAGAACCCGGCCGTGGCCATCATCTGGAGGTCGTTGGCGCCGTCACCGATCGCGACGGTCCGGTCCAGCGGCACGCGCAGCTCGGTCGCCCACTCTCGGAGCGCGGCCGCCTTGGCCGCCCGGTCGACGACGGGACCCATGACCCGTCCGGTCAGGTAGCCGCCGACCGCCTCGAGGCGGTTGGCCCGCCGACGCTCGATCCCGAGCCGTTCGGCCAGTGGCCCGACCACCTCGATGAACCCGCCGGACACCAGTCCGAGGGGCCAGCCGCGTTCCCGCAGGCCCGTGACCAGCTCCTGCGCGCCCGGGGTGAGCTCGACCTCGTCGAGCACCTCCCGCAGCACGCGGACCGGGAGCCCCGCCAGGGTCGCGACGCGCTCGCGAAGCGACTCGGCGAAGTCCAGCTCGCCCCGCATGGCGCGATCCGTGATCGTCGCCACCTGCTCACGGCTGCCGGCGTGGCCGGCGAGCATCTCGATCACCTCACCGGTGATGAGCGTGGAGTCCACGTCCATCACCACGAGCCGGTCGGGGCGGGCGGCGAACGGGGTTGTCACGGGCGCAGGTTAGCGGCCGACGGTGGGAGCCGTCCGGGGGTGTCAGTCCTCGATGACCGTCCCCTTGGGCACCACGGTGACGCCGCTCTCGGTGACGGTGAAGCCGCGGGCCAGGTCGTGCTCGTGGTCGAGGCCCACCCGGGCGCGCTCCGGGACGATGACGTTCTTGTCCAGGATCGCGCGGTGCACCTGCGCGTACCGGTTCACGTGGACGCCGTCCATCAGCACCGAGTCGGTGACCTGGGCCCACGAGTGCAGGCGGACGCCCGGGGACAGGATGGACCCGGACACCGTGGCGCCGGACACCAGCACGCCCGGTGACACGATCGAGTCGGCGGCATGCCCGAGGCGGCCCGGCCCGGCGTGCACGAACTTCTCCGGCGGCAGCCCGATGTAGCCCGTGTACAACGGCCACTCGTCGTTGTAGAGGTTGAACACCGGCTCGATCGAGATCAGGTCCTGGTTCGCCTCGAAGTAGGCGTCGATGGTGCCCACGTCCCGCCAGTAGTCGCGGTCGCGGTCGGTGGAGCCGGGCACGTCGTTGCGGATGAAGTCGTAGACGCCGGCGGTGCCCCGTGCGACGAAGGCGGGGACGATGTCACCGCCCATGTCGTGCCGGGAGTTGACGTCCTCCGCGTCGGCGGTGACGGCGCGCACCAGTGCGTCGGCGTCGGCGACGTAGTTGCCCATCGAGGCGAGCACCTCGCCGGGGGAGTCCGGCAGGCCGACGGGGTCCGACGGCTTCTCGCGGAACGCCGCGATGCGGGTCGGGTCGTCGGTCGCGGTCTCGATCACGCCGAACTGGTCCGCCCACCCGATCGGCTGCCGGATGCCCGCGACGGTGAGCTCCGCGCCGGAGTCGATGTGCGCGTCCACCATCTGGGAGAAGTCCATCCGGTAGACGTGGTCGGCGCCGACCACGACCACGATGTCGGGTCGCTCGTCGTCGATGATGTTCAGGCACTGGTAGATGGCGTCCGCGCTGCCCAGGTACCAGTGCTTGCCGACGCGCTGCTGCGCCGGGACGGCAGCCACGTAGTTGCCGAGCAGCGGGGACATCCGCCAGGTCTGCGCGACGTGGCGGTCCAGGCTGTGCGACTTGTACTGGGTCAGCACGATCACGTGCAGGTACCGGGAGTTGATGACGTTCGACAGGGCGAAGTCGATCAGACGGTAGAGCCCCCCGAAGGGCACCGCCGGCTTGGCGCGGTGGGCGGTGAGCGGCATCAGCCGCTTGCCCTCCCCACCGGCGAGGACGATAGCGAGGACGCGCGGCGTTGCCATGGCACGAACCCTAGGCCCACGGGACGGCGCCAGCGAGGCGGCTCCGCCGGGGCGCGCTACCGTGTCGCCCGTGGCCCACGGAGGGCCGGGCGAGGAGGCCTGACGTGCGCGTCGATCTGCTGACCCGGGAGTACCCGCCGCACGTGTACGGCGGCGCCGGCGTGCACGTGGCCGGCCTGACGGCCGTCCTGCGGGACGTCGTCGACGTCCAGGTGCACTGCTTCGACGGACCCCGCGAGGACGTCGGTGTGCACGGCTACGACGTCCCGGCCGAGCTCTCCGGCGCCAACGCAGCCCTCCAGACGTTCGGCGTGGACCTGGCGATGGTCGCCGGCATCACCGCCGGCACCGACCTGGTGCACTCGCACACCTGGTACGCCAACCTCGCCGGCCACCTGGCGGGGCTCCTGCACGGGGTGCCGCACGTGGTGACCGCGCACAGCCTCGAGCCGCTGCGGCCGTGGAAGGCCGAACAGCTGGGCGGCGGCTACGCGTTGTCGAGCTGGGCCGAGCGGACGGCGTACGAGGCTGCGGCCGCGGTCATCGCGGTGAGCGGCGGCATGCGTGCCGACATCCTGCGCGCCTACCCGGCCGTCGACCCGGAGAAGGTGCACGTGGTGCACAACGGGATCGACCTCGACTCCTGGCGTCGACCCACCGACGAGGCGGACCTCGCGCGCGACGAGCAGACGGTGCGCGAGCTCGGCATCGACCCGGAGCGGCCCTCGGTCGTCTTCGTCGGGCGGATCACCCGGCAGAAGGGCCTGCCCTACCTGCTGCGTGCCGCCGAGCTGCTGCCCGCGGACGTCCAGCTGGTGCTGTGCGCCGGGGCGCCGGACACCCCCGAGATCCTGGCGGAGGTCACCGGCCTGGTGGAGCGGCTGCGCGAGCGGCGCACCGGCGTGGTCTGGATCGAGCGGATGCTGCCGCGCGCCGAGCTGGTCGCCGTCCTGTCCCACGGAACGGTGTTCGCGTGCCCGTCGGTCTACGAGCCCCTCGGGATCGTCAACCTCGAGGCGATGGCCGTCGGCCTGCCGGTGGTGGGCACCGCCACGGGCGGCATCCCCGAGGTGGTGGACGACGGGGTGACCGGCCGGCTCGTGCCCATCGACCAGGTGCAGGACGGCACCGGGACGCCGACCGACCCCGACCGGTTCGTCCGGGACGTGGCCGCCGCGCTGACCGAGGTGGTCTCCGACCCGGTCCGGGCGGCCGAGTGGGGACGCGCGTCGCGCCGCCGGGTGGAGGACCACTTCTCGTGGGGCGCGATCGGCGAGCGAACGCTCGAGGTCTACCGGTCCGTGCTGGGCTGAGCGGACCCCGGTCGCCGCGGGGCGACCGCGGTCCGGCGTCGCCCGTGCGCGATCCGGGTGGCGTCAGCCCTCGAGCGAGGTCGCAGCCGCGGCGAGGGCCCGACGAGCCACCCGGTCCACCTCGCGCAGCGCCGTCGACCGCTGGTCGGCCTGCCAGAGGTTGACGGCGCCACCGTCGTCCTGGGCCGCCAGCGCGACGATCGCGCGCAGCCGCGCCCCGCTCGCCAGCACGCGCACCCGGCGGCCCTCGATGCCGCCCGGCAGCCGGGACGCGGGCAGCACCGCGTCGCGGACCGTGGCGACCTGCGCCGCGGCGTCCGGCCGCCACCGGGCGACGTCGAGGTCGAGC
>DAIDJQ010000213.1 GCA_027451305.1 Cellulomonas sp.
CGTTCACCGCGGCCCTGTGGGCAGGTGGAGGTGCTCGAAGACGAGGCTCGTCTGCGTGTGCGCCACCTCCTGGCGGGTGGACAGGTGCTCGACGACGAAGGCTCGCAGCGCCTGGGAGTCCGCGACCGCCACGTGCACCAGCACGTCCTCGGAGCCGCCGAGCAGGTACACGTCCTGCACCTCCGGCCGCTCGGCCAACGCGCGGGCGAAGCGCCCGAGCCGGGCGCGGGCTGCTGCCTGCAGCCGGACCGCGATGATGGCCTGCAGCCCGCGGCCCATGGCCTCGGGGTCCACCTGGGCGGTAAAGCCGCGCAGCACCCCGGACTCGCGCAGCACGCGGACGCGGGCGTGGCAGGTGGAGGGGGCGATCCCGACGCGGGCGGCGAGGTCCTTGTTCGACTGCCGGCCGTCCCGCTCCAGCTCCCGGAGGATCGCGCGGTCCACGTCGTCGAGGCGTGCGGCGAATCGCGTGCGGGCTGGGGGCTGCTGACCGACGCCGGACGACGATCCCACGGACATCGGGTTACGGTACCGAAGATCCTGCGGCTGTGACGCAGCGGAAACACGTGAAGTTCACACTTGGTTGTGATGTGGACCACATGGTGCACGTCCGGCCGAGCCCGGCCGCAGCCCGTCACACCGAGGAGCCCGTCGATGAAGGTCGGCATCCCCCGCGAGATCAAGAACCGCGAGTACCGCGTCGCCGTCACGCCGGCCGGTGTGCACCGCCTCGCCCAGGCGGGTCACCGCGTCCTGGTCGAGGCCGGCGCCGGTGTCGGGTCGGCCATCGACGATGCGCAGTACCGGGCGGCCGGGGCTGTCGTCGTGCCGGACGCGGCGCAGGTCTGGGCCGAGTCCGACGTCGTCTGCAAGGTCAAGGAGCCGGTCGCGGCCGAGTACGGCCACCTGCGGGACGACCTCGTCCTGTTCACGTACCTGCACCTCGCCGCAGACCGGCCCGCGACCGACGCGCTGCTGGCCGCCGGCACCACGTCGATCGCCTACGAGACGGTGCGGCTGGCAGACGGCTCGCTGCCGCTGCTGGCTCCGATGAGCGAGGTGGCCGGGCGACTCGCGACCCAGGTGGGTGCCTACCACCTGATGAAGAACGAGGGCGGCCGCGGCCTGCTTCTGGGCGGGGTGCCCGGGGTCGACGCAGCCCGGGTGGTGGTGCTGGGCGGCGGGACCGTCGGCTTCCACGCCGCGACGATCGCCCTCGGCATGCGCGCCGAGGTGAGCGTGCTCGACGTGTCCGTGCCGCGTCTGCGCCGCCTCGACGTGGAGCTGGGCGGCGCCGTCCGGACGGTGGCGTCCAGCGCCTGGGCCGTGGAGGAGGCGTTGCTGGAGGCGGACCTCGTCATCGGTGCCGTCCTCGTCCCGGGTGCGCGTGCGCCGCACCTGGTCAGCAACGAGCTGGTGTCCCGGATGCGACCCGGGTCGGTGCTGGTCGACGTGGCGGTCGACCAGGGCGGCTGCTTCGAGGACACCCGCCCGACCACGCACGACGACCCCACGTTCCTGGTGCACGGCTCGGTGTTCTACTGCGTCGCCAACATGCCCGGGGCTGTTCCCGTCACCTCCACCCGCGCTCTGACCAACGTGACGCTGCCCTACCTCGCGGCGCTGGCCGACGACGGCTGGCGGGCAGCCCTGGCGGCGGACCCGGCGCTCGCGGCCGGGCTGACGACGCACGCGGGGCGGCTCTACTCGGAGCCGGTGGGGCAGGCCCACGGCTACGCGGTCGCACCTGCGACCGAGGTCGTCCGAGCCGCGACCGTGTAGGAACGCACACCGTCGTCGCAGCCGCCCGGACCGGTCCCGGCCGGCTGCGACGATGGGCGCCATGGCCTCCACCACCGCCGCGACCCAGGCCGACCCGGCCGACCTCGACGCGGGGAACCCCTTCGCCACCCCGTCGACGCTGGCCTACGGCCTGCCGGACTACACCGCGATCCGCGAGCAGCACTACCGACCGGCCCTGCTGGCGGGGATGGCGCAGCAGCGCGCCGAGGTCGAGGCGATCGCCACCGATCGGGAGCCACCGACCGTCGAGAACACGCTGGTCGCGCTCGAGCGATCCGGCCGGCTGCTGGACCGTGCCGCCAACGCGTTCTACAACCAGCTCGGCGCCGACTCCACCGAGGGGCTGGAGACCGTCGAGGAGGAGGTCGCGCCGCTGCTGGCGGCCCACCACGATGCGATCTACCTCGACCACCGGCTCAACGCCCGCGTCGAGGTGCTCGCCCGCCAGGTGGCCGACGGCTCGCTCGACCTCGAGCCGGACACGGCATGGCTGCTGCACCGGCTGACGATCGCCCTCCGCCGGTCGGGCGTCGGGCTGGCAGCCGGCGACCAGGCCAGGCTGCGGACGCTCAACGAGCGGATCACCGCCCTGGACGCCCGGTTCGGCCGTGAGCTGCTGGCCGCCACGAACGCCGCCGCAGTGCTGGTCGATGATCCGGCACAGCTCGACGGGCTGGCCCCGGACGCGGTCGAGGCGGCAGCCGGCGCGGCGGCCGGTCGCGGGCACCGGGGCGGCTGGTTGATCGAGCTGACCCTGTCCACCGCCCAACCGGTCCTCGCCACGATCCGTGACCGCGACCTTCGCGAACGCGTCCACCGCGCATCCGTGACCCGAGGTCTCGGCCCGGATCACGACACCCGGCCGCTGCTGCTGGAGATGGTGCGCCTGCGTGCCGAACGAGCCCGTCTGCTCGGCTACCTGCACCATGCCGACTACGTCGCCCAGGATGCGACGGCGAAGACCTCCGACGCGGTGGCCGACCTGCTGTCCCGGCTCACGCCACGGGCGGTGAGCAACGCACGTCGGGAGGCCGTCGAGCTGGCGGCAGCCCTGACCGAGGACCACCCGGGCGCCACCCTGCAGGCGTGGGACTGGCTGTACTACGCGGAGCAGGTGCGCCGGCGGAGGCGCTCGCTCGACGAGTCGGCGCTGCGGTCCTACCTGGAGCTCGAGCGGGTGCTGGTCGACGGTGTGTTCGCCGCAGCGCACCGTGTCTACGGCCTGACGTTCACCGAGCGGACCGACCTGGTGGGGCACCACCCCGACGTTCGCGTCTTCGAGGTGTCCGACGCGGACGGCAAGGGTTTGGGCCTGCTCCTCGCCGACCTGTGGACCCGGGCGTCCAAACGCGGTGGCGCCTGGATGAACACCCTCGTGGACCAGTCCACGCTGCTCGGGGAGCGCCCCGTCGTCGTCAACACAGCCAACGTGCCCAAGCCGCCACCCGGACACCCGACCCTGCTGACCTGGGACCACGTGATCACGTTGTTCCACGAGTTCGGCCACGCGCTGCACGCGCTGCTCTCCGACGTCCGCTACCCCTCCCAGTCCGGCACGTCGGTGCCGCGGGACTTCGTGGAGTACCCCTCCCAGGTCAACGAGGCATGGGCATGGGAGCCCACCGTGCTGGAGGGCTTCGCCGTGCACCACGAGACGGGTGAGCCGATGCCGGCCGAGTGGCTCGCCACGCTGGTCGAGGGCCGCCGGGACGGGGAGGGGTTCGCCACGACGGAGTACCTGGGCGCCGCCCTGCTGGACCAGGCGTGGCACCGGTTGGCGCCCGACGAGGTCCCCACCGACCCGGACCAGGTCGAGGTCTTCGAGGCGGCTGCCCTGAGCGCCGCGGGCATCGACTTGC
Source organism: Cellulomonas sp. (assembly GCA_027451305.1). Next base: position 3,663 of record DAIDJQ010000213.1, read on the forward strand.
CCCTGGTACCGCCGCGGTACCGCTCGTCGTACTTCAACCACGTCTTCGGCGGGGGCTACGCGGCCGCCTACTACTCGTACATCTGGTCCGAGGTCCTGGACGCCGACACCGTGGACTGGTTCGGCGCGAACGGCGGACCGACCCGCGAGAACGGGGACCGTGTCCGTGCCGCCCTGCTGTCCCGCGGAGGCTCGCTCGACCCGATGGCCGCCTTCCGGGACCTGGTCGGCCACGACCCGCGCCTCGAGCCGCTGCTGGTCCGGCGGGGCCTGACCGCCTGACCGGCCGGGCGGCAGGCCCCGGTCACGGTCACCAACGCCCCGGTACCGTGACCTCCATGCCCGCGCCCGTGCCGCCCGCCGCCGCTCCGGCCACCACCACCCCGGCCGAGGACGAGGTCGCCCGGATCTGCGCCGAGCTCATCCGCATCGACACCTCGAACTACGGCGACTCGTCCGGACCGGGTGAACGACCTGCTGCCGAGTACGTGGTGGGTCTGCTGCAGGACGTAGGCCTCGAGCCGGAGCTGTTCGAGAGCGAGCCGGGCCGTGCCAGCGTCGTCGTCCGCCTCGAGGGTGCGGACCAGCACCGTCCCGCGCTGGTGCTGCACGGGCACACCGACGTGGTGCCCGCCCAGGCGGCGGACTGGTCCGTCGACCCGTTCGCGGGCGTCGAGCAGGACGGCGTGCTCTGGGGGCGGGGTGCGGTCGACATGAAGGACATGGACGCGATGGTGCTGGCGGTGGTGCGCCAGATGGTGCGCGAGGGCCGCCGGCCGGCACGGGACGTGGTGCTGGCGATGTTCGCCGACGAGGAAGCGGGCGGTGTGCACGGCGCCCGCTGGGCGGTGGACCACCGTCCGGAGCTGTTCGCCGGGGCCACCGAGGCGATCAGCGAGGTGGGCGGGTTCTCGGTGGACGTCGGCGGCCGCCGGGCCTACCTGCTGCAGACCGCCGAGAAGGGTCTCGCCTGGCTGCAGCTCGTGTCCGACGGCCGGGCGGGCCACGGCAGCCAGGTGAACCAGGACAACGCGGTCACCCACCTCGCGGCCGCCGTCGCCCGGATCGGTGCCCACCGCTGGCCGTACCAGCTCACGCCGACGGTCCGCCGCCTGCTCGAGGGAGTGGCGGAGCTGACCGGTCTGCCGTTCGACCCGGAGGACGAGCACGCTGTCGACGCCCTCGTCGCGGCGCTGGGCCCGGCCTCACGGTTCGTCGGCGCGACGCTGCGGAACACGACCAACCCGACGCAGCTGGCGGCCGGGTACAAGGCGAACGTCATCCCCGGCAGCGCCCGGGCCACCGTGGACGGCCGGTTCCTCCCGGCGCACGAGGCCGAGTTCGACGCCACCGTCGCGCAGCTGCTGGGCGAGCACGTCCGGATCGAGTCGCAGCTGCGGGACATCGGCCCCGAGGCGCCGTTCGAGACCGACCTCGTGGCGGCCATGACGGCGGCGGTCCAGGCGGAGGATCCCGGCGCGGTGGTGCTGCCGTACATGCTCTCGGCCGGGACGGACAACAAGTCGTTGGCCCGGCTCGGGATCGCCGGGTACGGGTTCGCGCCGCTCCGCCTGCCGGCGGACCTCGACTTCCCCGCGATGTTCCACGGTGTCGACGAGCGCGTCCCGGTGGATGCGCTTCGGTTCGGCACGCGCGTGCTGGACCGGCTGCTGCGCACCTGCTGACTGACCGGGCGGACCCCGACGCGCGGGGCCCGGCGGCACCGTCAGTCGAGCTCGGCGTCGAGCGTGCTGTGCACCCGGATGATCTTGCGCCGGAGCCAGACGCGACGTTCGCCGCCGACGTACATCCGGGTCCGTGCCAGCTCCCACCGGCCGTACTCGGCCTCATAGGTGAGCATCCGACGGGCGTCGTTCCCGTCCGTCGACCGCGGGATGGTGAGGGTCCGGTACTCGTACTGACCGCCCCGGGACAGGAAGTCGTCCCGACCGGCCGTCGTGCGCTCGGCCAACCGCCCACCTCGTCTCTCGTCGCGCGCCTCGCGCGGCAGTCCACCCGCGCAGCGACGGGCGCGGTGCCATTGTGCCCCGCACGGCGATACGGTCTACGGCATGACCGTCGACCCCCGCGCCGCGCTCGACCGGCTGATCGCCGCGCTCGAGGCCCACTACCACGCCGTGGAGAGCCGTCACGGCGAGGACGACCCGGCGGTCGACGACGCCTACGACGTGCTCGCCGACGCCTTCGAGGTGTACGACGACGCCCTCGGCACCGTGTTCGGCGAGGCGACGCCGTTCTACCTCGGCGAGGAGGACGACGAGTCGGACGACGACTCCGACGAGGACGAGTCGGACGACGACGAGTCGGACGAGGACTGGTCCGCCGAGGACGAGGACGACGAGGCCCCCGTCTCGCACTGACCGATCGGCACGACCGGGCGGTCAGCCCGCCGGTCGCTCCGGGTAGCCGACCACCGGGGCGCTGACCTCGTCGAGCGCGTGCACGATCTCGTCCGGGAGAGCCAGGTCGTCCGCAGCCAGGCACGCCCGCAGCTGCGCGGGCGTGCGTGCACCCAGCACCGCGCACGCGAGGCCTGGTCGGGTGCGCAGCCAGGCGAGCGCCACCTCGGCGGCCGAGCGCTGCAGGCCGGTCGCCGCTGTCGCCGTGGCCTCGACCACCGCTGAGGAGGGCCGCGTCAGGTACGGCTGCACGAAGCCGGCCAGGTGGGCGGACGCCGCACGGGAGTCGGCCGGCACGGTGCGGCGGTACTTGCCGGTGAGCACCCCGCGTCCGAGCGGCGACCAGGCCAGCAACCCGGCGCCGAGTGCGGCGGCGGCGGGCAGCACCTCGCGCTCCACCCCGCGCTGCAGCAGCGAGTACTCGGTCTGCACCACCCCGAGCCCCGGTTCGGCCTCGAGCAGCGAGGCGGCCCGGGCCACCTGCCAGCCCGCGTGGTTGGACAGCCCCACGTACCGCGCCCGCCCCGAGGACACCGCCAGACGCAGCGCTGAGCAGGTCTCCTCGAGCGGTGTGCGGGGGTCGGGGTTCTGCACCAGCCACACGTCGACGTGGTCCGTGCCGAGGCGACGCAGGGACGCGTCGAGACCGTCCAGCAGTGCGCCTCGGGACGCGTCGACCACAGTGCCGTCGGGCGTGTGCCGGACGCCTGCCTTGGTGCACAGCTGCACCTCGTCGCGCGCGACGACCTCCCGCAGCAGGGCGCCGACCAGCTCCTCGGCACCGCCGTCGGCGTAGGACGCCGAGGTGTCCAGCAGCGTCCCGCCGGCGTCCACGAACTCACGGAGCAGCTGGGCGGCGTCGTGCTCGTCGGTGTCCCGGCTCCAGGTCATGGTGCCCAGGCCGAGCCAGGACACGTGCAGGCCGGTACGTCCGACCCGGCGCTGCTCCATGAGTCGCCACCCTAACGGCGGTGCCGGCCGGGCCCCGCGCGCCGCGCAGGATAAGGTGCGGCCCGTGGCGAGCGGCATGGGCGGTGGCGAGGCGATCCTGCTCGGCCTCGTGCAGGGCCTGACCGAGTTCCTGCCGGTGTCCTCGAGCGCGCACATCCGGATCGTCAGCGAGCTGATCGGCGGCCGGGACGCTGGTGCCGCCTTCACCGCGGTGATCCAGCTCGGCACCGAGTCGGCGGTGCTCCTGTACTTCCGTCGCGACATCGTGCGGATCGTGTCCGCGTGGTGGCGGGCCGTCCGGGGCGACCTCGGCACCGACCGGCGCTCGCGCCTCGGGATGCCGGCCGGCGCGCGGGCCGACCACGACGCGCTGATGGGCTGGTTCATCATCGTGGGCTCGCTGCCCATCGTGATCCTGGGCGTGCTCTTCCAGCACTCGATCGAGAACGGGCTGCGAAACCTCTGGATCACGGTGCTCACCCTCGTCGGGTTCGCACTGCTGCTGGGCTGGGCGGACCGGGTCGGACGCCGAGAGCGGCCCCTCGCGGAGCTCACGACGCCGCACGCGGTGCAGTTCGGCTTCTGGCAGGCACTGGCGTTGATCCCGGGGGTGTCCCGCTCCGGCGGCACCATCACCGGCGGGCTGCTGATGGGCTACACCCGTGAGGCCGCCGCGCGGTACTCGTTCCTGCTCGCCATCCCCGCGGTGTTCGGCTCCGGGCTCTACGAGCTGGTGACCAACCTCGACGGCTTCGGGCACGACGGTGTTCCCGGGTTCGGGTTGACGCTGGTCGCGACGTTCGTCGCGTTCGTCGTCGGCTACCTCGTCATCATCGTGTTCCTCAAGATCGTCTCGACGTACAGCTATCGGCCGTTCGTCCTGTACCGGTTCGGGCTCGCCGCCGTCGTGGTGCTGCTGCTGGTCAGCGGGGTGCTCGACCCGAGCGTCCCCGTCACGCCCTGAGGTGCCGCCGCTGCGGGGCGCGTCGGACGCGCCCGGTGCGCCGACGCCCGGCGTCGCCCCGCTGCACGGGGCGTGTCGTCCACGCGGTTAGGCTTCCGCACGTGCTCACCTGGCCCGCTCCGCACGTTCCGCGGCTCCCGGGCGAAGGGCCCGTCGTCCTGGTGCGCGAGAGCACCACGGGTGAGCTCGTGCCTGCGGCGTCGGGACGGACGGCGACCCTCTACGTCTGCGGCATCACGCCCTACGACGCGACCCACCTCGGGCACGCCGCGACCGCCGTGGCGTTCGACGTCCTGAACCGCGCGTGGCGGGACGCCGGCCTCACCGTCCGGTACGCGTCCAACGTCACCGATGTCGACGACCCGCTGCTCGAGCGCGCTGCAGCGACCGGGGTGGACTGGCGGCGGCTGGCCGACGAGCAGATCGCCCTCTACGCACAGGACATGACCGCCCTCGGCGTCCTGCCGCCGGACGTCTACCGCGGCGTGGTCGAGGCGCTTCCCGACGTGGTCGTGGCGGTGGAGGCGCTTCTCGCCGCAGGTGCGGCGTACCGGGTCCCGACGCCCGAGGCCGTGGCTGACGGCACCGACCGCGGGGACGTCTACGCGGACCTGGCGGCAGACCCGGACTTCGGCACGATCGCCGGCCTGGACCGGGAGATGATGCTCGCGCTGGCCGCCGAGCGCGGAGGAGACCCGCAGCGTCCTGGGAAGCGTGACCCCCTCGATCCGCTGCTCTGGCGCCGGGAACGACCGGGTGAGCCTGCGTGGGACGGGGGCACGCTCGGGCGGGGGCGGCCGGGTTGGCACATCGAGTGCGCCGTGATCGCCAGGGACGGCCTCGGGCTCCCGTTCGACGTCCAGGGCGGCGGCTCGGACCTGCTGTTCCCGCACCACGAGATGAGCGCGTCGCACGGTCGGCTGCTCGACGCAGGGATGTGCGCGCGCACCCACGTGCACACCGGGATGGTGGGCCTCGACGGCGAGAAGATGAGCAAGTCCCGGGGGAACCTGGTGATGGTCTCGACCCTGCTGGCGCAGGGGGCGGACCCGATGGCGGTGCGGCTCGCCCTGCTCGCCCATCGCTACCGGGACGACTGGGAGTGGTCGGCCGACCAGCTGGCCGCGGCGGACGAACGGCTGACCACGTGGCGGCGGGCCGTCTAGGGCAATGGGGGACCGGACGCCGCGGCGACGCTCGCGGCCGTGCGCGCCGCGGTGGCGGATGACCTCGACACCCCTCGGGCGCTGGCTGCGGTCGACGAGTGGGCGGCTCTCGCCCTGGCCGGTGCCGAGCCCTCGGTGGAGGGTGCGCCCGGTGTGGTGGCCCGCACCGTGGACGCGCTGCTCGGCGTGCGGTTGTGACGGACGACCGTCAGCCGCCGTTGCCCGTGTCCCGGCGTCGCAGGTAGCGCTCGAACTCCCGGGCGATGGCCTCGCCGCTGGCCTCGGGCAGCTCCGCGGTGTCCTTCGCCTCCTCGAGCTGACGCACGTAGTCGCCGATCTCGGAGTCCTCGCCGGCCAGCTCGTCCACTCCCGCCTGCCACGCAGCCGCGTCGTCGGGCAGCTCACCGAGCGGGATCGACTCGCCCAGCAGCTGCTCGATTCGGTGCAAGATCGCCAGGGAGGCCTTCGGCGACGGCGGGTGCGCGACGTAGTGCGGCACCGCCGCCCACAGCGACAGCGACTGCATGCCGCGCGCGGCGGCCTCGTGCTGGAGCACCCCGACGATCCCGGTCGGCCCCTCGTAGCTGCTGGCCTCCAGGGCGAGCGCCGAGCGCACGGCGGCGTCCTCGCTCGTGGCGTTCACCGGGATCGGCCTGGTGTGCGGCACGTCCGCCAGCAGTGCGCCGACCGTGACCACCGTGCGCACCCCGAGGCCGGCGGCGATGTCGAGCAGCTCCGCGCAGTACCTCCGCCACCGCATCGACGGCTCGATGCCGTGCACCAGCACCACCTGGCGACCGGAGCGGGGTCCGGTCGCGACGGCGACGGATGTGGTCGGCCAGCTGATCTCCCGCGTGCCGTCCTCACCGATCTCGATCACAGGGCGGTTCACCTGGAAGTCGTGGTACTCCTCCGGGTCGAGCTGCTCGACCTCCTCCGCGTCCCACGCCTCGTGCAGGTGGACCAGCGCCTGGGTCGCCGCCGAGCCCGCGTCGTTCCAGCCTTCGAAAGCGGCCAGCATGACGGTCTGGTCACCCGGCAGGTCGGCGGTCACGTCGCTCACACCCCCAGCCTAGGCGGGCCACCTCGGGGTGGGCGGGTGTCCGAGCCCGAGGCGGGGCGCTCCCGCAGCGGCCCGGCGGTGGCGATGTCGAGCGGCTCGCCGCATCGGCTTCCGTACCATGGGCGGGTGCTTCCGCTGCCTGCCGCCCTCCTGTGGGACATGGACGGCACCCTCATCGACACGGAGCCGTACTGGATGGCCGCCGAGACCGAGCTGGTCGAGGCGCACGGCGGGGTATGGACCCAGGTCGACGCCGTCCGGATGATCGGTTCCTCGATGGCGGTGTGCGCGGCGGAGCTGCAGTCACGCGGGGTCGAGCTCACCGTGGCCCAGATCGCGGACGCCCTGAACAGCCGGGTGGGCGCCTCCGTCGCAGCGGGCATCCCGTGGAAGGCCGGTGCGCTCGAGCTGTTGACCGAGCTCAGCGCGGCCGGTGTGCCACAGGCGCTGGTCACGTCGTCGCAGGCCGTGCTGGCGAGGCCGTTCGCGGACGCCGTCGGCGTGTTCGACGTCGTGGTCGCAGGCGACGACGTGACGCACAGCAAGCCGCACCCGGAGCCGTACCTGACCGCTGCCAGGCTCCTGGGCCTCGACCCGGCACTGTGCGTCGCGGTCGAGGACTCGCCGTCAGGGGTCGCCGCAGCGTTGGCCTCCGGTGCCAGGGTCGTCGCCCTCGCCTCGCCGTCCAGCGTCCCGACGACCCCGGAGCTGAGCCGCGTCTCGTGGCTCACCGACCTCGACCTGGCGACGCTCGCCCGCGTCGGCGCCGGCCACGTCCTGGACCTACGCGCCGCCTGACGTCGTCCCCGTCGCAGACCGGGTGGCTGGCCGCCGTCAGACGGCCGCTGTCGGCTCCGGTCGCACGCCGATCGCGCGTTCGACGGCGTCGTCGGACACCGTGGGGGAGGTGCCGCCGAAAGCGGGGCACAGGTCCTTGAACGAGCACCACTCGCAGAGCTTCGACGTGCGCGGGCGCCACTCACCGGTCCGGGCCGTCTCCTGCACCCCGGCCCACAACGAGCGCACCCTCGACTCGAGGGTCACCATCTCGGCCTCGGTGGGCTCGTGCTTCAGCACGGTGCCGTCACCGAGGTACTCGAGCTGGAGCAGCCGGGGAAGCGTTCCACGGGTACGCCACACGACGTACGCGTAGAAGCGCATCTGGAAGAGAGCGTCGCCCTCGTACCCGGCGCGCGGTGAGCGCCCGGTCTTGTAGTCGACCACCCGCACCCAGCCGTTGGGTGCGACGTCGACCCGGTCGATCACGCCGCGGAGCTGGGGCCCGTCCTCCAGGTCGGCGGTCACCTTCAGCTCCCTGGCCCGGGGCTCGAGCCGGGTCGGGTCCTCCAGGGTGAAGTACGTCACCAGGAGAGCCTCGGCGGTGGCGAGCCAGGCGTCGCGGGCGGTCTCGTCGGTGAAGAGCTGCGCGTAGATCGGCGACCGCTCGCACAACGCCGCCCACCGGGGGAGCAGGAGCGTCCGCGCGGCGTCCAGCGTGCGTCCGGCGGCGGGCAGGTCGAAGAGGTGCTCGAGCACGGCGTGGACGAGGGTGCCGCGGGCGGCGGCCTCGCTCGTCGGTTCCGGGAGTCGGTCCACGACGCGGAACCGGAACAGCAGCGGGCACTGCAGGAAGTCGTGCGCCCTGGACGGCGACAGCCCCGGCGGGAGCGCCGCGCGCTGCGCGCGCGCCCCGACCGAATCCTCGATCGTCTCCTCGACGACCGCGGCCGCGTCGAGCGGGTCGAGCCCGTCGAGGGTCGCCGCGTCCTCCTGGTCGATGCTCACGAGGCCGAGGGTAGGCGGCGCCACCCACACAGCCTGTCGCGACGCGCACCTGGACCGTCCAGGCGCGGCCCGTGCCGCGCAGGGTCGCGCCGTGCCGCGCAGGGTCGCGCGGGGCCGCCCGTGGGGCCGGGCCGTGGGGTGCAGGCGCAGCCGGGCCGGACCGCGCTCGCGTGCCGGGCCGACGCCGAAGCGCACGGCTGGGACACCTAGGCTGATCCGGTGACCGGTCCTGCCGACCCC
>DAIDJQ010000214.1 GCA_027451305.1 Cellulomonas sp.
GACGCCGTCGCCGAGCCGGCGGAGGTCGAGCTGGTCGTCGGGCAGACGGTGTTCTTCGTCGTCACCAGGGGGCCCGGCGTCTCGGTGACCGACGTCGACCTGCTGCCCCGGGACACGGCCCGAGGTGACGAGGACGACGACGACACGCCGGCGACGGGCAGCGCCGCGTCCTGACAGCCCTGCGCACGACGAGGGCGCCGGGATCTCGGCGGGTCGGTCCCGGCGCCCTCTTGCGTGCTGTCGCTCGGCGGGACCTCGTCGCCGACGCAGCCAGCGCCGTCGGGTCCTGCTCGTCGTCATGCAGCGGCGTCAGGCGGCTCTGCGGGATGTCCGGGAACCGGCAGACCGGGCAGCGCCGCTGGTCGTCGGTCCGCTCGGCCCTCGCGCCCGTCCGAGAGACGGCGGGATGATCTGCCGCACAGCCGGGGTTGCGACGACCATGCGCCCGCGGACCCTCGTGTGCGCGGCCGGCCACGGTCCACGGGAGGCCCCGCGGTGAGCACCGACCTGCAGCTGACGACAGCCCCGCCACCGCCGGCGCGTCCGCCGCGGCTGGACCGGGACCGCCTGTCCGCCGCACTGCTGCTGGGTGCCACCGTGCTCGCGGTCGTCTGGGCGAACTCGCCGGCCGGCGCGAGCTACGGCACGTTCTGGGGCACGCCGGTGGAGCTGGCGCTCGGCTCCGCCTCCGTCCACCTCACCCTCCACTCGGTGGTGAACGACGCCCTGATGGCGGTGTTCTTCTTCGCCGTCGGTCTGGAGGTCAAGGAGGAGCTCACCATCGGCCAGCTCTCCGAGCGCGCCCGTGGCGTGGTGCCCGCGGCGGCCGCGATCGGAGGCCTCGCGGTGCCGGCGGTGATCTTCCTGCTGGTGGCGGGGAGGTCCGGCTACGGCCACGCGTGGGGCGTGGTGATCTCCACGGACACCGCGTTCCTCATCGGTGCGCTGGCCCTGATCAGGCCGCGGCACCCCGCACGACTGCGGGTGTTCCTGCTGACGATGGCAGTGGTCGACGACGTCGGTGCGCTGGCCGTGATCGCGCTGTTCTACACCTCGCACCTGCAGGTGGTGGCCCTGCTCGTCGCGGCGGTCACGGTCGGCCTCGTGGCGCTCGTCCGGTTCATGCCCGGGCAGCGTGGACCGGCCTACGGGGTGCTGGCGGTCGTGCTCTGGTTCGCACTGCACGCGGCGGGCGTGCACCCCACGCTGACCGGCGTGGCGGTCGCGCTGCTGATCCCCGTCTTCGAGCCACGCCGGCGCGACGTGGAGAACGTGGAGGCGCTGACGCGGGCGTTCCGGCAGTCACCGAACCCCCGGTATGCCGCGGCTGCCACCCGCGGGCTGCGCGAGTCGATCTCGATCAACGAGCGGCTCCAGGTGGCCGTGGCACCGTTCGTCTCGTTCGCGGTGCTGCCTGTGTTCGCGCTGGCCAACGCAGGGGTGCCGCTCGACGCGGGCACGCTGGCGGGCGCCCTGCGTGCACCGCTGTTCTGGGGCGTGGTGCTCGGTCTGGTGGTGGGGAAGCTGGTCGGCATCACCGGGGCCACCGCCCTCGTGGACCGGACCGGCTGGGGACGGCTCGCGCCGGGGCTGCGGCTGCGTCGGGTGGCGGGTGGTGCCGCGCTGTCGGGGATCGGGTTCACCATCGCACTGCTGATCGCGGACGTGGCGATCCCGGACCCGACGGCGGCCGCGCAGGCACGTGTCGGCGTGCTGGTGGCCTCCGTGCTGGCCGCGGGTCTCGGCTGGACGCTGCTGGCCGTGATCGACCGGTGGTCGCCGCCGGTGGCGGTCGGACAGACGCTCCTGCGGCCGTTCGACGCGAGCCGCGACCACTTCCGCGGGCCGGTCGACGCACCCCTGGTGATCGTGGAGTACGGGGACTTCGAGTGCCCGTTCTGCAGTCGCGCCACCGGCTCCGTGGACGAGGTGCTGAAGGAGCTCGGCGACGAGGTCGTGTGGGTGTGGCGGCACCTGCCGCTCACGCGCGTGCACCCGCACGCACGGCAGGCGGCCGAGGCTGCGGAGGCGGCAGATCGGCAGGGTCGCTTCCTCGAGCTGGCGGTCCTGCTGTTCGCGAGGCAGGACCACCTCGAGCGGGAGGACCTGCTGGCCTACGCCGACGAGCTCGGCATGGACGTCGACCGGTTCGCCCGGGACCTCGAGGACGGCGACGTCTCCCGGCGGGTGCAGGACGACGTCGACGACGCGGACCTGATGGACCTGCTGTCCACCCCCACCTTCTTCGTCAACGGCAAGCGGCACGTCGGCCCGTACGACGCGGCCAGCCTGGTCACAGCGCTGCGGGCGCCGCAGCCCCGGCCGGGGACCGCGGCCGTGCGCCGCTGAGCGTCAGCCGCCGAGGCGGATCAGGAGGATCCCGGCCAGCACGAGCAGGGCGCCGCCGATCCGAGGCGCGCTGAGCGGCCGTCGCGCCGCTCCCAGGATCCCGGTGTGGTCCACCGCGAGGCCGGCGACGATCTGCCCGAGCAGCACGACGCTGACGGTGAGCGACGTGCCGAGCAGGGGCGCGTCGACGGCGTTGACCACGACGAACGTCGCGCCCATCAGGCCGCCCGCCCAGCCCCACCAGGGCGGCGCCGCCCACACGCCCGGGGCCGTGAGCCGACCGCGCACGGCCACCGCGGCGTTGAGGAGGAGAAGCGCCGCGCTGCCCACCAGGAACGAGGCCAGGGACGCACCGAGCGAGGACCCGAGCGCCGTGCCGAGCTCTCCGTTCACGGTCGTCTGCACGGCGCTCAGACCACCGGCCACCACGGCGAGCACCGCCAGCACCGGGAGCGCGGAGCTGCGCGGGGGCCGTGCGCCGGCACCGGGACGGTGGCGGACGTTCACCAGGACGGCACCGAGCACCACCAGCAGCGTGCCGGCCACGCGCCACGCCGTCAGCGTGCGCACCGCGACGCCGAACGCTCCCGTCACGTCGATCAGCAGGCCGCCGAGCACCTGACCCAGCACCGGCAGCACCACCGTGACCGAGGCGCCGAGGCGCCGCATCAGCACCATGTTCATCGTCAGGAAGACGACTCCGCACAGGCCACCGATCCAGATCCACCACGGCCGGTGGGCGGCCGTCGCCGCCACCGCGAGGGACGGCCGCAGCACCAGCACGAGCGCCGCGAGGAACGCCGTCCCGACACCGAACGAGACGAGCGACGCCAGGATGGTGGAGCGCAGGGACGCCGACAGCCTGGTGTTGACCGCCGTCTGCACGGGCAGCAGCCCGCCCGCCGCGACGCCGAGGAGCGCCGCCAGCAGCACCCTGCGCTCCCCTCACCCGATCCGGACCGATCTCGTCGGCGAGGCTATCCGACGGCCGCGCGCGCCCCGGCTGTGCCGCCCGCGGCTCAGCGGAGCTCGACCCGCAGCGCCGCAGCCGCCGCACGTGCGCGGGCCCGCGCCTCTGCCACGTCCGCGCCGCGGGCGAGGGCGACGGCCACTCGGCGATGGCCGTGCACCACGGGCTTGCCGAACAGCCGGAGCTGGGAGGTCGGCACGCGGAGCGCCTCGTCCACCCCGCTGAAGACCGGGACACCGTCGCCGGACGCGAGCACGGCGCAGGAGGCGGCCGCCTGCTCGTCCGTGCCCGCGCCCAGGCGGAGCGCTGCCGGCGCCGGCAGGCCGAGCACCGCACGGGCGTGCAGGGCGAACTCGGACAGGTCCTGGGACACGAGCGTGACCAGTCCGGTGTCGTGCGGCCGCGGCGACACCTCCGAGAACAGCACCCGGTCCCCCACCACGAACAGCTCGACGCCGAACAGCCCCCAGCCGCCCAGCGCACCCGTCACCGCCCCGGCGACCCGCCGAGCCTCCTCGAGGACGCCCGGCGGGAGGGCCGCGGGCTGCCACGACTCCCGGTAGTCCCCGTCCACCTGCGTGTGGCCGACGGGGTCGCAGAAGGTGACGCCGTCCACGTGCCGCACGGTGAGGAGCGTGATCTCGGTGTCGAACGGCACGAAGCCCTCGACGATGACCCGGACGGTCGCCGCGTCGTCGGCCGCGACGGCCCGCCCGCCGGTCCGGGCGACGCGCCAGGCGTCCTCGAGCTGATCGGCGGACCGCACCACCGACTGCCCGTGGCCGGACGAGGACATCACCGGCTTGACCACCACCGGCAGTCCCAGCTCGCCGACCGCCGCACGCAGTCCCGCCAGGGAGTCCGTGAACCGGTACGGCGAGGTCGCCAGCCCCAGCTCCTCGGCCGCGAGCCGCCGGATCCCCTCGCGGTCCATCGTCAGCTGCGTCGCACGAGCGGTGGGCACCACGCGCACGCCGGTCGCCTCCACCTCGGCGAGCACCTCCGTGGCGATCGCCTCGATCTCCGGCACCACGACGTCCGGCTGCTCGGCCCCCAGCACGGCCCGCAGCGCGTCCGGGTCGAGCATGTCGACCACGTGCGACCGGGTGGCCACGGCCATGGCGGGCGCGCCTGCGTACCGGTCGACCGCGACGACCTCGACGCCGAACCTGGCCAGCTCGAGCGCGACCTCCTTGCCCAGCTCGCCCGACCCGAGGAGCAGCACCCGGGTCGCCGTCGCGGTCCCCGGCGTGCCGAGGACCCCGGGGCCGGCAGCCCCCGGACGATGGACGGGCACCCGGACGGTTCCCTGGCCCGGGTCGGTGCCGGGGCCGGCAGAGGCAGATGTCATGGCGCAGATCCTGCCGTGAACGGCTGCCGCCGGACTCCGACACGGCGCCGTAACATGTGCGGGCTACGTTCCGACCAGGCGTCGACCGACTTCCGGCGCCTGTTCATGCCGACTCCTGCCGACGCTCGCCGGCGGGATGCGAGCCCGCCTGGAGGCCATCCGTGCGCACTACGCCCCTCGTCGCCGTCGCTGTCGCCGCGGTGACCCTCAGCCTCGCCGCCTGCAGCGGCGGGAGCACGACGCCCGCCGCGTCCGCCTCCGGGGCGGGCTCGAGCGCGGCGGCGACCTTCGACCCGTCCACGGTCGCGAAGGACGACGCCCTGGCGGCGCTGCTGCCGGACAAGGTGAAGAGCGCGGGCACGCTCGTCGTCGGCGCCGACACCTCGTACGCCCCGGCCGAGTACATCGCCGAGGACGGCAAGACCCCGGTCGGTTACGACGTGGACCTGTCCAAGGCGATCGCCGCGGTGCTGGGTCTGAAGGCCGACGTCCAGTCCGCCGACTTCACCGGGATCATCCCGGCGATCGGCTCGAAGTACGACGTGGGGATCTCCTCGTTCACGATCAACTCCGACCGTGAGACGCAGGTGAACATGATCTCGTACTTCCAGGCCGGCGAGGCGTACGCGGTCCAGAAGGGCAACCCGAAGAAGGTGACGCAGGACGACATCTGCGGCTTCACCGTCGGCGTGCAGACCGGCACGGTCGAGGACACCGAGCTCGACCCGGTGGTCGCCAAGTGCAAGGCGGACGGCAAGAAGGACATCCAGGTGCTGAAGTACGCCATGCAGAGCGACGTGACCACCGCTCTCGTCGGCGGCAAGGCAGACCTGATGTACGCCGACTCCCCGATCATCGCGTACGCGATCTCGCAGACCAACGGCCAGCTCGAGCAGCTCGGTCCGGTGTTCGCCAGCGCCCCGCAGGGCATCGTCGTCGCGAAGAGCGACACGCAGCTGACCACGGCCATCCAGAAGGCCGTGCAGAAGCTCATCGACGACGGGACCTACGGCAAGATCCTCGCCGCCTGGGGCAACCAGGCGGGCGCGGTGAAGACGGCCGAGCTCAACCCGACCGTCAGCTGACCACGTTGACCGGACCTCACGGGCCGGAAGCGCCCTCCGCCGTCCGGGAGCCGGACCGCCTCCACGCGGTGCCGGTCCGGTATCCCGGGCGGTGGGTGGCCGCCGCCGTCGTCGCGCTGATGGCGGCGATGGCTGTGCACGGCCTCATCACCAACAAGACGTTCGGCTGGCCGACCGTCGGCAAGTACCTGTTCAGCAAGCCGGTGCTGAGCGGCGTCGGCTGGACGCTGTGGCTCACCGTCGCGTCCATGGCCATCGCCGTCGTGCTGGCGGTGCTGCTCGCCGTCATGCGCCGGTCGGACAACCCGGTCACGCGGTCGGTCTCGTGGTTCTACATCTGGCTGTTCCGCGGCACACCCATCTACACCCAGCTGGTGTTCTGGGGCCTGATCTCGGTGCTGTACCCGCGGCTGTCGGTCGGCGTCCCGTTCGGCCCCGAGCTCTGGGCGTTCGACACCAAGTCCTTGGTCACCGCATCGCGCGGAGCCCTCCTGGGTCTCGCGCTGAACGAGGCCGCCTACCTGGCCGAGATCGTCCGTGCCGGCCTGCAGAGCGTGGACCACGGCCAGCACGAGGCGGCGCGCGCCCTCGGCATGAAGGAGGGCACCATCCTGCGCCGCGTGGTGCTTCCCCAGGCGATGCGAGTGATCGTGCCGCCGACGGGCAACGAGACGATCTCCATGCTGAAGACCACGTCGCTCGTGCTCGCCGTCCCGTTCACGCTCGACGTCACGTACGCCACGAGCGCGATCGGGAACCGGATCTTCCAGCCTGTGCCGCTCCTGATGGTGGCGGGCTTCTGGTACCTCGGGGTGACGAGCGTGCTGATGGTCGGCCAGTACTACCTCGAGCGGTACTACGGCCGCGGTTTCGACGTGCACAAGGTGAACGCGCCGCAGGGTCCGCGGGGCGGCGGCCGCCGGGGCCGGCAGGCTGCGATCAACGCGGCCCACACGACGCCCGAGCCGAGCCCGCTCGACGAGGTGGGCGGCCATCCGGCTGCCGGTGGCTCCCTGTGAGCGCGCCGACGAGCGGTCGGACCACCGACCCCGACGTCCCGATGGTCGAGCTCCGCGGCGTCCACAAGTGGTTCGGTGAGGCGCACGTGCTGCGCGGCATCGACCTCGTGGTGCCCAAGGGCACCGTCTGCGTGGTGCTCGGGCCGTCCGGGTCCGGCAAGTCGACCGCGCTGCGCTGCATCAACCAGCTCGAGGAGATCGGCGCCGGACGCGTGCTGGTGGGCGGCGAGCTGATGGGGTACCGCGAGGGTGTCCGGAACGGCAGCCCCACGTTGTTCCGGCTGCACCCGCGGGCCATCGCGCACCAGCGGGCCGAGGTCGGCATGGTGTTCCAGCGGTTCAACCTGTTCCCGCACATGACCGCGCTCGGCAACGTGGTCGAGGCCCAGGTGCAGGTGCTGCGCCGCAGCAAGGCCGAGGCGCGCACGCGGGCGGTCGACATGCTGCGCAGGGTCGGCCTGGACGACAGGATGGACCACTACCCCGCCCAGCTGTCCGGCGGTCAGCAGCAGCGGGTGGCGATCGCACGGGCGCTGGCCATGGACCCCGAGCTGATGCTCTTCGACGAGCCGACGTCGGCGCTCGACCCCGAGCTCGTCGGCGAGGTGCTGGCGGTGATGCGGGACCTGGCCGAGTCGGGCATGACGATGATCGTCGTCACCCATGAGATCGGGTTCGCTCGGGAGGTGGCCGACCAGGTCGTGTTCATGGCCGACGGCGTGGTCGTGGAGCAGGGCTCGCCGGACGAGGTGCTCGGCTCCCCTCGCGAGGCGCGGACCCGAGACTTCCTGTCCCGCGTGCTCTGACCGGTCGGACCGGCACGGCCCGCTCAGCCGAGCCCGTGCCGGTCCAACCGGCGGCACGCCTGCGGCCACACCCGCAGGAACTGCGTCGCGGCATCGTGCACCGCGGTGCTCTCCACGGTGAGCAGCCGTCCGAGGGCGAACCCCGTCGGGCCGCCCACGCCGGGCGCGGCAGCCGCCTCCCGCAGCAGCTGCCCTGCCACGACGCCGTCGTGCAGCTCGCCGAGCAGGTCCGTCAGCCGCGCCATCTCCTCCGCCCACCGTCGGGCCTGACGGCCGAGCGTCGGTGCGGCCGCCTGCGCCGCGTACCGCGCGCGCTTGGCGAGGATGCGGCTCCGGTGCCAGGCGCGCTCCTGAGGGTCCGTGCGTTGGTGCCGGAGCTCGCGTACCGCCCGTCGTAGTGCCCGCCAGTCGTCGACGACGAGCCCGGGCAGCACGTCCGCCGCCTCGCGCCGTGCCCTCCCGGCGAGCCGCGGGTGCTGGGCCGCGTCGACCAGGTCCACCAGCAGGTGCAGGTACCGCGTGCTGCGCAGCTCGTCGAGCGCGGCGGACCGCGCCTCGAGCAGCCGGGGACGCAGCAGGTTGTCCAGCGCTGGCACGACGAGCGCCCGGTCCGTCGGGTCGAGACGTTCGGCGTGCTCCTCGAGCCGTGCGTAGAGCACCTCGGTGTCCCGGACCGCGGCCAGGGCATCGGCGGCCAGGTGCAGACGGTCGCGCAGCTCATCGGCCCAGGCCGCGTCGCACAGAGGCCCGAACGTGCGCAAGGTGCTGCGCAGCGTCCGCGCCGCGACCCGGAGCCGGTGCACCGCGTCGGGCTCGTCGAGGCGCACAGCGACGTCGGCGTGCAGGAAGGCGAGGACACCGACGGCCAGGGCGTGGGCGAGTGCATCGCCCGCGCTGTCGTGACGACGGGGTCTCGGCGGCACGACGACGTCCGGCGCTCCCTGCGCTCGCATCCCGAGGACCGATCGCGGTTCCCAGCCGGAGGCCTGCTCGCCGAGGGCGTGGACCACCCGGTCGACGACCCGGGCGGCGTCCTGCGACGGACCGAGGGCCTCGATCCGGATGCGGCGGCGGTGCTGGCCGTCGCTGCCGTCCCGATCCACCTCGATACGGTCGTCGTGGACCGATGCGAGGGTCCTGCCCTGCTCGTCGACGAGCCGGACGGTGGTGCGTGTGGTGCGCAGGCGAGCCACCGGGTGCACCGGTGCCTCCCGGACGAGTGCGCGGACCAGGTCCACGAGCTCCGCCGGTGCACGGTCCCCGGCCTCGCCGTCAGCCAGCGGCATCGTGACGTGGGTCGCCGCGGGGGCCTCGTCGCGGGGCGGGAGCGTGAGCAGCCATCCTGCGTCCGGGCCGTCCAGGCGGACCCGCAGCTCGACGCCCCAGCGGGCCAGCCGAAGGCCGGTGGTGTCGTGGTGGACCTGCGTGAGCACGACGGGCTTGTCGCGGCGCTCGTCCGTCGCTCCGAGCACGAGACCGACGAGCTGCGGGATCCGCGCGTCGTCGGGCAGCGCGACGTCGCGGACGAACGGCGGCGCGGCACCGGTGACCTCGCGGCCTGCCGGTCGGGGGGACCCGGAGGTGCCAGGGACGGTCATGGCACCAGCACCGCCGCTCCCGCGTACCGGTCCGCGGCGAGGTCGGCCAGCACGGCCGCGGCCTCGTCCAGCCCTCGCACGTGCACCCGCGGCCGGACGTCGAGCGCGCGGGCGAGCCGCAGCAGCTCGTCGCCGTCGGCTCGGGTGTTGGCCGTCACCGACCGGACCTCCTTCTCGTAGAACAGCTCGTGCTCGTACTCGAGCGGAGGGACGTCCGTGAGATGGATGCCTGCCAGCACCAGCACGCCGCCGCGGTCCAACGCGCGTAGAGCCGGGGGCACGAGCGTGCCGACCGGCGCGAACAGGATCGCGGCGTCGAGCGGGACCGGCGACGGGTCCGCCGCGCCCTGCACCGAGGAGGCTCCGAGCTCCCGCGCCAGCTCCTGGTCGGGCTCGGACCGGGTCATCACGTGGACCTCCGCGCCCTGTCGCAGCGCAAGCTGGGCCACGACGTGCGCCGACGCGCCGAACCCGTAGATCCCCAGCCGGCCACCCGGCGGCAGCGTCGCCCGGCGCAGCGCCCGGTAGCCGACGATCCCCGAGCACAGCAGCGGTGCGAGCTGCGGGGCCGGCACATCGGCGGGCAGGCGGTACGCGAAGTCCTCGGGCACCACGGCGTGCTCGGCGAAGCCACCGTCCGCGTCCCAACCCGTGAACCGTGCGCTCGGGCACAGGTTCTCGCGGCCGGACCGGCACCAGCGGCACCGCCCGCACGTCGCGCGAAGCCAGGCGATGCCCACGCGGTCACCTGGTGCGAACCGCCCGGCGCCCGGCCCCAGCCGGTCGACCACACCGACCACCTCGTGCCCCGGGACCGTGCGGGCTCCACGGGGAACGAGATCGCCCTCCGCGAGGTGCAGATCGGTCCGGCAGACACCGCAGGCCTCCACCCGCAGGCGAATCTCGCCCGGCGCCGGTTCCGGATCGGGGACCCTCACCCGGAGAAGGGGGCCCGACGCCATCGGGCCGGGCTGCTGCACCACCCACGCCTGC
The DNA here is from genome assembly GCA_027451305.1 of Cellulomonas sp. Next base: position 10,172 of record DAIDJQ010000214.1, read on the forward strand.
ACGTCGTGCCTCCGCTCACGCATCGGTCACGCTCCACCTTGCCCCTGTCCGACGCCGTCTGCTGGCCGAGGGCGTCCGAGTGCGGGCCGCGCTGCACGACCGGGAGCACGGCACGAGCCGGACGGGGCCGCACGGGTGACCTGTCGGTGCGGCAGGCACGAGGACGCCGCGGGCGGCGCCGGCAGGTGCCCGGCGCCGCCCGCGGCGGTGGGTGCTGCCGGCGAGTCAGGTGCCG
>DAIDJQ010000215.1 GCA_027451305.1 Cellulomonas sp.
CCGGCGTGCTTGGGGTCGGCGAGCTGATCCCACCAGAGAGATTCGGCTTCGGACCATTCGCCCTGCTGCGCGAATTCGTCGCCCATGAAGATGAGCTGCTTGCCGGGGTGCGTCCACTGATAGGCGAACAGTGCCCGGACGTTGGCGGTCTTCTGCCAGTGGTCACCCGGCATCCGGGCGTAGAGGGATCCCTTTCCGTGCACCACCTCGTCGTGGGACAGGGGCAAGATGAACTGTTCCGAATAGGCGTACACCATCGAGAACGTGATCTCGCCGTGGTGGTAGCTGCGGTGGATCGGCTGCTCCGCCATGTAGCGGAGCGTGTCGTTCATCCAGCCCATGTTCCACTTCAGGCCGAACCCGAGCCCGCCGTGGTCGGTCGGGGCCGTGACGCCACCCCACGCCGTGGACTCTTCCGCGATCATCAGGACGCCCGGTGTCCGACGGTAGGCGGTGGCGTTGGCCTCCTGCAGGAAGGAGATCGCGTCGAGGTTCTCCCGTCCGCCGTACTGGTTGGGGCGCCATTGACCGTCGGCGCGTGAGTAGTCGAGGTAGAGCATCGAGGCGACGGCGTCGACCCGCAGGCCGTCGATGTGGAACTCCTCGAACCAGTAGGTCGCGTTGGCGACGAGGAAGTTGCGGACCTCGGCACGGCCGAAGTTGAAGATGTAGGTGCCCCAGTCGGGGTGCTCGCCGCGGAGCGGGTCGGGGTCCTCGTAGAGCGAGGTGCCGTCGAACCGGCCGAGGCTCCAGTCGTCCTTGGGGAAGTGCGCCGGCACCCAGTCGACGATGACACCGATACCTGCCTGATGCAGGGTGTCGATGAGGTAGCGCAGGTCGTCCGGGTGGCCGAAGCGCGATGTCGGCGCGTAGTAGGACGAGACCTGGTAGCCCCATGATCCGCCGAAGGGGTGTTCGGCTACCGGCATGAACTCCACGTGGGTGAAGCCCGTCTCGCGCACGTACTCGGTCAGCTGGGCGGCGAGGTCGCGGTAGGAGAGGCCCTGACGCCATGAGCCGAGGTGGACCTCGTAGATCGACACGGGGCCGGTGTGCGGGTCGGTGCTCTCTCGGTGCGTGAGCCATGCGTCGTCGGACCAGGTGAACCGGGACTCGACGACGACGGACGCGGTGGCTGGCGGCATCTCTGTGCCACGGGCCATCGGGTCGGCCTTCTGGCGCCACGTGCCGTCCGCTCCGACGATCTCGAACTTGTACCGGCTGCCCGCCCCGACGCCCGGGACGAACAGCTCCCAGATGCCACTGTCGCCGAGCGACCGCATGGCGTGCTGCGCGCCTTGCCAGTAGTTGAAGTCGCCGACCACGCGGACCGCGCGGGCGTTCGGCGCCCACACAGCGAAGGACGTACCCGTGACATCGCCCAGGGGGTCCGGGTAGCTGCGGACCGAGGCGCCGAGAACGGTCCAGAGCTGCTCGTGGCGGCCTTCCCGGATCAGGTGCAGGTCGACCTGGCCCAGCGTCGGGAGGTAGCGGTAGGGCTCGTCGACCATCGTGGTCGTGTCGCCGTAGGTGACGGCGAGGCGGTAGGCCGGAACGGTGTCGGCGTCCAGGACCGCCACCCAGATGCCGTCCTGCTCATGGCGTGCCTCGGTCTGCTCGCCGTCCGTGATCACGACGACGCTGTCCGCCAGCGGTCGGAGCGTGCGGATCGTCACCCCGTGCTCGCCAGGATGTGCGCCGAGCACGCCATGGGGGTCGTAGTGCAGACCGGACGCCACCGCCCGCAGGGTGTCGGCGTCGACAGGGACCGGGGAGGGCGCGACCGGGGTCATTGCCCTAGCCAACCACCGCACCACCGTCCGTGCAGAGGCGCACCCGGGCGAACCGCCGACGGGATCGGGCCGTGACCGACTCAGTGCAGCAGGCGGTCCAGGCCAGCCAGCGGGATGTGCAGCCAGCTGGGGCGGTTGCGCTGCTCGTAGACCGCCTCGTAGAGGGCCTTGTCCAGCTCGAGCGCGGTGAGCAGCACCGCAGAGGAGCCTTCCCCGGCGGCGAGTGATGTCCCGGCGACCTCGTCATAGTGCACGAGCAGGGCGCGGCGGGCCGAGCCCGACCAGTCGCGGGCCGTCTCGTGGTGCAGGCCGCCGACGGCCGCCGCATAGTCGAAGGAGCGCAGCATCCCTGCGACGTCTCGGACTGCCAGGTCAGGCCTGGTGCGCGAGGCGAGCGGTGCGAGCGGCTCGCCCTCGAAGTCGGTGACGACCCAGCGGCCGGCCGAACGCAGCACCTGACCCAGGTGGAGGTCCCCGTGCACCCGCTGGCGCGGCGGGGCCGCCGGCAGCGCCCTGACGCGCGCGGCAACCCTGCGGACCTCGTCGGCGTATGGAAGAAGGGCCGGGACGGCGTCGGCAGCCCACGCGAAGCGTTCCTCGAGCTGGCGGGCCACCTGTTCAGGTCCGGAGGCTGCGGCCTGCCCGTCGGCGGGCGCCGGGACCGGATCCGGCTCGGTGCCGAACCCGCGCACCAGGGCCGCGTGCATGCCGGCGACGACGGCACCGAGCTGTCCGGCCTCCTCGTCGAACGACGTCCCCGCGCCGGCCAGCTCGCACGCCAGCTCGAAGCCGTCACGGGCCGCAGGGACGAATGCCGACAGCGCGCCGAGATAGCCGTCGGCGAGGTCGCCGCCACCGTCCGGCCAGCGGCCGACGAGCCAGCCCAACGGTGCCGGCACGCCGTCCCAGCCGACCTCCACGAGGCGGCGCGGGACGTCGACGTCAGGGTTCGGTCCGGCCGCCAGCGCGCGAAAGACCTTGAGGATCGCCACCGGGGGCTGGTGCGGGTCCGCGTGCGCCCGGCGCAGCACCACGGAGGTGTTCGACTGCTCCCCGGTGATCACCCGGGCCGTGTCCGGGTCGAGATCGGCGGGCGCATGCCCCTGGGGGCCGTCGGCGGCGGCCAGCCAGGCGCGCAGGAAGGCGGGGTGCCCGACGGCGTCACGGAGCACGCGGTCGTCGAGACGGCCGATGACGTCGGCGTCCGAGTCCTGAGGCACGACGGTGACCGGGCCGAGGACCACGGGTACCTGCAGCAGGGCGTCGACGGAACCTGCTCTCACCCGCACGAGCGGGATGCGGACGGACGGGTCGTCGAGCGGGAGGACGGCCACCACCTCGACCTGCGCGGCGACGCCCTTGGCCGGGAACCAGCGGCGCGTGGGGAGCCAGGCGCGCAGCAGGTCGGTGAGCGGCTCGAGCGGGAGGTCCGCAGAGCCCGGGACGGCCGTCAGCGTCATGGGGTGACGACCTCCAGCCAGTAGAAGTCACGGGAGCCGAGCGTGAACGTGCAGGCGTCGTCGGCACCGATGGCGGGGAAGGGCGCGCCGCCGAACACGTCTCGCAGCGTGGATCCGGCGGCGCCCGGGATCGCGACGCGGGCAGCCCGAGCGGTGGAGGCGAGGTTCGCGACGACGAGGACGGTCTGGGTCGGGGTGCGCCGCAGGAAGGCCAGGACGGAGTCGTTGTCCGACGGCACGACGGTGAAGTCCCCGAGACCGAGCGCCGGGAAGCGGCGACGCACGGCGAGCATGCCCTTGATCCAGTGCAGCAGCGAGGTGGGCTGGGCGAGCTGGGCCTCGACGTTCACGTGGGCGTAGTGGTGCACCAGGGACTGCACGAGCGGGAGGTACAGCTTGCCGGGGTCGACGGTGGAGAAGCCCGCGTTGCGGTCCGGCGTCCACTGCATCGGCGTGCGGACGGAGTCGCGGTCGGCGAGCCAGATGTTGTCCCCCATTCCGATCTCGTCGCCGTAGTACAGGCACGGGCTGCCCGGCAGGGACAGCAGGAGTGCGTGCGCCAGCTCGATCTCCTTGCGGGAGTTGTCGAGCAGCGGTGCGAGCCGACGGCGGATGCCGACGTTGGCTCGCATCCGCGAGTCGGCGGCGTACCAGCCGTACATCGAGGCGCGCTCCTCGGTGGAGACCATCTCGAGGGTCAGCTCGTCGTGGTTGCGCAGGAAGGTGCTCCACTGCGCGCCGGCCGGGATGGGTGGCGTGTCTGCGAGGATGTCGACGATCGGCGTGGCGCGCTGGTCGCGCAGCGCGTAGAAGATGCGCGGCATCACCGGGAAGTGGAAGCACATGTGGCACTCCGGCTCCTCGGGCGTGCCGAAGTAGTCCACGACGTCCTCGGGCCACTGGTTCGCCTCGGCCAGCATGATCCGGCCGGGGAACTCCTCGTCGAGCATGCGCCGCACCCGCCGCAGGAACGCGTGGGTGGCCGGCAGGTTCTCGCAGTTGGTGCCCTCGGCCTCGAACAGGTACGGGACCGCGTCCAGCCGGAAGCCGTCGACCCCCAGACCGAGCCAGAACCGGCCGACGTCGAGCATCGCCTCGGCCACGCGCGGGTTCTCGAAGTTGAGGTCCGGCTGGTGGCTGAAGAAGCGGTGCCAGAAGTACTGCCGGCGCACCGGGTCGAACGTCCAGTTGGAGGTCTCGGTGTCGACGAAGATGATGCGGGCGTCGGGGTACCCCGCGTTGTCGTCCCGCCAGACGTAGAAGTCGCCGTACGGACCGTCGGGGTCGGCGCGCGACGCCTGGAACCAGGGGTGCTGGTCGCTGGTGTGGTTCATCACCAGGTCGACGACGATCCGCATGCCCCGCGCGTGGGTCTGCTGCACCAGCTCGGTGAAGTCCGCGATGGTGCCGTACTGGCCCGCGACGGCGGTGTAGTCGGCCACGTCGTAGCCACCGTCGCGCAGCGGGGACGGGTAGAAGGGCGGCAGCCAGAGGCAGTCGATGCCGAGCCACTGCAGGTAGTCGAGCCGCTCGATCAGCCCGCGGATGTCGCCCGAGCCCTCTCCACGGGAGTCGGAGAAGCAGCGCAGCATCACCTCGTAGAAGACCGCGGTCCGGTACCACTGGGGGTTCTCCGGCGGCAGCCCCGGTTGGTCCCCGGCAGGGACCTGTGGCTGGCGGCGCGCGGGCAACCCGTGCAGGGCGAGGGCCGCGGTGGTGGGGGCGGGCTCGTTCACGACGCGTCCAGGTGCACCACGTGGGCGCAGCTGATGGTGGGGTCGAGGCGTACGAAGGCCTCCGGACCCCACCGGAAGGTGGTGTCGGTCAGCAGGTCGTGGGCCGTGACCGGGCCGAGCGGGGGCAGGCCGAGCGCCGCCAGGTCGAGCAGCACCATGCCCTCGCGCGGCTGGAAGGGGTCGAGGTTCACGACGACGACCACCGTGTCTGCCACCCCGGTCGGAGAGTCCTCCGCCGCGACGTGCCGCGAGAAGCACACGAGCGCGTCGTCGGTGGTCGGGTGCACCCGCAGGTCGCGCAGCTGCTGGAGCGCCGGGTGGGCGCGGCGGATCGCGTTCAGCCGACCGATCAGCAGCGAGATGCCGTAGCGGTCCGCCACGGACCAGTCGCGGGGACGGAACTCGTACTTCTCGTTGTCGACCTGCTCCTCGACTCCGGGGCGCGGCACGTGCTCCACCAGCTCGTAGCCCGAGTAGACGCCCCACGTGGGCGAGCCCGTGGCGGCGAGGACGGCGCGCACGGCGAACCCACCCAGTCCGGTGGCCTGCAGGTACGGCGGGAGGATGTCGTGCGTGGTCGGCCAGAAGCTGGGTCGCATCCAGGCGCCGTCCGGTCCGGCGACCGTCGCCAGGTACTCCTCCAGCTCCTCCTTGGTGTTGCGCCAGGTGAAGTACGTGTACGACTGGTGGAAGCCGACCTTCGCGAGCGCCAGCATCATGGCCGGCCGCGTGAAGGCCTCCGCGAGGAAGAGGACGTCGGGGTGCTGACGTGCGACGTCGGCCAGCAGCCGCTCCCAGAACGGCAGCGGCTTGGTGTGCGGGTTGTCCACGCGGAACGCCCTGACGCCGTGGTCGATCCACAGCTCCACCACGCGGCGGATCTCGGCGTAGATGCCCTCGGGGTCGTTGTCGAAGTTGAGGGGGTAGATGTCCTGGTACTTCTTCGGCGGGTTCTCCGCGTAGGCGATCGTGCCGTCGGCCCTCGTGGTGAACCACTGCGGGTGCTCGCGCACCCACGGGTGGTCCGGCGAGCACTGCAGCGCGAGGTCGAGGGCGACCTCGAGGCCGAGCCCACGAGCCGTGTCGACGAACGCGTCGAAGTCGTCGAACGTGCCGAGGCTCGGCTCGATCGCGTCGTGACCGCCGTCCGGTGAGCCGATGGCGTACGGCGACCCGGGGTCGCCCGGCTCGGCCACCAACGTGTTGTTGCGTCCCTTGCGGAAGGTGGTCCCGATCGGGTGGATCGGGGTGAGGTACACGACGTCGAACCCCATCGAGGCGATGCGCGGCAGCTCCTCCGCGGCGGTCCGCAGCGTCCCGGAGACCCACCGGCCGGTGTCCGGGTCGACGTGGGCGCCGTGCGAGCGCGGGAACAGCTCGTACCACGCGCCGGCGAGGGCAAGCGGACGGTGCACCACCAGCGGGTAGGCGTCCGACGACGACACCAGGTCGCGCAGCGGGGTACGGGCGAGCGCGGCGAGGACGTCGTCGGACGTGGCCGCGGCGAGTCGCTCGTCGGCCGGGCGCTCGCGATCCCGCAGCAGGGCCAGCGCGTCGTGCAGGAGCGCCGCGTCGTCCGCCGGCATCGCCTCGGAGCCGGTGCGGTCGGCGGCGCGAGCCAGCACCCTGGCGCCCTCGGCCAGCATGAGCTCGGTGTCGATGCCGGCCGGCACCTTGATGCCGGCATCGTGCGCCCAGGTGCCGAAGGGGTCCGACCACCCCTCGACGCGGAACGTCCACAGGCCCGGGTGGTCCGGCACCACACGCGCCTCGTACCGGTCCAGGCCCTTGAGCACCTCGGTCATCCGCGTCGTCTGGTGCACGGTGCCGTCCGGCCGGATCAGGACGGTGGTGGCACCGAACGCGTCGTGGCCCTCCCGGAACACGGTGGCCTGGACGGGAACCGCCTCACCTGCGACGGCCTTCGCCGGGTAACGACCCTCCTCGGCGACCGGGGCGACGTCGAGGACGGGGATGCGGCCGATCCGGGTGCCGGAGCGGCCGGCCGGCAGGGTCGTCGTGGACCGGGACGCCGTGTGACGCGCAGCGGCGTCGTCAGGCACCGCCGCCGCGACGGGAGCCGGACGCGTGGCCGCAGCCTCGGGCTGCGGGCGGGGGGAGGAGGCCGACGAGGGTCGCACGGTCCGAACCTATCCGCCCGTACGGTCGGGGGGCATCTGGTGGGAGCACTGCCTGGACGCGTGTCCTGCTCCGACCGGTCCGGGAGCCACCGTCACGCGCGGACGTAGACCCGCATGCTCAGTGGTTCGAGCACCACCGTCTCGCCGATGTCGGCGTGCAGGCCGCCGGCGATGGCGGTCAGCCGCTCCTCTCGGGGGTGCTCCCACACCGAGTCCCACGCGAGCTGCCAGCGGGCCACGTGGTCCTGCGCGAGGCGGACGGGCACCTGGTCCAGGCCTCCGTTGATCACGAGCAGCACCGAGTCGGGCTCGTCCGTCGTCGTGCGGACCATCTGGAACGTCCGGATCGACGCGTCGTGCCAGCGGTCGTGGTCGAAGGGTTCGCCGTCCGGACCGAACCACGCGAGGTCGGGGGCGACCCCGTCCGGGCCGGGCTCGCCCGTGTAGAACGCCGTCGCCCGCAGGGCCGGGTGCGCTCGCCGTAGCGCCAGCAGGTGCCGGGTGGTCTGCAGCAGGTTGCCCCGCCAGGGCGGCAGCTCCCACGACACCCACGACACCGCGGAGTCCTGGCAGTAGGCGTTGTTGTTGCCGTGCTGGGTGCGGCCGAGCTCGTCCCCGGCGGTGATCATCGGCGTCCCCGCGGCGAGCACGAGGGTGCCGATGAGGTTCCGGATCGAGCGGCGGCGCAGCGGCAGCACGTCGGCGCCCGGCGAGTCGGGCGGTACCGGCCCCTCGACGCCGTGGTTCCACGAGCGGTTGTCGTCGCTGCCGTCGCGGTTCTGCTCGCCGTTGGCGGCGTTGTGCTTGTGCTCGTACGCGACGAGGTCGGCGAGCGTGAACCCGTCGTGCGCCGTGAGGAAGTTGACCGACGCGGTCGGGGTGCGCGCGAGCGGCGGCGTGCCGTTGCCGAACAGGTCGACCGAGCCGGACAGCCGGGTGGCCACCTCGCGCACCCGGTGACCCGGCAGGCCGTGCGCCGCGCGGCCCGGGTCGGCGAGCCAGAACGAGCGCACCGCGTTGCGGAACCGGTCGTTCCACTCCCCGAACGGCGGCGGGAACTGGCCCGTGCGCCAGCCGCCGGGCCCGATGTCCCAGGGCTCGGCGATGCGCTTGAGGGCGTGCAGCGTGGGGTCGGTCGACGCCGCGACGAGCAACGGGTGGTCGGGGGTGAAGCCCTGCGGCCCCCGGCCGAGCGTGACGGCCAGGTCGAACCGGAAGCCGTCGACCCCCACCACGTCCGCCCAGTACCGCAGCGAGTCCATCGTCATCGCCACCACGTCGGGCCGGCGGAAGTCCAAGGTGTTCCCGCAGCCGGTCACGTCCAGCAGGGCCGCGGGGACGTTCCCGTCGTGCGCGTAGTAGACCGCGTTGTCCAGACCCCGCCAGGACAGGTGCTGGCCGCCGAGACCGCCTTCGCAGGTGTGGTTGTAGACGACGTCGAGCAGCACCTCGAGCCCGGCCTCGTGCAGCGCGTGCACAGCCGACCGCACCTCGGAGAGCACGGCTGCAGGGCCCGCGCGCCGCGCCTGCTCGGTGGCGTAGGCGGCATGGGGGGCGAAGAAGCCGAGCGTGTTGTAGCCCCAGTAGTTGGTCAGCCCGCGCTGCACCAGGTGCGGCTCCGAGGCGTATGCCTGGATGGGAAGCAGCTCGATCGCGGTGACGCCGAGCCGGAGCAGGTGCTCGGTGACGGAGGGGTGCGCGAGACCGGCGTAGGTGCCGCGCAGGTCCGGTGGCAGGTGGGCGGCGAGCGCTGTCAGGCCCTTGACGTGCGCCTCGTACACGACGGTGTCCCGCCAGGGGCGCCACGGGCGGTTCGCTGCCGGGTCGGGGCCCGGCAGGGCGCGGGTGTCGACGACGACGGCGTGCGGCACGTGGTCGGCCGAGTCGCGCTCGTCAGGCGGCCCGTAGGGGTCGCCGTGGAGCGTGTCGTCCACGACGTGCCCGTACGTGGCGGGGCCGTAGCCCAGCGCGCCGACCAGGCCGCGGGCGTAGGGGTCGACGAGCAGCTTCGCGGGGTTGTAGCGCAGGCCGTAGGAGGGCTCCCACGGACCGTGGGCGCGGAACCCGTACCGCTGTCCCGGTGCCACGCCCGGGACGTGCGCGCTGAAGACGCCCAGAGCGGGGCCGTCCAGTGCGAGGCGTCGCTCCGAGCCGTCGTCGAGCAGGCACAGCTCGACGAGGTCGGCGTGCGGCGCCAGGACGGCGACCTCGATGCCGTCGTCGACGACGTGCACGCCGAGGCGAGGCGGGCGTCGGGACGGCAGGCTCACCGGACCATTGTCACCGCACGGCGGAGGTGGCCGCGCATGCCTCGCCAACGGCGCACGTCCGGCTCGCGGTAGGAGGCGGCAGCCGTGGGCCGGCCGCGACCCCGGGGACCGCGGCAGGTAACGTTCCGCGCGTGAGGATCGTCGTCGCCGTCAAGCACGTGCCGGACATCCAGTCCGAGCGCTCCCTGGGACCGGACGGGCGCATGGTGCGCGACGGCGGTGACGGGACGCTGAACGAGCTCGACGAGAACGCCGTGGAGGCCGCCCTCACCCTCGTCGAGGAGGCTGAGGACGGCGAGGTCGTGGTGCTGACCGTCGGCCCCGACGACGCGGTGGACGCGGTGCGTCGCGGCCTGCAGATGGGCGCCGACGAGGCGGTCCACGTGATCGACGACGCGATCGCCGGTTCCGACGCGGTGGCCACCGCCCGGGTGCTCGCGGCGGCGGTGCGCAGGCTCTCGGACCAGCAGCCGGTCGACCTGGTGCTCACGGGCATGGCGGCCCTCGACGGCCTGACCTCGCTGGTGCCGACCGTGCTGGCCGACCTGCTCGACCTGCCGGCGCTCACGCTGGCCACCGAGGTCATGGTGGACGAGACCGCCGGGACCGTGACCGTGCGTCGCGAGCTGGACCACGCGGCCGAGACGCTCCGCGCGCGGATGCCGGCGGTCGTCTCCGTCACCGACAGCGCCAACGAGCCGCGGTACCCCGGCTTCAAGGGCATCATGGCCGCCCGGAAGAAGGCCGTGACGACGTGGACCATCGAGGACCTCGGCCTGGACGCCGGGTCGGTCGGTGAGGCGGGGGCGCGCACGCGTGTGGTCGCCGCGGCCGAGCGGCCGCCGCGTGAGGACCGGGTGCTGGT
>DAIDJQ010000216.1 GCA_027451305.1 Cellulomonas sp.
CCCCGGTCCCGGTCCCGCACCACGGCCGCCCGTCTACCCGGCGCCGGTGCGCCGCAGCGCCGGCCTCCCCCTGGTCGGCAGCGTGGTGGCGCTCGGCCTGCTCACGCTCGCAGGTCTGCTGATCGCGCACCGCGCCGGCGCATTCACCGGTCCCGTCGTCGCCACGGCGGCCGGCGTGACCGCGGTGCTCGCGGGCCTGGCGATCATCGGTGCGGGGCTGCGCGGACGCCGGAGCGGCGCGCTCACCGCCGTCGCCATCCTCGCGCTCGTCGCCGCGGGACCCGCAGCGCTGGCCGAGCGCACCGACTGGACGTCGTCCGGCCTGTCCCAGGCGCAGCAGGTCAGCGGCTCGTCGACGGTGACGTTGACGGACCGGGACTCCGCCGCGCGCGGCGTGCGGGCAGGTGTCGGCGACACCCGGATCGACCTGACCGCGGTGCCGATGAGCTCCAGCACGCTGGAGGTGCCGCTCTGGCTCGCGGTCGGCAGCTACACCGTGGTGGTCCCCACCGGCACGGCCGTCACTGCCACGGTCGACCTCGGCGCCGGCTCCGTGCAGTGGCGGCTCGACGGCAGCGACCAGCAGGCCAACGGGGTCGGGCTGTCGCAGCGCACCTTCAGCAACGCCGCCGCGCAGAACGGTACGTCGCAGCTGCACCTGCGGATCAGCATGGGCACCGGCGACCTGACGATCATCGAGGAGCAGGCATGAGCACCGACGACACCCGTCCGCTGCCCGCGGCGGACGACGAGACCCCGACCCGCGCGATCGACGCGGTCGCGGCTGAGGACCGGGTCACGGCGGACGAACCGGTCCGGGTCAGGGCAGACGAACCGGTCCAGCCGGGCGAGGACGACGGGACGGTCGAGCAGAGCACGTCCGACGTGCGGACCGAGACGACGGACCTGCCCGGCGCCACCGCCACCGACGCACCGCCGTCACCGGCTCCCGAGCCTGTCCGGGCGACGCCCGTGCCCGCCGTGCCGGTGCCACCCTCGACCGCGGCGCAGCCGCCGGCGCCCCGGCCGCCGACCCCTGCCGGCCCCGAGCTGCGGGTCGGGACCGTGGTGTGGGGCCTGGTGGTCGCGGTCGTCGGGATCGGGATCATCTCGTTCGCGTGGGGCGCTCGCATCGACGGCGGGCTGGCGCTGATCGTGCTCCTCGCGGGGGCCGGGGTGGCGCTGCTCGTCGGCTCGCTGGTGGTGGGCGCCCGCCGCCCCGGGCGACGGGGCACCGGCGGCTGACGGGACGGGCCGGGCCGGTCGGAGGGACCGGAGACGGCGGACCGACCCGGCCGGGCCGCAACAAGAAGTGGCAACGAGAAGAGGGACGGCCGACCGTGAGGTCGACCGTCCCTCTTCTCGTCAGGACGGACTGCTCGGAGGCTGGTCAGACGGTGACCGGCTCCTTGGCCGCCGATGCGGAGGCGGCGGGGACAGCGGCCACCTTCATCAGGGTCCAGCCGATCAGGGCGAACACCGCGCCGACGCCGATCGCGAAGAGCGCGACGCCGAAGGCGATCACCGAGGTGAACAGCGAGGCCCGCAGGAACGAGCCGGTCATGACCGTGGTGCGCTGGCCGTTCAGCTTGATGATGTCCGCGTCCTTGGCGATCTGGTCGGCGGTCTCGCCGGAGGCCTTGAGGGCGTTCGTCTTCGCGGTGATGTCGGCGCCGAGCTCGGCGTAGGTCCGGTCGTTGCTCGCCGTGAGCTCGTGGTGGCGGATGATCATCGCCTGCGAGAAGGCGGTCCACGGCGAGTTCACGTTCTGGCCGCCGAAGGTGGCGTCGGGCGAGACGGTGATCTTCTCGGCGGCGAGGTTGCTGGCGACAGCACCCCACGTGACGCCACCCGCGACGACGAAGATGACGCCGAAGATGAGGGTGATGAGCGCCAGGACCCTGGCGGTCCCGGTGCGCTCGCTGAGGGTGGTGGACATGCGCTCCCCGATTCGTTGGTGGATCTCTGCTGCTGTCGAGGCCCGGCGAGATCCGGCCCTCGATGAGCATCTGTGCTCGAAAGGAAGCGTCGTCGCTGGTGAACACGCTTTGCTGGGACCCAGGTCCCGCGGAATGCAGCGTCGCAGGTCAGAGCACCCTTTGCGGCGCTATATCATCCCTTGACTCGCCGCGGAGGCAACCGCATCGCTGCACGCGCGGCCCTCGGGGGGTCCCGCGGCGTCAGGGAAGGCGTACGAGCGAGCGAGCACGCTCGTACTCGGCCTGCGCGGCGACCAGCACCCGCTGCCACCCGAAGTCCGGTCGCTGCGCCCTGTTGTGGGCCGCGATGCGGTCCAGCAGCGCGCCGTCCCGGGCGAGCCGCACGATCGCGAGCGCCATCTCGTCGTCGTCGTCCACCAGCAGACCGTCGACGCCGTCGACCACGAACTCCGCGATCCCGGTCCCCCGGCGAGCCACGACGACGAGCCCGGCGGCCCGTGCCTCGAGCGCCGCGATGCCGAAGGCCTCGAGCTCCGCAGGGGCGAGGAACACGTCCGCCTCGAGGTAGGTGGAACGCACCTCGTCCCGCGGCACCTGACCGCGCAGCTCCACGAGGTGCTCCAGGCCGCTGTCCGCGACGGCCGCCTGGACCGACGCCCGGGCCGGGCCGGAGCCGAGAACGGTGAGCCGCAGCCGGTCCGGAGGAAGCCGGCGGGCAGCCTCCGCCACGGCCCTGACCAGCGGAACCGCACGTTTGCGGGGGGCCAGCCGCATGGTCGCCACCAGCCGCAGCGGCCCGCGCTCACCGGGCCGGTCGGCCCGCTCGGGGTCCCCGTGCGGTGCCCACCGGTCGAGGTCCACCCCGTTCGGCAGCACATCGACGCGCTGGCCCTCGAACACCGCGGACACCCGCTCCGCCGCCGCCGAGCTCACCGCGCTCAGCGCAGCCGGCACCGTCCGCCAGTGCGACGCCTGCACCGCGCGGTGCAGCGCGGGGGCGATCCCGTCGAGCATGCAGTGCCACGTGATCGCCGTCGGCAGCCCCGCCGCCACCGCCAGCCTGGCGCCGTCGAACGCGAACGGTGAGACGACGCCGGCGTGCACGTGCACGACGTCGGGCGCGACCATCCGCAAGGCCTCGGCGACGAGGTGCGGGCCGCGCGGGTTCACCGGCAGCTCGAACGGCATCCGGGCACCGAGCCGGTGCACCTTCACCCCGCCGACGTCCTGCACCGCACCGCCCCGTTCCTGACCTGGACCCAAGGTCCCGGTCAGGACGTGGACCTCGTGTCCTGCGGCCACCTGGTACGCAGCGAGGTCGTTGACCTGCGTCTCGATGCCGCCGGTCCGAGGCGGGAAGCAGTCGGAGACGTGGACGATCCGCACGCCTACCAGGCTAACCGCGAGGTCCCGAGCGGCCGGTGGTGCTCACCGGCGGCCGAGCGCCGCGAGACGCTCCTGCCCGTCCGCGTGCACCCGCCGCTCCAGGACGAACGACATCACCGGGACCACACCCGCGGCCGCCATGGTGGCGAACCGGCCCAGGCGCCACCGCATCACGGACCACAGATCGAAGACGGTGGCCAGGTACACGATGTAGACGAAGCCGTGCGTGCGCGGCACCCAGTCGAGGGCGTACACGTGGAAGCCGTACTTGAGCACCATCTCCAGGCACAGCACCAGCAGCATCGAGCCGGTGACGTAGGCCATCACGCGGTACCGGCCCAGGGCCCCCGCCGCGCGGCGCACCCGAGGGTCAACCGCAGCAGGGTCGGTGCTGGGTCCGGTCGCGCCCGTCGTACCTGTCACCGTCTCACTCCCACTCGATCGTGCCCGGCGGCTTGCTGGTGACGTCCAGCACCACCCGGTTGACCTCCCGGACCTCGTTGGTGATCCGGGTCGAGATCGTGGCGAGGACGTCGTAGGGCAGCCGGGTCCAGTCGGCCGTCATCGCGTCCTCGCTGGACACGGGCCGCAGCACCACCGGGTGCCCGTACGTGCGTCCGTCGCCCTGCACACCGACCGAGCGCACGTCGGCCAGCAGCACCACGGGGCACTGCCAGATCTCGCGGTCCAGGCCGGCACGGGTGAGCTCCTCGCGCGCGATCAGGTCCGCGGCGCGCAGCAGGTCGAGCCGCTCGGCGGTGACCTCGCCGACGATGCGGATGCCGAGGCCGGGGCCGGGGAACGGCTGGCGCCAGACGATGGCCTCCGGCACGCCCAGCTCCAGGCCGACAGCCCGCACCTCGTCCTTGAACAACGTCCGCAGCGGCTCGACGAGCTCGAACTGCAGGTCGTCCGGAAGGCCCCCGACGTTGTGGTGGCTCTTGATGTTCGCCGCGCCCTCGCCGCCGCCGGACTCCACGACGTCCGGGCAGAGGGTGCCCTGGACCAGCAACCGCACCGGCTCGCCGGCTGCGCCGGCCTCCTCGACCACCTCTCGGGCGGCGTCCTCGAAGACCCGGATGAACTCGCGGCCGATGATCTTGCGCTTGGTCTCCGGGTCGGACACCCCGGCGAGAGCCGCGAGGAACCGGTCCCGCGCGTCCACGACCTTCAGCCGCACGCCCGTGGCGGCGACGAAGTCGGTCTCGACCTGCTCGGCCTCACCCGAGCGGAGCAGGCCGTGGTCCACGAACACGCAGGTCAGCTGCTCGCCGATCGCCTTCTGCACCAGGGCCGCGGCCACGGAGGAGTCCACGCCGCCGGAGAGCCCGCAGATCACCCGCGCATCGCCCACCTGGGCCCGGATCGCGGCGACCTGGTCGGCGACCACGTTCCCCGGGTTCCAGTCCGGCGCCAGGCCGGCACCGCGGTACAGGAAGTTCTCCAGCGTCGCCTGGCCGAGCGGCGTGTGGTGCACCTCGGGGTGCCACTGCACCCCGAACAGCCGACGCTCGGTGTCCTCGAAGGCGGCGACCGGAGCGGCGGCGGTGCTCGCCAGCACCCGGAACCCGGCGGGGGGCGCCTGGACGGCCACGCCGTGGCTCATCCACACCCGCTGCTCGTCGGGCGACCCGTCCAGCAGCACGCCGTCCTCGGCGACCACCGCCTGCGTCTGCCCGTACTCACCGGTCGCGCCCGCGTCCACCGTCCCGCCGAGCGCGTGCGCCATGGCCTGGAACCCGTAGCAGATGCCGAGCACGGGCACGCCGGCTGCGAAGAGCGCCGGGTCGACGGACGGGGCACCTGGCTCGTACACGCTCGCGGGACCGCCGGACAGGATGATCGCCGCGGGGTCCTTGGCCAGCATCGCCGCGACCGACGCCGTGTGCGGCACGATCTCGGAGTAGACGTGCGCCTCGCGGACGCGACGTGCGATGAGCTGGGCGTACTGGGCGCCGAAGTCGACGACGAGGACCGGGCGCTGCGCGGTGGCCGGGGGCTGCGTCACCGGACCAGGATAGGTGCGCTGCGGGAGCACCCCGCGCCGTGGGCGACGCCGGCGGCTGCTCGTCGGGGTACCTGGTCGGAGCGCCCCGCGGGGCTGAGCTCGTCGGCTCAGGCGTCGGCCGGTCCGCCGCCGCCGGCCGGGTCGCTGCCTGCGGCCGGGCCTGCGGGCCCGACCGACCCACCGCGCTCGTCGTCGAACGGGTTGCCGCGCGCCTCGTCCCGCACCATGCGCCACCACAGCAGCAGGGCGAAGCCGCCGAAGATCCACCACTGCGCGGCGTACGAGAGGTTCTGCACGTTCAGCCCCGTCCCGCGCCGGGTGGGCGGGGGCAGCAGCACCGCTTCGGGCCCCTGGACCGGGTCCGACGAGGCCAGCACCAGGTAGCCCGTCCACGTCGGACCACCCCACAGACCCACCAGCTCGGCCGGGCTGATCGCCTCGGTCCGCCCGTCGACCACCCCGGCACCCGGCGCCTCGCCGGCCTGCAGGTACCCGACCACCGAGACCGGGCCGGAGGGCGGCACAGGAGCCGTCGCACCGTCCGGGACGAAGCCGCGCACCACGGCCAGCACCGCCTGGCCCTGCCCGGTGCCGACGCGCAGCGGGGTCAGCACCAGGGAGCCGTGCCGTCCGTCCACCACCCGACCCGTCACCAGCAGCTGCTGCGCGGCGTCGTAGGTGCCCGACACCTGCACCTTGCGCCCCACCATCGCGCCGGTGAACGCCGTCTGGGGAGCGAGCACCTGGTCCAACGGCACCGGTGCAGCCGTCGTCAGCGCGGCCTGGAGGCGCTGCTCGGCGGCCGCCCCGCGCACCTGCGCGCGGTCCAGCTGCCACACGCCGAGCCGTGCGCACACCGCAGCGGCGACGAGCAGCACGGCCAGCATCCCGAGCATCCGGGGCGTGACGGCCGCGCGCATCCACCGTGCGATGCCGCCAGCGACCGGGACCTCTGTCCCGCTCGTGTCCGTGACCTGCACCGACCCGTCCGTCGGCACCCGCCCGCCCGCATCCTGAGGACGGCCGGCC
>DAIDJQ010000217.1 GCA_027451305.1 Cellulomonas sp.
TGTCCCGTGCCCACCGACCCGTTGCTCGCCTGGTTCGACGCGCACGCGCGCGTGCTGCCGTGGCGCGCGGCCGACCGGACGCCCTGGGGGGTCCTCGTCAGCGAGGTGATGCTGCAGCAGACGCCGGTGGTGCGCGTCGAACCGGCGTGGCGGGCCTGGATGGCGCGCTGGCCCACACCGGCGGCGCTCGCCGTCGCGTCCCCGGCGGACGTGCTGCGCGCGTGGGACCGTCTGGGCTACCCGCGCCGGGCGCTGCGGCTGCTGGACTGCGCGTGCACGCTCGTGCAGCGGCACGGTGGCGAGGTGCCCGACGACGCCGAGCTGCTGCGCGCCCTGCCCGGGGTCGGCGAGTACACCGCCGCCGCGGTGCTGGCCTTCGGGTTCGGCCGGCGGTCGGTGGTGCTGGACACCAACGTGCGCCGGGTGCTGGGACGGCTCGTGGGCGGCGCGGCGCTGCCGCCGCCGGCCCAGACGGCGGCCGAGCGGCGCCGGGCTGCGGCGTACGTGCCGGACGACGAGGCGACGGCCGCCCGGTGGGCGGTCGCGACGATGGAGCTCGGCGCCCTCGTCTGCACCGCACGGTCCCCCCGCTGCGAGGCGTGCCCGGTGCGCGGGTACTGCCGGTGGGTGGCCGACGGCCGGCCGGACGACGAGCACGCGCACCGCCGCCGCACCCAGCCGTGGACCGGCACGGACCGACAGGTGCGCGGGCGGGTGATGGCGCTGCTCCGGGAGGCGATCGCACCGGTGCCCGCCGAGACGCTCGACGACCTGTGGCCGGACCGGGTGCAGCTGGCACGCGCGGTCGACGGTCTGGTGGCCGACGGCCTCGTCGAGACCCTGGCCGCGGTCGGCGACGACCAGCCCGCCGCCTACCGCCTGCCCTCCTGACGAGAGCCGCGCGACGCGGCCGCCGCTACAGCTCCAGGAGCATCCGCGTGTTGCCCAGGGTGTTCGGCTTCACCCGCGCCAGGTCCAGGAACTCGGCGACGCCGTCGTCGTGCGAGCGCAGCAGCTCGGCGTACACGGCCGGGTCCACCGGGGTGCCCTGGATCACCTCGAAGCCGTGGGCTGCGAAGAAGTCCACCTCGAACGTCAGGCAGAACACCCGCGCGAGGCCCAGGGCACGGGCACGATCCACCAGCGCGCTCAGCAGCACGTGCCCCACCCCGTGCCGGCGTCGGTCGGGGCGCACCGCCAGCGTGCGGATCTCCGCAAGGTCGGACCACATCACGTGCAGCGCGCCGCAGCCCACCACCTCGTCGTCCACCACGGCCACCAGGAACTCCTGGACCGCCTCGTAGTAGCCGACCCACTCCTTGGGGAGCAGGATCCGCTCGGCGGCGTAGGGCTCCACCAGGTCGTGGACGGCGTGCACGTCGGCGGGCAGGGCGGCACGCACCACGACCTCGCTCACCCGGGCCACGCTACCGGGCGCCCGGCGCGGGCCTACGCACGCGACCGGGCCCGTGCCACGCGGGGGATCTCGACGTGCTCGAGCAGGCCGCTGGCCGTGATCTCGTCGACCACCAGGTCCGTCACCACCCCCGCCCGCAGCGCGGCGAGCAGCGGGGCGACCTTGTTGTCGCCGGCCACGACGCACACGCGGCGCGGGATGTGCTTGAGCTCGTCGGGGGTCGGACCGGTGGCACGGGCGTTCAGCGGGACGTCGTGCCAGGAGCCGTCGGCGCGCAGGAACACGGTGCACACGTCACCGACCACGCCCTCGTCGTGCAGGGCTTTCTCGTCGGCCTCGTCCAGGTAGCCCGCCGAGTAGACGTGGCTGGGCACGGCACCGGCCACCGCACCGACGCTGAAGACCGCGATGTCGACCTTCGCCTGCATGTCCAGCACGCGGCGCACCGACCTCTCCCGCCACATCGCCGCCTTGGTGTCCGGGTAGTCGAAGAACGCCGGCACCGAGAAGTGGTGCACGGCTGCGCCGAAGGCGGTCCCGAACGACGAGATCAGGTCCGAGGCGTACTCGATACCGCTGGTGCGCATGTTGGCGGCGCCGTTCAGCTGCACCACCGCCGAGCCCCGGGTGGCCTTCGGCGTGAGGTACCGCGAGACCGCCGCGAGCGTGGTGCCCCACGCGAGCCCGAGCACCATGTCCGAGTCGAACCACGAGGTCAGCAGCTTGGCGGCGGTCATGGCCACCTGCTCGAGGCGCTCCACCGTCCCGGCCGAGTCCGGCACCGCGACGACGTACGCGTCCACGCCGAACGCCGCGCTGAGCGAGCGGCCGAGACCGGGTGCACGCGTGCTCGCGGGCCGCAGCGTGATCTCGACCAGTCCGGACTGCCGCGCCCGCTTGATCAACCGGGACACGGTGGACCGTGAGGTACCCAGGTGCCGGGCGATGACCTCCATCTTCATGTCCTGCAGGTAGTACATCGACGCCGCCCGGAGCACGTCCTGCTCCCGCTCCACGTACACAGGTGCCTCCTCGCCCCTGCGTGCACGTTTGTGCACTGCTGTTGCGCGTACGTTCCGCCGCTGCCGAGGATAGGGCCAATCCGGGCCGTTCGTCCCGGGCCCGCGGCCCGAGCGGCGGCGACATGGTCGTCGCGGAGCCCGGGCGTTCGCCGATCGCACCGAGGAGCCAGCCGCATGAGGACCGCCCCGCTCACCGTCCAGGCCCGCACAGACGCCCTCGAGCGGTTGCGGCGCTCCACGGAGAGGGATGCGGAGCTCGACATCCTGGTGATCGGCGGCGGCGTGACCGGGGCAGGCATCGCGCTGGACGCGGTCACCCGCGGGCTGGACACCGCCGTGGTCGAGGCGCAGGACTGGGCGAGCGGCACGTCGAGCCGCTCGTCGAAGCTGGTGCACGGCGGCCTGCGCTACCTGCAGATGCTCGACTTCCACCTCGTGCACGAGGCGCTGACCGAGCGCGACCTGCTCATCTCCAAGCTCGCCCCGCACCTGGTCAAGCCCGTCAGTTTCCTGTACCCGCTCGAGAACCGTGTCTGGGAGCGCGCCTACGTCGGCGCCGGCGTCGCGCTGTACGACACCCTCGCCACCGCCTCCGGCACCCGCCGCGCCATGCCGATCCACCGCCACCTGACCCGCAAGGGCATGGAGCGGATGTTCCCGGACCTGCGGCACGACGCCGCGATCGGCGCCATCCGGTACTGGGACGCCAGCGTCGACGACGCCCGCCTGGTGGAGACGCTCACCCGCACCGCCGTGTCCTACGGGGCGCACGCCGCCTCGCGCACGCAGGTGCTCGACCTGCACACCACCACCGGCGGCGCCGTGAGCGGCGCACTGCTGGAGGACCTGGAGACCGGCGAGCGGTTCGACGTGCGGGCCCGCGCCGTCATCAACGCCACCGGCGTCTGGACCGAGAAGACCGAGGCCCTGGCCCGCAGCGGCGGCGGCCTGCGGGTGCTGGCCAGCAAGGGCATCCACATCGTCGTGCCGCGCGCCCGGATCCAGGGCGACACCGGCCTGATCCTGCAGACCGAGAAGTCGGTGCTGTTCATCATCCCGTGGTCCCGGTACTGGGTGATCGGCACCACCGACACCCCGTGGCACCAGGAGCTGACCCACCCGGTGGCCACGAGCGCCGACATCGACTACGTGATCGAGCACGCCAACACGGTGCTCGCCCGGCCGCTGACCCGCGATGACGTGATCGGCGTGTGGGCCGGCCTGCGGCCGCTGCTGCAGCCCGGCACCAAGGAGGGCACCTCGTCCGCCAAGGTGTCGCGCGAGCACACCGTCGCCTCTCCCACGCCGGGCCTGACCGTGATCGCCGGCGGCAAGCTGACCACCTACCGCGTGATGGCCAAGGACGCCGTCGACTTCGCGATCGGCTCACGCTCGACGAGCCTGCCCTCGATCACGCACGAGGTGCCGCTGGTGGGCGCCGAGGGCCTGCAGGTGTTCCAGCGGCAGGCGCGGGCGATCGGGCAGCGCTACGGCTGGGAGCAGCACCGGATGGACCACCTGCTGCACCGCTACGGGTCCCTGCTGGGCGAGCTGGTCGACCTCGTGGACGCCCGGCCCGACCTGGCGCAGCCGCTGCACGGCGCCCCGGCGTACATCGGCGCCGAGATCGTCTACGCGGCCACCCACGAGGGAGCCCTGCACCTGGACGACGTGATGATGCACCGCACCCGCCTCAACTACGAGCAGGCCGACAAGGGCGTGGGCGCGCTCGACCAGATCGGCGACCTGCTGGCGGCCGAGCTCGGGTGGGACGCGGCGACGCGCGAGAAGGAGATCGAGGCGTACAAGGCGCGGGCGAAGGCGGAGCACGACGCAGCCGAGCAGCCCGACGACGCCTCGGCGGAGCACGTCCGCCTGCAGGTGCCGGACCTCTCGCCGATGCAGCCTCTCGAGGGTGTCCAGACCCCCGGCACCGGCAGCGGCTCCCTCGGCGCCGCATCGGCTGACGACACCACCGGTCAGGCCTGATCCGCCCGACCTCCCCAGACCCCCGCGACCCCGTCGCGGGCGATGTGACAACGACGTCGACGAAAGAGGTCCACGTGAACTACACGATCGGGCAAGCCTTCATCTCGGAGGTGCTGGGCACCGGAATGCTGATCCTCCTCGGTGCCGGCGTGGTTGCCAACGTGATCTTGCCCAGGAACAAGGGATTCAACAGCGGCTGGATCGTCATCACCTTCGGATGGTGCGTCGCCGTCATGGCGGGCGTGTACGTCGCCTTCAAGTCCGGGGGCTACCTCAACCCCGCCGTCGTGCTGGGTGTCTGGGCGTCCGGCGCCAAGACCTTCACGGCCGGCATCGCCGTCAACGCCACCAACGCCCTGCTCTACATCCTCGCCGAGCTCATCGGTGCCTTCCTCGGCGCCGTGCTCGCGTTCCTCGCCTACAAGAAGCACTTCGACGAGGACGCCGACCCGGCCACCAAGCTCGGCGTGTTCTCCACCGGCCCGGCGATCCGCTCCTACTTCTGGAACTTCGTCACCGAGGTCCTCGGCACGTTCGTCCTGGTGTTCTGGGTCCTCGTCTCCGGCAAGACCCCGGCACAGATCGGCCCGCTCGCGGTGTCGCTCATCGTGCTCGGCATCGGCCTCAGCCTCGGCGGCCCCACCGGGTACGCCATCAACCCTGCCCGTGACCTCGGCCCGCGCATCGCGCACTTCGTCCTGCCGATCCGCGGCAAGGGCAGCAGCGACTGGGCGTACTCCTGGGTCCCGGTTCTCGGCCCGATCGTGGGCGGCGTCCTCGCCGGCCTCACGGGTCACTGGTTCGTCGGCTGACACCCCACGCACATCCACGCAGTTCCTGAACGACCCTCGACGAGGAGGCACCATGGCTGACAAGTACGTGATGGCGATCGACCAGGGCACCACCAGCACCCGCGCGATGATCTTCGACCACGCGGGAACGGTGGTCTCGGTCGGCCAGAAGGAGCACGAGCAGATCTTCCCGAAGCCCGGCTGGGTGGAGCACAACCCGAAGGAGATCTGGGACAACACACGTGAGGTGGTCGGCCAGGCCCTCGGCAAGGCGAGCCTGAACTACGACGACCTGGCCGCGGTGGGCATCACCAACCAGCGCGAGACGTCCGTGGTCTGGGACCGCGAGACCGGCGAGCCGGTCTACAACGCGATCGTCTGGCAGGACACCCGCACGCAGAAGATCGCCGACGACCTCGGCGCTCTCGGCGGCGGCGCCGACCGCTACAAGGCCCGCGTCGGGCTCCCGCTGGCCACCTACTTCTCGGGCCCGAAGATCCGCTGGATCCTCGACAACGTCGAGGGCGCCCGCGAGAAGGCGGAGGCCGGCAAGCTGGCGTTCGGCAACACCGACTCCTGGGTGCTGTGGAACATGACCGGTGGGGTCGACGGCGGCATCCACGTCACCGACCCGACCAACGCCTCGCGCACCATGCTGATGAACCTCGACACGTTGACGTGGAACGAGGAGATCGCCGGCGAGATGGGCATCCCGCTGTCGATGCTGCCGCAGATCCGCTCGTCGTCCGAGGTCTACGGCCACGGGCGCAAGGGCGGCCTGGTCCCGGGAGTGCCGATCGCGGGCATCCTCGGCGACCAGCAGGCGGCGACGTTCGGCCAGGCCTGCTTCGAGGTCGGCAACGCGAAGAACACGTACGGCACCGGCAACTTCATGCTGCTGAACACCGGCACGTCGCCCATCCCGTCCAAGAACGGCCTGCTGACGACGGTCTGCTACAAGATCGGTGAGCAGGACACGGTGTACGCCCTCGAGGGATCGATCGCCGTCACCGGCTCGCTGATCCAGTGGCTGCGGGACAACCTGGGGTTCATCTCCAGCGCGCCCGAGGTCGAGCAGCTGGCCGAGACGGTCGAGGACAACGGCGGGGCGTACTTCGTCCCGGCGTTCTCGGGCCTGTTCGCGCCGTACTGGCGCGGCGACGCCCGCGGCGTCCTCGTCGGCCTGACCCGGTACGTCAACAAGGGCCACATCGCACGGGCCGCCCTGGAGGCCACGGCCTTCCAGACCCGCGAGGTGCTGGACGCGATGAACGCCGACTCGGGCGTGGACCTGACCGAGCTGAAGGTCGACGGCGGCATGGTGGCCAACGAGGCCCTCATGCAGTTCCAGGCCGACATCCTCGGTGTGCCCGTGATCCGGCCGAAGGTGGCCGAGACCACGGCGCTCGGCGCGGCCTACGCGGCCGGCATCGCCGTCGGGTTCTGGAACGGCGAGCAGGACGTCATCGACAACTGGGCCGAGGACAAGCGCTGGGAGCCGTCGATGGACGGCGGCGAGCGCGACCGGCAGTACCGGCTGTGGAAGAAGGCCGTCACCAAGTCCTTCGACTGGGTGGACGACGACGTGCGCTGAGCACGCCGCTCTCCCGGGGGCCGCGACGACGGACGTCCAGAACCGTCGCCGCGGCCCTCGGCCATGTCCGGGGCCGACCGGTGGTGCGGCGGTGTCGGCGGCCGTGCCTACGATGCGCGACGTGACGACTGTGCAGGTGGGTGACTCGGACCTGAAGGTGCTGCCGCTGGCGCTGGGCGGCAACGTGTTCGGCTGGACCGCCGACGAGACGACCAGCATGGGGGTGCTGGACGCCTTCGTCGAGGCCGGCGGGTCGATGGTCGACACGGCCGACGGCTACTCCCACTGGGTGCCCGGCCACGAGGGCGGCGAGAGCGAGACGATCATCGGCCGCTGGCTCGCCCGTCGCGGCCGACGGGACGACGTGGTGGTCGCGACGAAGGTCTCACGGCACCCGCAGTTCCTCGGCCTCGCGCCGGAGACCGTCCGCGCGGCGGCGCACGCCTCGCTGCGGCGGCTCGGCACCGACCACATCGACCTGTACTACGCGCACTTCGACGACCCGTCGGTGCCGCTGGCGGACTCGCTCGGTGCACTGTCGGCGCTGGTCGACGAGGGGTTGGTGCGCCACCTCGGCATCTCCAACTACACGCCGGACCGCATCGACGAGTGGCTCGCCGTCACCGACCGCGAGAACCTGCACCGGCCGGTCGCGCTGCAGCCGGAGTACAACCTCGTCGAGCGCGCGTTCGAGGACGGGCTGCGGTCCCGGGCCGAGACGTACCACCTGGGTGTGTTCCCCTACTACGCGCTCGCGTCGGGCTTCCTCACCGGCAAGTACCGGGCGGAGGGCTCCCCCGAAGGGCCGCGCGCCGGCCGTGCCGCGCACTACCTCGACGCCCGCGGCACGGCGGTCCTGGCCGTGCTCGACGAGGTCGCGGCCGCCCACGCCGTCTCCGACGCCACCGTCGCGCTGGCCTGGCTGCGCACGCGGCCGACCGTCGTCGCGCCGATCGCCAGCGCCCGCACGCTCGAGCAGCTGCCGGACCTGCTGGCGTCGACCTCGCTGCAGCTGGCGCCCGACGAGGTCGCAGCGCTCGACGCAGCCTCGCGCTGACCCGCTGTCACCGGCCCCCGGTAGCGTGCGGTCCATGCGGCTGGCCACCTGGAACGTCAACTCGATCCGCGCCCGCGTGGACCGCGTGCTCACCTACCTCGACCGCACCGGCGTCGAGGTGCTGGCGATGCAGGAGACCAAGGTCAAGGACGACGCGTTCCCCCGCGAGGGGTTCGAGGCACTCGGCTACGAGGTGGTGACCAGCGGGTTCAGCCAGTGGAACGGTGTCGCGATCGCCTCCAAGGTCGGCGTCACGGACGTCGAGCAGGGGTTCGCCGGGCAGCCGACGTGGGGCGACCCGGCGGTCGCGGAGGCTCGCGCGCTCGGCGCCACCTGCGGCGGCGTCCGGGTGTGGAGCCTGTACGTGCCCAACGGCCGCGAGGTGGGCGACCCGCACTACACCTACAAGCTGGAGTGGCTCGCCCGCCTGCGGGACGTCGCCGACGGGTGGTTGACGTCCGACCCCGCGGCGCGGATCGCCCTCGTGGGCGACTGGAACATCGCCCCGCTGGACACCGACGTGTGGGACATCGGGTTCTTCGCCGGGCGCACCCATGTCACCCCTGCCGAGCGGGACGCGTTCGAGGCGATCGCCGTCGCCGGGTACACCGAGGTGTCGCGGCAGCACGTCCCGGCCGAGCACACGTACACGTACTGGGACTACCAGCAGCTGCGCTTCCCCCGGAACGAGGGGATGCGGATCGACCTCACCTACGCCTCGCCGGCCTTGGCCGCTGCCGTGACCGAGGTGACGATCGAGCGGAACGAGCGCAAAGGGAAGGCGCCGTCCGACCACGTGCCGGTGGTGCTCACCATCGCGGACTGAGCGGCGGGCCGAGGCACCCCTGACCGGACCACGGTCCACCCGCAGATCGCCTGCCGAAGCGGGCACCCGCGCGGGAGCGCTGCGCTACGTTGCGGCCCATGAGCCAGGACCCGGGCACCGCTGGCGAGCCTGCGCAGCAGCACAACCCGTTCGCGGCGCCGGCGCCGCCGCCGGCCGCAGGGCCTGAGCTCGGACAGGATCCGCTGCCCGTGCAGGGCGCGTACCGCCAGGCGCCGGCCTGCACGCAGCCGCTGCCGTACGGATCGGTCCCCACCTACGGCCGACCAGGAGACGGCCAGCTCCCCACCTACGGCCAGCCCGGGTACGGCCAGGTGCCGACGTACGGCGCGCCCGGGTACGGGTACCCGCCGGCCGGCGGTCCGGCGTTCGCGCCACCGGCGGGCTGGGACCCCCCGCGCACCGACTCGATGGCGATCGCCGCGCTCGTCGTCGCCATCAGCGGGTTCCTGCTGATCGTGACGTTCCCGGTGGGTCTCGGCCTCGGCATCGCCGCGCTGGTGCGTACCCGCAGACGGCAGCTCGGCGGCCGCGGCCTGGCCGTCGGTGCGATCGCCGTCGGCGCGTTCGGAACCGTGGTCGTCATCGGCGGCATCGTGCTGTCGCTGGTGCTCGCGGCGCGTTCCGGCAGCTTCTCGGGCTCCGGCACCTCGTCCGGCACGTCGGGCGCATCGGGCGTCGCGCTGCCGGAGTACCGGCTGGTGCAGGGCCTGACGCCGGGCGAGTGCCTGCAGGGTGACCCCACGTCGTGGTCGCTCGACGACGCCGTCCCGGTGAGCTGCACCGCGCTGCACGACATGGAGGTGGTGCAGGTGTACCAGCTCGCCGAGCGCCCCGCGGACGACACCGGGAACCGTGGCCGAGGGGTCAGGTCCGCGGAGTCGACCTGCCGGGAGGACGTGCTGGCCGCCAACTCGTCGCTGCTCGGCAACGACGACTGGTCGGCGGTCTACGCCCCGCACCCCGACCAGTGGGATGCCGGCCAGACGTCCGCCTACTGCATGTGGGTCAGCGGCTCGGGAGTCCGCGGCTCGGCCACCCAGGGCTTCGGCGCCCAGAGCTCGGCTCTCTGAGCCGGCGTCGGCGACCGTGCGGACCTGGACGAGGTGCGCGAGGCTCAGCCGGCGAGGTAGGCGGTCAGCCCCTCGACGACGAGCGCGTGGTCGTCCTGCTGCGGCAGGCCGGACACCGCGACGACGCCGACCAGCTGCCCGTCCACCCGCAGCGGGAAGCAGCCGCCGTGGGCCTTGTAGGTGTCGTCGAGCCCGGACGCCTCCTCGAACGTGCCGCCCTCGACCCGGTACCGGGTGCCGACGGCGAACGACGAGTGGCCGTAGTGCCGCACCACCTTCGCCTTGGCGCCGATCCACCAGTCGTTGGTGGTCGACGAGCCGGGGAACGCGCGCTGGAACACGGTGTGCGGCCCGTCGGGGGTGTCCACCTCGACGCGCACCACCACCGGCAGCTGCCGCTGCTCGGCGAGAGCCGCGACGACGGTGCCGAGCCGCCCGGCGTCGTCGTACGTCAGGTGCGGCAGCACCAGCCGCTCCTCCTGGGCCTCGAGCTCGGCGAGCAGGGCCGGGTCCGAGAACTTCACCGGGGCGGGCTGGACGGCGTCGGTCACGCGGTGACGGTACCCCGCCGGCGGTCAGTCGACGACGCCGGGGGACCCGGTGGTGACCGCCAGCCCCTCGGCCCCGCGGTCCACCACCACGGTGTCGCCGTCGTGCACCTGCCCCGCCAGCAGCGAACGGGCGAGCCGGTCGCCGATCTCGCGCTGCACCAGGCGGCGCAGCGGCCGGGCGCCGTACGCCGGGTCGTAGCCCTCCAGCGCCAGCCACTCCCGGGCCGCCGGCGTCACCTCGAGCAGCAGCCGACGGTCCGAGAGCCGACGGGCCAGGTTGGCCACCTGCAGCTCGACGATCTCGCCGATCTCCTCGAGCGTGAGCGCGTCGAACAGCACGATGTCGTCGAGACGGTTCAGGAACTCCGGCTTGAACGCCGTCCGCACGGCCGTCATCACGGCCTCGCGGCGGGCGGTGTCCGAGAGGGTCGGGTCGGCCAGGAACTGGGAGCCCAGGTTCGAGGTCAGCACCAGGATCACGTTGCGGAAGTCGACGGTCCGGCCCTGACCGTCGGTCAGGCGGCCGTCGTCGAGCACCTGCAGGAGGATGTCGAACACCTCGGGGTGGGCCTTCTCCACCTCGTCGAGCAGCACCACGGCGTAGGGACGGCGCCGCACCGCCTCGGTCAGCTGACCGCCCTCCTCGTAGCCGACGTAGCCGGGGGGCGCCCCGACCAGGCGGGCGACCGAGTGCTTCTCGGAGTACTCGCTCATGTCGATGCGGACCATGGCGCGCTCGTCGTCGAACAGGAAGTCCGCGAGCGCCTTGGCCAGCTCCGTCTTGCCGACGCCCGTGGGGCCGAGGAACAGGAAGGAGCCGGTGGGCCGGTCCGGGTCGGAGATGCCGGCGCGGGCACGACGGACGGCGTCGGAGACGATGCCGACGGCGCGCTTCTGCCCTATCAGGCGCTCACCGAGGACGTCCTCCATCCGCAGCAGCTTGGCGGTCTCGCCCTCCAGCAGCCGGCCGGCGGGGATGCCCGTCCAGGCGGCGACCACCTCGGCGACCTCGTCGGGACCGACCTTCTCCGCGATCATCGGGGTGGTCCCGGCGAGGTCCGCGTCGGCACCCTCCCCGGCGGACTCGGCAGCCACGATCTCCTTCTCCACGGCCGGGATCTCGCCGTACATCAGGCGGCCGGCCGTCGCCAGGTCACCCTCGCGCTGGGCGCGCTCGGAGTCGGCACGCAGCTGGTCCAGGCGGGCGCGCAGGTCCCCGACCCGGTTGTGGCCGGCCTTCTCCTTCTCCCACCGGGCGGTCAGCGACGCGAGCTCCTCACGGCGGTCGGCGAGGTCGGCGCGCAGCTTG
>DAIDJQ010000218.1 GCA_027451305.1 Cellulomonas sp.
GCGGTGACGGCCGTGGAGGACGGCCAGCAGACGCAGCGGGCGGCCGAGCTGTTCGAGGAGGTCGCGGACGCCGCCGACTCGCTCGCCGAGGCCTACGGCAGCGGCCGGGACCCGGCGCGGGCCCGTGCGGGTCTGCTCCACGTGGCGGGACGGCTCGACCCGTACGCCATGGCGGCCGACGACTGGCAGGCGCAGAGCCTCGTGCTGCTCGCCCGGTCCCTCGTCGTCGACCTGCTCGAGGCTGCCGGCGCCGATCCCGGGGCCGCCCGCGCGGCCCTGCCGGAGCTGTAGCCGCCCGGGCCGGCGCCCGCGTCCGCGCCGGGCGGCACCGTAGGCTCTGCCCGTGAATGCCGTCGGCACCGTGCAGCTGGGTCTGTTCCTCGTGTTCTTCGCGGCGATCCTCGGACTCGCCATCTGGGCGCTGGTCGACTGCCTGACCCGGCCGGCGCGTGCCTTCCCCGCGGCGGACAAGCGCACCCGCACCTTCTGGGCGGGGATCCTCACGGCGGCCGTGGTGGTCGCCTTCCTCGCGCTGCCCCTCGGGTTCGTGAACAGCAACTTCTTCCAGTTCCTGGCGCTGCTCGGCGCCGTGGCCGCGGTGGTGTACCTGGTGGACGTGCGGCCGGCGGTGAAGCCGTACTCCGGGCGTGGTCCGCGCGGCGGGCCGTCCCGCGGGGGCTGGTGACGCGTGCGGGCGGTGGTGCAGCGGGTCACCCGCGCACACGTGACGGTCGCAGGTGAGGTGGTCGCGGCGATCGACGAGCCGGGCCTGGTGGTGCTGGCAGGCGTGACCCCGGGGGACGGGCCGGCCCAGGTCGACCTGATCGCGCGCAAGGTCGCCGAGCTGCGGATCCTGCGCGACGAGCGGTCGGCGGTCGAGGTCGCGGCGCCGGTGCTGGTGGTCAGCCAGTTCACGCTGTACGCGGACACCCGCAAGGGGCGGCGGCCGACGTGGAACGCGGCAGCGCCGGGCCCCGTGGCCGAGCCGGTGGTGGAGGCCCTGGTCGACGCACTGCGCGCGCGGGGGCTGCGGGTGGGCACCGGGGTGTTCGGCGCGGACATGGCGGTGGAGCTGGTCAACGACGGGCCCGTGACGATCCTGCTCGAGTCCGAGCCGGACAGGACCCAGATGTGAGAAGAGAGCCCCCAGACGTGAGGAGAGCCCCCGTACATGAGGAAAGGCCCCTCGGAGTAAGCGTCCGGGGGGCCTTCCTCTGATCGCAGGTCCCTTGGCTCATCGGTCACCCGATGGGGACGCCGTTGCGACGCTGCGGCTCCGTCCCGTCGCCACGAGGATCCGGCGAACCGGTCCGCCGCGGGCGGGGCGACTGCGATCGACCGCCCGGTCCGTGATGGCCCTCGCGTCGTCGCCGCGAGTCGTCGGGTTTCCCCGCCGATCTGGCCGTCCGTTCTCCGGTCGGTCCGATCCTCGACCACCAGTCCCCGCCGGTCAGTGCCCCCCGAAGGGAGTCCGTCTCCGCCGGTTCTCGATGTCGAGGCCGATGAGAGATGTCTAGTCCCGCCTTGGGGTGCCCACAAGGGGTTCTGGAGGGCAACTTTGTGCACAGTTGACCTCACACCTGTGTCCACAGGCCGACCTGCGAGAACGTCCGTCGAGCACAGGTCTGTGGACGGAGTTTGTGGACAGTTCGCGTGTCGTTCACCCGCTCGGCCGTGCCGTCTTCCTAGCCTTGGTGGCGGTACAGGCCCCTCGGAGTAAGCGTCCGAGGGGCCTCGCCGCGTCGTCGGCCGCGGGGGACGATGGGCGTATGCAGCTCGAGGCGGTCGCCGGCGACATCACCACCCAGCGGGTCGACGCGATCGTCAACGCCGCCAACTCCTCGCTGCTGGGCGGAGGCGGGGTGGACGGCGCGATCCACGCGGCGGCCGGTCCCCGTCTGCTCGCCGCCTGTCGCGAGCTGCGGGCGACCACGCTGCCGGACGGGCTGCCGGTCGGTGGAGCGGTCGCCACCCCCGGGTTCGACCTCTCGGCGCGGTGGGTGATCCACACCGTCGGACCGAACCGGCACGCCGGCCAGACGGACCCGGCCCTGCTCGCCTCGTGCTTCACCGCGAGCCTGGACGTCGCGGCCGCCCTCGGCGCGCGCTCGGTCGCGTTCCCGGCGGTCAGCGCCGGCGTCTACGGGTGGGACGTGCGGGAGGTGGCGACGATCGCGGTCGGTGCGGTGCGGGGCTGGGCGGCGGCGCACGACGGCACGGACCCGGAGCCGGGTGACGACGAGGGGTCCGACCGGGGCGGTGACGGGTCGGGCTCCGCGGCCGGCCCGGTCGACCTCGCGCGGTTCGTGCTGTGGAGCACCGCAGCGCTGCAGGCGTTCACCGCGGCGTTGCGCGGCTGACGCCTCGGGGACCGGCGCGGCCGGGCGTGCCGCGCCGCTGGGCTGCTCAGGCGCGCAGAGCCGTGAGCGCTGCCGCCGCGTCCTCGTGGTCGTTCCAGACGTGGAAGGACAGCCGGGCGCTGCCCCCGCGTGCCGCGACCTTCAGCCCGGCGGCAGCCAGGCGTGCGCCGGCGGCCCCGGTCGGGTCGGGGACGGCGACGATCGCGCTGCCCGTCGGCGCGAGGCCGAGTCCCGTGCGGACCGCATCGGCGAGGGCGACGTCGTGGCGGCGCACGGCGTGCGGGTCGGGGCCGGCCAGCTCGTCGGCGAACGCCTCGAGCGCCGGGACGGCGCCCAGCCAGCACAGCCACGCGGGGGACAGGTCGAACCGGCGGGCGTCGTCGGCGAGCCCCAGGTCGTGGCCGTAGACCGACGACCACACCTCGGCACCCGCGTACCAGTTGGCGTGCACCGGGCGCAGCCGCTCGCGAGCGGCCGGTCCGGCCGTGAGGAAGGCGACGCCGCGTGGTGCGGAGAGCCACTTGTAGGCGGAGGTGACCGTCACGTCGAAGCTGCCGGCGTCGACGGGCAGCCAGCCGGCGGCCTGGGTCAGGTCGACCACCGTCAGCGCACCGACCTGCCGAGCGACGGCCGCCACCGCGTCCGCGTCCGCGATCGCGCCGTCGCGGGACTGGACCAGGGAGAACGCCACGGCGGCGGTGCCCGGGCGCACCTGGTGCGCGAGCTCGGCCAGCGGCACGGCACGCACCCGAAGGTCGCTGCGGGCGAGGAAGGGGTAGGTGACGGAGGTGAAGTCGCCCTCGACCGTCAGCACCTGTGAACCTGCAGGCAGGCTGGTGGCGACCACGCCGATCATCGCGGCGGTCTGGGCCGCGATCGCGACGTCGGCCGGTGGTACGCCGACCACCCGGGCGAACGCCTCCCGGCTCGCGACCACGGCTGCGTCGTAGGCCGCCAGGTCGTGCTCGCCGCGGCTCCAGCGCGCGATGCCCTCCGTGAGTGCGCCGACGGTCCCGTCGACGGGCAGGCCGCAGGTGGCCGCGTTCAGGTACCCGCGGGACGGGGCGAAGTGCGCACGCAGCGTGTCGAGGCTCACGACGACGAGGGTCCCGGGAAGCGGCAGCATCAGACAAGGAGCAGATGCTGCATCGGGTCATCCACGGGCGTTATGGTGCCGCGATGGTGGGTGCGGTGGCGAGGGTGGACGGGTCGGCTCGAGGCGAGGGGGCGGACGAGCCCCGCGGCTCGGTCGGCCCCGACGCGTCGGACGCCTCGGACGGGCTGGGTGCGCTCGGCGGCATCGACGTGGGCGGGCTGCGCCTGCTCCAGGCGATCGCCGAGCACGGCACGCTCACCGCGGCGGCGGCCGCGCTCGGTGCCAGCCAGCCCGCGGTGTCGCAGCACGTCCGGCGGCTGGAACGGCGGCTCGGCACGGCGCTGCTCGACCGGTCCGGCCGGCGGGTCCGGCTCACCGAGGCTGGTGCCGTCCTGGCGGCCCACGGCCGGACGGTGAACGCGGCGGTGCGCGCAGCCGGGGCACAGGTCGCGGCCCTGACCGGGCTGCGCGCCGGCGTGGTGCGGCTGGTGGCGTTCCCGTCGTCGTCCGCCACCCTCGTGCCACGGGCGCTCGCGGACCTGCGTGCGGTCCACCCCGGGCTCACGGTGACGCTCGACGAGGCCGAGCCGCCCGAGTCCCTCGCCCGGCTGCGTGCCGGCACGTGCGACCTCGCGGTCGCGTTCGCGTACCCGGGCGCCACCCTCGGCCGCGGCGGTGACGACCTGACCGGCCTGGTCACGCGGCACCTGCTCGACGACCCGACGCTCGTCGCACTGCCCGCCGGGCACCCGCGGGCCGACGACCCGCACCTCTCGCTGGCCGACCTCGCGTCCGAGACGTGGATCGCCGGCTGCCCGCAGTGCCGGGGCCACCTGATGTCGTCGTCGGCGGCCTGCGGCTTCACCCCGGACATCGCCTACGCGACCGACGACTACGTCGCCGTGCTGTCCCTCGTCGCGGCCGGACTGGGTGTGGCCCTGCTGCCGCGGCTGGTGCGGCGGACCGCCGAGCGGCACCCCGGGGTGGTGGTCCGGCCCGCGGCCGGGACGTCGGCACGCACCGTGCACGCGGTCACCACGCCGGACCTGCTGAAGGTACCGGCGGTCGCGGCGACGATCGACGCGCTCGCGGCGGCGGTCGTCGCGACGGGCGCCGTCAGCGGGTGAGCGCCTCGTCGAGACCCAGGGCCGACACGATCGTCCGGACCACCCCGTTGGCGTTGTTGCTCGGTGCGACGTACCGCGCGTGGGCGCGCACCTGCGGATGGGCGTTGTCCATGGCGAACGACCACGCGGCCGCGTCGAGCAGGCCGATGTCGTTGAGGTAGTCGCCGAAGGCCATCGTCTGCTCGCGGCTCACGCCGAGTGCCCGCTGCGTCGCCCCCAGCGCACGGCCCTTGTCGGCGGTGGGGCTCATCACGTCCACCCAGTGCTCGCCGGACACCACCACGCGCAGCGGTCCGCGCAGGTGCGCGAGCGCGGCGCCGGTCCCGTGCTCGGCGGAGCCGAAGTCGTACACGGCGAGCTTGAGCACCTCGTCGTCCACGGCGCGGAGGTCGTCCACCAGCTCGAGGCGGGCGTAGTACGGCTCCGACTGCTCCAGGAACGCGGGGTCGGTGCGCTCGACGTACGCCGAGCGCTTGCCGCACAGGACGGTGCCGACGTCCGCGCCCGCGGCGGAGTACTCGCGCACCGCGTCCACGACGGGCAGCGCGGCTGCCAGCGGGATCCCGTCCGAGCTGATCTCCTGCTCGGCGCGCACCACGTAGGCGCCGTTCTCCGCGATGTACACCAGGTCGTCGCGGCCCAGCTGCCGACGCAGGGTCGCGTACTGCCGGCCCGAGGCAGGGCACAGCACCACGCCGCGGGCGTGCAGCTCGTCGAGCAACGGCCAGAACGTGGCGTGGATCCGCTTCTGGTCGTCCAGCAGCGAGCCGTCCATGTCCACCGCGATCAGCCGGACGTCCGGCACGGTTCCGAGCGCGGGCGGCGCCAGCACCGGGTCGGTGGGATCGGTGGGAGAGGTCACGGCTCGATTGTCGCCGACGCGCTCGCCAGACCCAGCCAGGTGCGGACGGCGGCCACCACCGGACCGTCGGCGGGGGCGTGCCCGCCGAGGACGAGGACGAGCGTCAGCGGACCGGCGACCGAGGCGAGGTGGGAGCGCAGCTCGTCAGGCGTGCCGAACGGGTCCTGCTCGCCGCTCACGGCGAGCACCGGGACGGTGATCCGGGGCAGGTGCTCCACCCGCAGCCGGTCCGGGTGCCCGGGCGGGTGCAGCGGGTAGGACAGCAGCACGAGGCCCGCGACCGGTAGGCCGTCGGCGGTGGCCATCGAGCACATCCGGCCGCCGAAGGAACGCCCGCCGATCAGCAGCCGGTCCGTGCCGACCCCCAGCTCGGCGGCGAAGGCGGCGGTCTGCTCACGGACGGCCGCGACCGCGGCGACCGCGCCACGGGGCAGTCCGATGCGGCGCACCGGGATGGGGGCGAGGCCCTGCTCGAGGGCGACGAGCGTGCGGTGGTCGCGGGTGGCGCCGGCTCCCGGGGCGAGGAGGATCCCGGCGGGGGGCACGCCGAGCGGGGTCACGACGAGGGGCTGGCGGACCGGTCCGTCGGGCCCGCGTCGGGGGTAGGCCGCGCGCCGCCGGACGAGCGGCTCGGGCTCGTCGTCGGGCTCGCCAGCGCCGTCCGGACGCCGTCCTCCGGCGTGCCGAGGAACACCGGCCGCCGGTGCGTCAGCGCGTCCCAGGCCGCCTTCAGCGAGGCCGGCGCCTCACGGGCCCGCCACAGCACCGCCTGCCGCGGGGTCACGGACGCCGCCGACACCCCCACCCCGGTGACGCGGATCCCCGCTGCCCGGCAGGAGAACAGCGCCCGGCGCACGTGGTAGTCCTGCGTCACCACCACGGCCGACGTCACACCGAAGACCTGCCGGGCGCGCACGCAGGAGTCGTGGGTGTCGAAGCCGGCCGCGTCCCGCACGATCCGGTCGGCCGGCACCCCGTGCCGCAGCAGCCACGTCCGCATCGCGCCGGGCTCGTCGTGGTACGGCGTGGAGTTGTCGCCGCTGACCAGGATCACCTGGACCGTGCCGGCCGCGAACAGCTGACGGGCGGCCTCGAGCCGTCGGGCCAGGTAGACGGACGGCGTGCCGTCCGGCTCCAGCCCGGCTCCCAGCACCAGGGCGACCGGTGTGGACGGGACCGCGGTGACGCCGGGGCGTACGGCCGTCTGGCCCACCGCCTGCACCACGAGGACCGGGCCGAGACCGACGGCCAGCGCTCCCGCGAGCGCCCACCACCACGGGCGGAAGCGGCGCGCCCGGGAGGCGGTCGGGTCGGCTGGCACGCGCCGAGCGTAGGCCCCGGGGATACCGTCCCACCTGTGAACGGGGTGCGAGGACGCGTGGTCATGCCGGTGCGCTGGTCGGACGTCGACCTCTTCGGCCATGTGAACAACGCGGCGTTCCTGCGGTACCTGGACGACGCGCGTTTCACCCTGTTCCCGCAGATGGGCGTGGACGCGTCCGGGGCGCTGACCGCCTCCCTGCTCGTGGTCGGCAAGCACGAGATCGACTACCTCGCGCCGCTGACGTTCCGGCCCGTGCCGTTCGTCGTGGAGGTGTGGGTGCCGCGCACCGGGCGCTCGTCGGTGGACATCGCCTACGAGATCCTCGACGCGCCGGAAGGCGGCGAGGTGTGCCTGCGTGCGAGGTCCCGGATGGTGCAGCTCGAGGCGGCCACCCACCTGCCGCGGCCGTTCAGCGCGCAGGAGCGGGAGGCGTTCGAGGCCTACGCGGGACCGGAGCCGCAGCTGCGCAGCTGGTGACCTGCCGTATACCCCGGCGGGTATGCTGCGAACGACGGGCGCGGTGCCCGTGGGCGGAGGTGCACGGTGCTCGGATCACGGCGGCAGACGGTCGTCGGTGTGGTTTCAGCGGTGCTGCTGACCGGGGTCCTGCTGGTGGTGACGCGGTTCGCCGGCCCCCCGGCCTTCGTGGCGCTGCTGGTGCTGGTCGCGCTGCTCGCCGGTGTGGTGGTCGCGAGCTACGTCCCGGCCAAGGGCATGAGCTGGCGGGCTCAGCTGGGCTGCTCGCCGTGCGCGGTGGGTGCGGGCGCGGCGGGGCTGTTCGCCGTGCTGCTGCTCGCGGCGTCGCCGGCCGACATCGGCATGGGCATGCTGGCCGTCGCGCTCGCCGGCGCCGGCGTGGCGCAGCGCGTGCGAACCGCGGGCGAGGCGTGCCCGGTCCCGCGGGGCTGAGGTCGGCTCGAGCCTGAGGGCCCGTTCCGCGGGCGGCCGCGGGAGGTCACCGACCTCCGCCGGACCCCCGTCGGACCGCGTCCGGCGTCAGCTGCCGAGCTCGGCCACGAGCTCCGCGACCAGTGCCGGGACGGCGACGTCGATCGGCTCGCGGACCACGCGGTCGGCCAGGTGGTCGTAGGGCGTGGGCTGAGCGTTGACGATCACCAGGCGCGCGCCGCGTTCGACGGCCAGCCCGGCGAGCCCGGCCACCGGCTGCACCGTCAGGGTGGTGCCGATCGCGACGAACACCTCCGCGTCGCTCGCGGCGTTCACGGCCCGCTCCACCGTCTCGTCGGCCAGCCGCTCGCCGAAGTAGACGATGTCCGGCTTGAGCACGCCGACACCGCACGCGGCGCAGTGCGGGTCGGGCTCGTCGGCCAGCCGCGCCAGCACCTGCTCGGTGGGCAGCCGGGCGCCGCAGCGCATGCAGGACGTGGTCGACAGGGTGCCGTGCAGCTCGACGACGAGGGCAGGGTCCGCACCGGCCGCCTGGTGCAGGCCGTCGAAGTTCTGCGTGAGATCGGCCAGCAGCAGCCCGGCACGCTCGAGCTCGACGAGGGCCCGGTGGGCGACCGTCGGACGGGCCTGCCAGGCCGGGTGGTCCCGCCACATCGCCCAGCCGCGGGCCCGGACGTCTCGGCTGGCCATGTAGCGCCCGATCTCGAGCAGCTCCGCGGCGGACGGGTCCTGCGTCCAGACGCCCTGCGGTCCGCGGAAGTCGGGGATGCCGCCGCCCGTGGAGATACCGGCGCCGGTGAGGACGGTGACGGTGGGCTGCGGGCCGTGGTGGTGGTCGGTGGTGTGCTCGTGGCTCATGGCGGGGCCGACGGTACGCCGGCCCGGCGTGAGCCGTGAGCTCCGGTCGGCCGATCGGGGCGGGTCCGTCGGTGTGCGAGCGTCCGTCGGTGTGCGAGCGAGGTGCACGTGCGGGCGGCGGCCTGCCCGACGGGTGCGGGTCCCGACGCCTTCGTGTCGGTGGTCGTCGCTAGAATCGCACACGTGTTCGATCAAGGCGGGATCGGCGACGGCGACGTCGGGCCGCTGCTCCGCGCCGTCGCACGTGCCGTGGCGGCGCTGAACGGCTGCGCCGCCGACGCAGCCTCGTGGTCCGCCGCGGACCGGCGATCCACGCTCGAGGAGCTGGACCGGGCGGTGGCCGGGCTCACCACCGTGCGGTCGCTCGTCCTGGTGGCGGAGCGGGAGGCCGGCACGTGGACGGCGCACGGCGATCGGAGCTTCGCGGCCTGGGTCGGCCGGACGACTCGTGCCGGCGACCGGGTCGCGGCGCGGCAGCTGGCGCAGGCGGACGCCCTGGTGGCGATGCCCGACGTGGCCGGGGCCGTGCGAGGTGGTGAGCTGGGGTCGGCGCACCTCGAGGTGCTGGCCCAGGTGGCCGCCTCGGCGTCGGGCCAGGTCGCGGAGCGTCTGCGATCGCCCGCCGGGCAGGTGGAGCTGATCGCGCTCGGCCGCCGGGTGGACGCGGGGGCCTACGGCAAGAAGCTGGCGCAATGGGTGGCGAGCGTGGACCCCGAGCACGTCCAGCGCACGCACGACGAGCAGCGCGCACGGCGCTACCTCCACGTCACGCCGACCCCCGGCGGGATGCTGCTGAAAGGGCTGCTGGACTCCGCGGCCGGGGCACGGCTTCAGCTCGCGCTCGACGCGGTGAGCCCGGCTCCCGCCGCGGACGACGAGCGCAGCAGCGAGCAGCGCCGAGCCGACGCACTCGGTGTGCTGTGCGAGACCGTCCTCGGTCTGCCGGAGACCACGTCCGGCGCAGCAGTGCGGCCGCACGTCTCGGTCGTGCTCAGCGAGTCGACCTGGACTGCCCTGGCGGTGGCACGGGCCCGGGCAGGCGCGAAGCTGCGGGGTCTTCTCGAGGAGACGACCGGAGCCTTGCGTGACGTGCCCGCGCCGACGGACGAGGACGGTGCGCCACTGCCCGCGAGCGAGGTGCTGCGGGTCCTGTGCGACTGCGAGCTGACGCGCGTCGTGCTCGACGCGGAGGGTTCACCGGTGGATCTCGGCCGGACCCGGCGGCTGTACACCGGCGTCCAGCGGCGCGCGGTCATCGCGCGGGACGGCGGATGCGGATGGCCGGGATGCGGGGCGCGAGCCCGGTACGGAGAGGTGCACCACATCGCCTGGTGGGACAGGGACGGCGGGGCGACGAGCCTGGCGAACGC
>DAIDJQ010000219.1 GCA_027451305.1 Cellulomonas sp.
GCACCTTCCCGCGGTGATGGTGGTCAGCACGGTGCTGGTGGCCGTGGCCGTGCGCCGGTTCCTGCCGACCGGCCACGCGGACCACCTCCACGAACCGGAGTCCGTGATCGCGACGGCGGCGGACCGCGAGGCCGTCGGCACCGCGGCCGGGTCCGGGCCGGTCGCCGTCGTCGCGCACCCGGTCGACCTCAGGGCGGACCCGGCCGTCACCTCGCCCCGTGGCGCCCGGGGCGCCCTGGCCGCCTGGACGGAGCCGCGCACGCTGCTCGTCGGCCTGGTGGTCCTGGCTGCCGCGCTGACCGAGGGTGCGGCCAACGACTGGGCGAGCCTGTCGGTGGTCGACGGCTTCCGCACCAGCCATGCCGTGGGGGCGCTCGCCTTCGGCATCTTCGTCACGGCGATGACGGCCATGCGGTTGTTCGGCACCCCGTTGCTGGACCGGTTCGGGCGGGTGACGGTGCTGCGGCTGTGCGCCGGTCTGGCACTGGTGGGGCTGGCGGTGTTCGGCCTGGTCGGGCCCCTGTGGCTCGCGATGGCCGGCATCGTCGCGTGGGGGATGGGCGCCGCCCTGGGGTTCCCGGTGGGCATGAGCGCCGCGGCCGACGAGCCGCGGCGGGCGCCCGCCCGCGTGAGCGTGGTGTCCACCATCGGGTACTCGGCGTTCCTCGGCGGGCCGCCGCTGCTCGGGCTGCTGGCCCAGCACGTCGGCTACCGGCACGCCCTGCTCGCGATCCTCGTGCCGGTGGCGCTCAGCCTGGCGGTGATGGGAGCCGCCGCTCCGCTGCGCCGCGGGCGGGCTTAGCCTGGCCGGGTGACCGCCCAGCCGACCACCGCACCCTCGAGCGCTCCGCCGGCGCGGGTACCCAGGCTCGCGGAGCTGACCACCCTGCGCGTCGGCGGTCCCGCCGCCCGGTACGTGGAGACGAGCTCCGAGGCGGAGCTGATCGAGGCGGTCCGGACGGCGGACGAGGCCGGCGAACCCGTCCTCGTCCTCGGCGGCGGCTCCAACCTGCTCGTGGCCGACGAGGGGTTCGACGGCCTCGTCGTGCGCGACACCCGCCGCGGCATCGACGTGCCCGACCACTCGGCGTGCGCCGGCGTCACGTACCGGCTGCCGGCGGGCCAGCCGTGGGACGAGGTGGTGGCGTTCGCCGGCGAGCACCGGCTCTACCGCGTCGAGGCGCTCTCCGGCATCCCCGGGTCGGTCGGCGCCGCGCCGGTGCAGAACATCGGCGCGTACGGGCAGGAGATCGCCCAGACGGTCGCCAGCGTCCGCACGTGGGACCGTGCGCGGGGCCGCGTCCGGACGCTCGCGCTGTCCGACCTGCAGCTCTCCTACCGCAGCTCGCTGCTCAAGCGGTCCATGCGCGCGGCGCCCTCCGAGCAGGACCCGCGCGCTCCCTGGGCGCCGACGCCACGGTACGTGGTGCTCGACGTGACGCTCCAGCTGCGGCAGGGCACCTTGTCGGCGCCGATCGCGTACGTGGAGCTTGCCCGGACCCTCGGTGTACAGCTCGGCGGGCGGGCGCCGTTGGCGGACGTGCGCGCCGCCGTCCTGAGCCTGCGTGCAGGTAAGGGCATGGTGCTGGACGCCTCCGACCACGACACCTGGAGCGCGGGCTCGTTCTTCACCAACCCGCTGCTCACGGCGCAGCAGGCCGCTGCGCTGCCCGCCGAGGCGCCGCGCTTCCCGCTGCCGGACGGTGGCGTCCGCGACGGTGTCCCGGGCGGGGTGAAGACGAGCGCCGCGTGGCTGATCGACCACGCGGGGTTCGGCAGGGGTTTCGGGGACGGGCCCGCGCAGCTGTCCGGCAAGCACGTGCTGGCCCTGACCAACCGTGGCGGCGCCACCGCGGCAGACGTGCTCGCCCTCGCGCGGCAGGTGCGGGACGGGGTCGCCGACCGGTTCGACGTGCGGCTCGAGCCCGAGCCGGTGCTGGTCGGCGCGAGCCTCTGAGCAGGCGTCAGTCGGCGGGGGCGGCCAGCCAGTGGTCCACGCCGGCGAGCAGGCGGTCCTTCGTCGCGGCCGCCGCGCGGCTGGCGAGGATCGACCCGCGTGCCAGCTGCGCCAGCTCGGCATCCGAGAAGCCGTGCACCTCGCGCGCCGCTCGGTACTGGTCCAGGAGCCGGGACCGGAAGAGCAACGGGTCGTCGGCGCCGAGCGCCACCTGGGCTCCTGCCTCGACGAGCGCGCGCAACGGCACGTCTGCGGCCGTGGCGTAGACCCCCAGCGACACGTTGGAGGCCGGGCACACCTCCAGCGCGACCCCGGCGTCCAGCACCCGCTCCAGCACCTGCGGGTCCTCGGCGGCACGGACACCGTGACCCAGCCGGTCGGGCTCGAGCTGGTCGAGCACCTCGTCCACGTGCGCCGGGCCGAGCAGCTCGCCACCGTGCGGCACGGAGGCCAGTCCGGCGTGCCGGGCGATCGCGAACGCCGGCGCGAACGCCGCCGTGTCGCCCCGCCGCTCGTCGTTCGACAGCCCGAAGCCGACCACGTCGCCGGGACCCTCGCCGGCGTGCCGAGCGGCGAGCCTGGCCAGGGTCCGGGCGTCCAGCGGGTGCCTCAGCCGGGATGCGGCGACCACGACGGCGACCTCGAGCCCGTGCCGGGCGGACGCGGCCCGCGCCTCGTCGAGCACGATCTCCAGCGCGGGGGTCAGCCCACCGAGGAACGGCGCGTACGACGTCGGGTCCACCTGGATCTCCAGCCGGCCGGACCCCTCGGCTGCGTCGTCCGCCGCGGCCTCGTCGACGATCCGGCGCATGTCCGCCTCCGACCGCACGCACGCACGCGCGGCGTCGTAGAGGCGCTGGAACCGGAACCAGCCACGCTCGTCGGCGGGCACGCGCACGCGCTCGCCCTCCTGCAGCACGTCCGGCAGCACGATGCCGCGGGCGGCGGCCAGGTCGCCGAGGGTGGCCGAGCGCATCGACCCCGTGAAGTGCAGGTGCAGGTGCGCCTTGGGCAGCGCCCGCAGGTCACGCCCGCTCCCGGTGCTCAGCGGGCCTCCAGCATGGCGTCACCCTACGTGGTCGCGGACGTGCCCTCGGGCGCCGTCCGACCGCGGCCGCTGACACCCGGCCGCCCCGGCCCGTCGTCCCCGACCTGCTCAGCCGTCGTCCCGGCGCAGCCAGCGGAACCGCCGCCCACCGAGCACCAGCCCCAGAACCAGCCACGCTGCGAGCACCCCGGCCGTCAGCCCGTGCTGCCACGAGCCGGACGGCTCCAGGGTCAGCGCCGAGTCGGGCAGGAACACCGACCGCATGCCCTGCGCCATCCACTTCAGCGGGAACACCGCCGCCGTCTGCTGCATCCAGGCGGGGAGCTGGTCGAACTGGAAGAACACGCCCGAGATGAACTGCAGCACCAGCACGATCGGCACCACCACCGCGCTCGCCGACCGGCCGGAGCGCGGCACCGAGGAGAAGGCCACCCCGCACACCGACCCGGTGGCGGTCCCCAGCACGAACACCCAGGCGAAGGTCCACCACC
Organism: Cellulomonas sp.; assembly: GCA_027451305.1. Next base: position 3,497 of record DAIDJQ010000219.1, read on the forward strand.
GAGCGGCGTCGGTCGGCAGCGGGACGTGCCAGAGGACGGCGGCCGAGCCCACGAGCAGCACCGTCTGCGCGAGCGCGGTCACCAGCACCTGGCCCACCTTGCCGAGGAAGTAGGAGGTCGCCGGCAGCGGTGTCCCGCGCAGCCTCTTGAGCCCGCCCTCGTCCCGCTCCACGGCCACCGACGTCGCCAGGTTCTGGAAGCTCGACAGCATCACGCCGGTCGCGATCATCCCCGGCAGGAAGTACTGCGCGAAGCCGATCGGCCCGACCGTGGTCCCGCCGCGGCCGAACACCGTGGCGAAGATCGCCAGCATGACGACCGGGTAGAGGAAGACGAACGCGATCGTGTCGCGCTCGCGGACGTAGGCGCGCAGCTCGTGCTGCGCGCGGACCAGACCCAGGCGCAGCACTCCGGGCAGGGGCACGGCGGGCGGCCGGGCGGTCGACGTGGGCGGTGCGCTCATCGCCGCGCCCCTGCCGTCGCCGCGCCCGGCCCGCCGCCCGCCGGCGGCGCGTCAGGCGGCTCGGCACCGGTCCCGCCGACCAACCCGAGGTACACGTCCTCGAGCGTCGGACGGACCACCTGCAGCCCGGGCACCTCGTCGAGCCCCTCGGCCGCGAACTGCGACGTCAGCTCGGCGACCGTCCGTGTGGGGGTGTCGGTGGCGACCTCCTGCAGGATGCCGTCACGCAACCAGCGGACCCGCGCACGGTGGGCCTGCCGCCCGCCCAGCTCGTGGGGTGCGCCCTCGGCCACGACTCGACCGTCGTTCACCACCACCACCCGGTCCGCGAGGTGCTCCGCCTCGTCCAGGTAGTGCGTGGTGAGCAAGATCGTGGTGCCGTCGGCACGCAGCCCCTGCACCAGGTCCCAGAACGCGCGGCGCGCCTCCGGGTCGAACCCCGTCGTCGGCTCGTCCAGGAAGAGCAGCTCCGGGCGGCCGACCACCCCGAGCGCCACGTCGAGCCGGCGCCGCTGGCCGCCGGACAGCTGGCGGGCGCGGGTGCGCCGCCGGTCCTCCAGGCCCACCGCCGCGATGAGCTCGTCGACGTCCCGCGGCGTGGGGTAGTAGTGCGCGAACTGCCGGACCAGCTCCTCGACGGTCGCCTCCGCCAGGTCGTTCACGCTCTGCAGCACGATTCCGACGCGCGCACGCCAGGCCCGGTCCGCGGACTGCGGGTCGACGCCGAGCACGCGCACCTCGCCCGCGTCCCGGTGCCGGTACCCCTCGAGGATCTCGACGGTCGTCGTCTTGCCGGCGCCGTTGGGGCCCAGCACCGCGACCACCTCACCGGTGTCCACGTGCAGGCCGACCCCGTCGACGGCGTGCTTCGCGCCGTAGCTCTTGTGCAGCCCGGACACGTCGACAGCGCGGATGCCGGTGTCACTCGTCATGGCACCCAGCGTGGTCGCGGGGTGACCATCTCCGCTACGGCCGGCTCACCGCGTCCGCCGTCCGCCGTCCTCCGCCCACCGGTCGGTGGACGGCGCGGTCGTCCGGCTCAGCGCGCCTCGCCGAGCAGCGAGACGATCCGGCCCACGCCCTCCACCAGGTCGTCGTCGCCCAGGGCGTAGGACAGCCGGAGGTAGCCCGACGGTCCGAACGCCTCGCCCGGCACCACGGCGACCTCGACCTGGTCCAGGATCAGTGCCGCCAGCTCGGCGGAGGTGGCCGGGGTGACCCCCCGGATCGTCCGGCCCAGCACGCCCTTGACCGACGGGTACGCGTAGAACGCGCCCTGCGGGGTGGGGATCACCACGCCGTCGATCTGCTCGAGCATCGACACCATCGTCGTG
>DAIDJQ010000220.1 GCA_027451305.1 Cellulomonas sp.
CCGCGCCGGGCGATCAGGAACCCGGACAGGAGGAACAGCGCACCGGTGGAGAACCCGTGGTTGATCATGTAGAACGACGAGCCGGCCACCGACGTCGAGGTGAACGCGAACAGGCCGAGCACGATGAACCCGAAGTGCGACACCGACGTGTACGCGACCAGCCGCAGCAGGTCCCGCTGGCCGATCGCCAGCAGGGCGCCGTACAGGATCGAGACCACCGCGAGGGCGATGACCACAGGGGCGGCCCAGCGCGAGGCGGCCGGGAACAGCGGCAGGCAGAGGGTCAGCATCCCGAAGGTGCCGACCTTGTCCAGCACGCCGACCAGCAGGGTCGAGGTGCCGGCCGGCGCCTGCTCGGCGGCGTCCGGGAGCCAGGTGTGCACCGGGAACATCGGCGCCTTGATGGCGAACGCCACGAAGAAGGCGATGAACAGCAGGCGCTCGGTCGTCGTGCCCAGGTGCAGGCCGACCAGGTTCTGGATGAGGAAGCCCTGCGGGCCGCCGGGGCCCTTGAGGTACAGCGCGATGACGCCGACCAGCATGATCAGGCCGCCGGCGAGCGAGTACAGCAGGAACTTCACCGCCGCGTAGCGCCGCCGGGGCCCGCCGTAGCCGCCGATCATGAAGTAGACCGGGATCAGCATCGCCTCGAAGAGGATGTAGAAGAGGAACACGTCGCGGGCGGCAAACACCGCCACGACGAACGCCTGCAGCACCAGCACGAGAGCGAGGTAGCGGCGCAGGCCGTTGGAGGCCTCGGTGGTGCTGCCCTGCTCGTGCCAGGCGGCCAGCACCACGAGCGGCACCAGCAGCGCGGACATGGCGATCAGGGCGAGCCCGACGCCGTTGACGCCGAGCGCGTAGGACACCCCGAAGGCGGGGATCCAGCCGTGCAGCTCGGTCAGCTGGTAGGTGCCGGACTGGTGCGTGTCGAAGGCGAGGTAGGCCGCACCCGTGAGCAGCAGCTCGGCGACGGCGAAGGCCAGCGCCACCTGCCGGACCACGTTGCGCGGGCCGGCGGGCAGCACCCAGAGCGCCACGGCCCCGATCAGGGGCAGCAGCACCAGGGCGGTGAGCCAGGGGAAGGAAGACATCGGTCGCTGCTCTCCCGTCAGCTCTGCAGGGCCAGGACGACGACGACGAGGGCGACCAGGCCCAGGAGCATCGTCGAGGCGTAGGAGCGGACGTAGCCGGTCTGTGGACGGCGGGCCAGGTCACCGGATGCGACGGTCGCCTTGGCGATCCCCGCGACGGCACCGTCGACCAGCGCGCGGTCGCCGTACACCAGCGACCGGGTGAGCACCTGGCCGGGCACGACGAGCACGCCGTCGTTGACGACGTCCTGGTACAGGTCCTTGCGGGCGGCCCGGGTGAGGGTGGTGCCCAGAGGCGGCGTGGTCGGCACCGCGGAGACGGCGTACCGCCGCCAGGCGACGACCACGCCGATCACGACGACGAGCAGGCTCAGCGCGATCAGCACGGGCGCGGGGATCACGGGCTCGCCGTGGTCCGTGGCGCCGATGGAGGGCTCGAGCCAGCGGGTGAACCGGGAGCCGGTGGCGAGGATCCCGCCGATGGCCACCGACCCGACGGCCAGCACGATCATCGGCACGGTCATCAGGGCGGGTGCCTCGTGCGGGTGCTGGTGCGACCCGTCGGCCTTCGGCGTCCACCGCTTGGTGCCCTCGAAGGTCATGAAGAACAGCCGCGCGATGTAGAACGCGGTGATCGCGGCGCCCAGCAGGGCCACCGTGCCGAACAGCCAGGCGCGCCACGGCTGGCCGGTGGTCGGCACGAACGCCGCCTCGATGATCGGGTCCTTGGAGAAGAACCCGGAGAACGGGAACATCCCGACGATCGCCAGCGCACCGGCCATGAACGTCAGCCAGGTGATCTTCATCGACCGCGCGAGGCCGCCGAAGAACCGCATGTCCGTCTGGTCGTCCATCGCGTGCATCACGGACCCGGCGCCGAGGAACATGCCGGCCTTGAAGAAGCCGTGCGTCACCAGGTGCAGGATCGCGAACGCGTAACCGACGGGGCCCAGGCCCGCGGCCAGGATCATGTAGCCGATCTGGGACATCGTCGAGGCGGCCAGCGCCTTCTTGATGTCGTCCTTCGCGCAACCGACGATCGCTCCGAACAGCAGGCTGATCGCCCCGACGATCGTCACGACCAGGCGGGCCGTGGGTGCGGCGTCGAAGATCGTGTTGGACCGCACCACGAGGTACACCCCGGCGGTGACCATCGTCGCCGCGTGGATCAGCGCGGAGACCGGCGTCGGGCCCGCCATCGCGTCACCGAGCCAGGACTGCAGCGGGAACTGCGCCGACTTGCCGCAGGCGGCGAGCAGGAGCATCAGCCCCACGCCCGTCCAGAACGCCGTGTCCTTCGGCCCCGACGCGGCTGCGGCGTTCACCGTGGTGAAGTCCAGCGCGCCGACCTTCGCGAAGATCAGGCCCATCCCGATGATCAGCCCCAGGTCGCCGATGCGGTTGGCGATGAACGCCTTCTTGCCGGCCACGGCGTAGTCGAGGCGGTAGTTCCAGAAGCTGATCAGCAGGTACGACGCCAGGCCGACGCCCTCCCAGCCGACGAACAGCAGCAGGTAGGAGTCCGCCAGCACCAGGAGCAGCATCGCCGCGACGAAGAGGTTCAGGTAGGCGAAGAACCGGCGACGCTCGGTGTCGTGCTCCATGTAGGCCACGGAGTACACGTGGATCAGGGTGCCGACGAAGGTCACCAGGAGCACGAAGGTCAGGGACAGCGGGTCGACGCGGAGCCCGGCGTTCAGGTGGAAGGTACCGGCGTCGATCCACGTGCCCAGACGGACGTCGAGGACGCGCTGGTCGGCGGGCCGGCCGAGGACCGTGACGAAGGCGATCAGGCCGAGCACGAACGCGGCACCGGAGGCGAGCACCCCCAGCCAGTGACCCCAGCGGTCGGCACGCCGGCCGAGCAGCAGCAGGAGGGCGGCGGACGCCAGCGGCAGGCCGACGAGCAGCGGCGCGTACGACACGGCGCCGCCGTCCACCGGGGTTGCGGAGGCGACCAGTTCGGTCAACAGATGCACGTGCCGGCCCTCAGCTCTTCAGCAGGTTGACGTCGTCGACCGACGCGGAGCGTCGGGTGCGGAAGATCGCGACGATGATGGCGAGCCCGACGACGACCTCGGCGGCGGCGACCACCATGACGAAGAAGGCCAGGACCTGGCCCGTCAGGTTGCCGTGGATCCGCGAGAACGTCACCAGCGCGAGGTTGCTCGCGTTCAGCATCAGCTCGACGCCCATGAAGACGATGATCGAGTTGCGGCGCAGCAGCACCGTCAGGGCGCCGATCGAGAACAGGATCGTCGCCAGGACGAGGTAGTGGGTCAGGCTCACGGCTGCGGCTCCGTCCGCTGGTCCTGCACGGTGGCGTCCCCGGCGTCCTGCGGCCCGGCGGGCGACACGGCCCCGGGCGCAGGGGCGCCGACGACGGCGGCCTCGTGGTCTGCCGCCTCGGGCGGCGGCGTGCCGCCGTCGGGACCGACCTGGTCGGCCGAGGTGAACGACCCGCCGCCGGATGCCCAGCCGCCGGCCAGCACCCGGTCGATCCGGGCGGCGTACTCGGCGGCGTCGGCCTCCTGGCCCCGCACCCGCAGGACGCGCGGCACCGAGATGTCCAGGGGCTGCTTGTCCGGGCCGAGCGCCGGCACGTCCATCGCGTTGTGCCGGGCGTACACGCCGGGAGCCGGCAGCGGCGTCAGCGTGTGGCCGCCCCGCACGCGGGCGTCGGCCCGCTCGCGCTGCGTGACGCGCGGCGTCAACCGGCGCCGGTGCGTCAGCACCAGCGCTCCGAGCGCGGCCGTGACCAGCAGCGCTCCGACCACCTCGAACGCGAACACGTACTGCCCGAAGACGATCCGTGCCAGCTCGACCGGGTTGGAGTCCGCGTTGGCGGTGGTCAGGCCCTTCGCAGGACCGTAGGTCGCCCGGCCCACCACGCCGGCCAGCACCACCACCAGCCCCACGCCGGCGAGCACGCCGGCGACCCGCTGCCCGCGCAGCGTCTCCACCAGGGAGTCCGAGGTGTCGACGCCGACCAGCATGAGCACGAAGAGGAACAGCATCATCACGGCGCCGGTGTAGACGACCACCTGGACCACGCCGAGGAACACCGCGTCCTGCGCCACGTAGAGGAACGCCAGGCTGATCATCACGACGACCACCGAGAGGGCTGCGTGGACCGCCTTGCGGGCGAACAGCAGCCCGAGGGCCGCGATCACCATGATCGGGCCGAGGGTCCAGAAGAGGATCGCCTCGCCCGTCGTCGTCACGCCCGTGTCGGTCAGGGACGTGGGCAGCATCGCCAGCGCGCTCATCGGGTGCCCTGCCGGATCGCGGCGGCGGTCAGGTCCGCCTGCGCCTGTGCCGTGGCACCACGCGGTGCCGGTGGCACGCCCTTGGCGACGTTGGCGGGAAGCGACGGGTCGTCGGGCCGGTGCTCGGCCACCCAGGCCTCCTGCTCGGCGGTCGGCCCGGTGACGGAGCCCTGGTAGTAGTCGGTGTCCGTGGTGCCCTCCACCATGGGGTGCGGAGACGAGAGCATGCCGTTGCGCAGCGGCGCCAGCAGGTCCTGCTTCTCCCAGATGAGCCCGGCCCGGGTGGGTCCGGCGAGCTCGAACTCGTTGGTCATGGTCAGCGCCCGGGTGGGGCACGCCTCGATGCACAGGCCGCACAGGATGCAGCGCAGGTAGTTGATCTGGTAGACGCGGCCGTACCGCTCCCCCGGGGAGAACTGCTGCTCCGGGGTGTTGTCCGCGCCCTCGACGTAGATCGCGTCCGCCGGGCACGCCCAGGCGCACAGCTCGCAGCCGATGCACTTCTCCAGACCGTCGGCATACCGGTTGAGCTGGTGCCGGCCGTGGAACCGCGGCTTCGGCGGCACCTTCTCCGACGGGTACTGCTCGGTGACGGTGGGGCGGAACAGGTTCGCCATCGTGACGCCGAAGCCGGCGGCAGGGGCGAGCGCGGCCGCGAGGCCCGTCGGCACCGGAATCCGGGACGTGTACCGCTGCGCCGGGGCGTCCACCTCGGAACCTGCGCCGTCCGGCGTCCGGACGGGCGGCTTGGCACCGGAGGGTCGGCGCACCGGAGTGCTCCCGGCCGCGCGGACGGGCTTCTTCCCGGTCGGCTTGCTGGGCTCAGCCACGGGGCACCTCCTGTGTCACCTGGGGGGTGGTCGCGTCGGTCGCGGTCTGCATCGCCAGCCGGCGCTGGGCGCGCGGTGACGGCGGCAGCACCTGACCCGGCAGCGGCGGCACGGGGTAGCCGTCGGCGAACGGGTCGAACTCCTTGACCGCGACCCGGCGCTCCGGCTTCTTCTCCGGGATCAGGAAGGAGACGAGCAGGCCCACCACCACCACGCCGGCCAGCGCGTAGAGCAGGCTGCTCAGCTGGAGGTGCGTGAACTGGCGCACGCCCTGGACCACGGCGACGCACACCACCCAGACCAGGGCGGACGGGATCAGCACCTTCCAGCCCAGCTTCATGAACTGGTCGTACCGGAACCGCAGCAGCGTGCCGCGCACCCAGACGAAGAAGAACATCAGCACCCACACCTTGGCCAGGAACCACAGCAGCGGGAACCAGCCGGTGTTGAGCAGCCCGTGGTCCACCAGCGACAGGGGCCACGGCGCCCGCCAGCCGCCCAGGAACAGCGTCACGGCCACGGCGGAGACGTTGAGCATGTTGATGTACTCGGCGAGGAAGAACCAGGCGAACTTCATCGACGAGTACTCGGTGGTGTAGCCGCCGACCAGCTCGCCCTCGGCCTCCGGGAGGTCGAACGGCAGCCGGTTGGTCTCGCCGACCATCGAGATCACGTAGATCACGAAGGCGGGCAGCAGCGGCAGGAACCACCAGATCCGCGTCTGGGAGTCGACGATCTGCGACGTCGACATGGAGCCCGACAGCACGAACACGCTGACCAGGGACAGCCCCATCGCCAGCTCGTAGCTGATCACCTGCGCGGTGGACCGCACGGAGCCGAGCAGCGGGTAGGTGGACGCCGAGGACCAGCCGCCGAGCACGATGCCGTACACGCCGACCGACGAGGCCGCGAGGATGTAGAGCGTCGCCACCGGGAAGTCCGTCAGCTGCAGCGGCGTGCTGTGCCCGAACAGGCTGACCTGCGGGCCCATCGGGATCACGGCGTAGGTCAGCAGCGAGCAGAACACCGCGATCATCGGCGCGACCAGGTAGACGATCTTGTCCGCCGCCGTGACGTCGATGTCCTCCTTGACCAGGAGCTTCATCGCGTCGGCGAGCGACTGCAGCAGACCGAGCGGACCGTGCACGTTCGGGCCGGGCCGCACCTGCATGCGACCGACGACGCGCCTCTCGAACCAGATGGCGAACAGCACCGAGAGCAGCATGAAGACGAGGATCGCGACGGCCTTGATCGCCCAGATCCACCACGTGTCGTGGCTGAAGTCGGCCCCCGCGGGCGTGCTGCCCGCGGCAGCCGCCACCACACCGAGCGCGTTCACGCCGTGACCCCTTCGCCCGTCTCGGTACCGCCGGCGGTCGTCCCGCCCACGGTGTCCAGCCCGCCGGCCGTCAGCCGGACCACTGCCCCGGCGTCGACCCCCAGCGTGTCGCGGACCGCGCTGCCCACCGCGTTGGTCGGCAGCCACACCACCCGGTCCGGCATGTCGGTCACCAGCACCGGTGCCGTGATGCTCCCCGCGTCCGTGGCGACGGTCAGCGGCTCGCCGTCGGCCACCCCCGCCGTCGCCGCCGTGGCGGCCGACACCCGGGCGACCAGGCGCTTGGCGGTCCCGGCGAGGAACGGCTCACCGGTCTGCAGCCGACCGGCGTCCACCAGCTGGTGCCAGGTGGCCAGCACGGCAGACCCGTCCGGAACCCGCGGCGGCTGTGCCGCGTGCACGTCCGGCGCCGGGAACCGAGCACCGTCCCAGCCGCCGAGCTGGTCGAGCTCGGCGTGCACGGCGGCCACGGACTGCAGCCCGAGCGGCGTGCCCATGGCGTCCGCGAGCAGGTCGAGCACCCGGTGGTCGGCCATCTGGTGGCTGGCCAGCGCCTGCGGGAACGGCCGCGGGCGCCCCTCCCACGTGACGAAGGTGCCGGCCTTCTCCACCGGCGGGGCGACCGGCAGCACCACGTCCGCCAGCGCGGTCACCTCGGAGGTGCGCACCTCGAGCGAGACGACGAACGGCACCCGCTCCAGCGCGCGGCGCGCCTGCGCCGGGTCCGGCAGGTCGGCGAGCTCGAGCCCGCCGACGACGAGGCCGCCCAGCAGGCCCGCCTCCCCGGCCGCGAGGATCTCGGTCAGCGACCGGCCGCGCTCGGCCGGCAGCCCGTCCGCGCCCCAGGCCGCCGCCAGGTCCACCCGGGCTGCGGAGTCGGCCACCGGACGCCCGCCCGGGAGCAGGCCCGGGAGCGTCCCTGCCTCGACGGCGCCACGCTCACCGGCCCGCCGCGGCACCCACGCGAGCTTCGCGCCGGTGCGCTCGGCGAGCCGCACGGCGGCCGAGAGCGCGCCCGGCGTCCCGGCCAGCCGCTCTCCGACCAGCAGCACCGCACCGGGGGCGGTCAACGCCGCCGCGGTGTCCGCCAGCAGCGCGTCCGGCGAGCCTGCGACCAGGCCGTCGAGCACCTCCGCCTCGGTCCCGGGAGCGGCCGGCAGCAGCGTGCCGGACAGCCGCTCGAGGCCGCGGGTGGCGAACGGTGCCACGGAGAGCACCCGCTGGCGGTGCGCCATCACGGCCTGGCGCAGGCGGACGAACAGGATGCCGCCCTCCTCCTCCGCCTCGAGGCCGGCGAGCAGCACGGCAGGGGCGGCGGCGAGGTCGGCGAAGGTCACCTGGAGGGTGCGACCGGCGACCGCGTGACCGAGGAACTGCTCCTCCTCGGCCGAGTGCGGGCGGGCGCGGTGGTCCACGTCGTTGGTCCCGAGCACCGCCCGGGCGAACTTGCCGTACGCGTAGGCGTCCTCGAGGGTCACGCGACCGCCGGGGAGCACCGCGACGCCGTGGGCAGCGCCGTCGGTCCCGGCCTGCGCCGCACCCAGCCCGGCCGCGGCGACGTCGAGCGCCTCCTGCCAGCTGACGGGCTCCAGCTCGCCGTCACGGCGCACCAACGGGGTGGTGATCCGGTCGGCCGCCACCTGCCAGCCGAACGCGAACCGGTCCTTGTCGGTGATGAACTCCTGGTTCACCGCCGGGTCGTCCCCCGCCTGGCGGCGCAGCACGACGCCGCGGCGGTGGTCGATGCGGATCGCCGAGCCGTTGGAGTCGTGCTCGGCGATGCTCGGGGTGGAGACCAGGTCGAACGGGCGGGACCGGAACCGGTACGCCGCCGACGTGAGGGCGCCGACCGGGCAGATCTGCACGGTGTTGCCGGAGAAGTACGACGAGAACGGCCGGCCGCTGACGTCCTGCGTGGCCGGACCGGTCGGCGCCTCGCCGGCGAAGTCGAGCACCCGGGTGTCGAACGTGCCGATCTGCTGCGCGGCACCGCGCATCTGCAGGTCGATGAAGGGGTCGCCGGCGATCTCCTCGGAGAACCGGGTGCAGCGCTGGCAGAGGATGCAGCGCTCACGGTCCAGCAGGATCTGCGTGGAGATGTTGATCGGCTTCGGGTAGGTCCGCTTCACGTCGACGAACCGGCTGGTGGTCCGCCCGTTGCTCATCGCCTGGTTCTGCAGGGGGCACTCGCCGCCCTTGTCGCAGACCGGGCAGTCCAGCGGGTGGTTGATCAGCAGGAACTCCATCACGCCGTGCTGGGCCTTGTCGGCCTCGGCGGAGGTGTGCTGGGTCCTGACCTGCATGCCCGGGGTCGCCTCGAGCGCGCACGACGGCTGCGGCTTGGGCATCTTCGCGAGGTTGCCGTCGCGGCCCGGCGCCCAGACCTCGACGAGGCACTGACGGCAGGCGCCCACCGGCGCCAGCAGCGGGTGGTCGCAGAACCGCGGGATCGCGATGCCCAGCTCCTCGGCGGCCCGGATCACCAGGGTGCCCTTGGGCACGGTGGTCTCGATGCCGTCGATGCTGAACGTCACGGTCGCCGCCGGCACGGCCGGCTGCACCGGCGGGGCCGACGGGACCAGCGGCGTCGCGCCGTCCGTCCGAGCACCGTCGGTGCGAGGGGTGGTCACGGTCATCAGTGCACTCCCGCCAGCTGCGCCCTGCGGGGACGCGGCGTGTACGCGAACAGGGAGCTGCGCTCCGGTGGGAAGAGGACGTCCGCAGCCGTGTGCATCCCGGCCTCGAACTCCTCGCGGAAGTACTTGACCGCGCTGGTGACAGGGCTCGTGGCGCCGTCACCGAGCGCGCAGAAGGCCCGGCCGAGGATGTTCTCGCACTGGTCGAGCAGCAGCTCGATGTCGCCCTCGGCACCGCGACCGGCCTCGAGGCGCTGCAGCACCTGCAGCAGCCAGTACGTGCCCTCGCGGCAGGGCGTGCACTTGCCGCACGACTCGTGCTTGTAGAACGCGATCCAGCGGGTGACCGCGCGCACCACCGAGGTGGTCTCGTCGAAGATCTGCAGGGCACGGGTGCCGAGCATCGACCCGGCCTTGCCCACCGACTCGTAGTCGAGCGGCACGTCGAGGTGCTCGGCGGTGAACAGCGGGGTGGACGAGCCGCCGGGGGTCCAGAACTTCAGCTGGTGGCCCTCGCGGATGCCGCCGGCGAGGTCGAGCAGCTCGCGGAGCGTGATGCCGAGCGGCGCCTCGTACTGGCCGGGGTGCTGCACGTGGCCGGACAGGCTGAACAGGCCGTGGCCGGTGGAGCGCTCGGTGCCCATCGCGGTGAACCAGGACGCGCCCCCGCGCAGGATCCCCGGCACGGACGCGATGGTCTCGACGTTGTTGACCACCGTCGGGCGGGCGTACAGGCCGGCGACCGCCGGGAACGGCGGCTTCAGCCGCGGCTGGCCGCGCAGGCCCTCGAGCGAGTCGAGGAGCGCGGTCTCCTCGCCGCAGATGTAGGCGCCCGCACCGGAGTGCACGGTCAGCTCGAGGTCGAAGCCGGAGCCCAGCACGTTCTTGCCGAGGTAGCCCTTGGCGTAGGCCTCGGCGACCGCCTGGTGCAGCCGGCGGGCGACGTGCAGCACCTCGCCGCGCACGTACACGAACGCGTGGTGGCAGCCGATCGCGTAGGAGGTGATGACGATGCCCTCGATCAGCTCCTGCGGGCTGGCGAGCAGCAGCGGGATGTCCTTGCACGTCCCGGGCTCGGACTCGTCGGCGTTCACGACGAGGTAGCGCGGCCCGCCGTCCGGAGCGGGCAGGAAGCCCCACTTCATGCCGGTGGGGAATCCGGCGCCGCCACGGCCGCGCAGTCCCGAGTCCTTCACCGTGGCGATCACCGCGGACGGCTCCATGGCCAGCGCCGCACGCAGTCCCTTGTAGCCGCCGTTCTTCTCGTAGGACGCCATGGTCCACGACTGCTCGGCGTCCCAGTGGGCGCTCAGCACGGGGGTCAGGGTGGTCATCAGGACTCCTTCGCCTCGTCGCGCACGGACCGGCCGCTGCCGCCCTCGTCGCCGTACGGCGCCGCCGTCCAGCCGTGCTCGTGCGCCACGTCGAGGCCCACCAGGGTCGCGGGCCCGGCGCCCACCCCCTCGTCGGCCCGCCCGTCCGGGAAGCCCGCCAGCACGCGGCTCATCGCCTTGAACGGCACCACGGTGTCGGCACCGCGGGTGGGATGCGCGGGACGCCCGGCCTGCAGCCTGTCGACCAGCTCGACGGCCGAGGCGGGCGTCTGGTTGTCGAAGAACTCCCAGTTCACCATCACCACGGGCGCGTAGTCGCAGGCCGCGTTGCACTCGATGCGCTCGAGGGTGATCGCACCGTCCGCCGTCGTCTCGTCGTGCTCGACGCCGAGGTGCTCGGACAGCTCCTCCCAGATGGCGTCGCCGCCCATCACCGCGCACAGCGTGTTGGTGCACACCCCGACCGTGTAGTCGCCGTTCGGGTGCCGCTTGTACTGCGTGTAGAAGGTCGCCACGGCCGAGACCTCGGCGGTGGTGATCCCCAGCTCCTGCGCGCAGAAGGCGATGCCGCGCGGGCTGACGTAGCCGTCCTCCGCCTGCACCAGGTGCAGCATCGGCAGGAGCGCCGAGCGCTGCTGCGGGTAGCGGGCCATGATCTGCGCCGCCTCGGCGGCCAGCCGTGCCCGCGTCTCCTCGTCGTACCCGGCGCGGTGCGCCTGGCCGTGGACGCGGCCCACGGGGCCGTCCACCGGCCCGGTCGGTGCGTGCTCTGCGGACATCAGCGGTCCACCCCTCCCAGCACGGGGTCGAGCGAGGCGACGGAGACGACGACGTCGGCCAGGTTGCCGCCCTCGCACATCACCGAGACCGCCTGCAGGTTGTTGAACGACGGGTCCCGGAAGTGCGCCCGGTACGGCCGCGTGCCGCCGTCGGAGACGACGTGGCAGCCCAGCTCGCCGCGAGGGTGCTCCACCGAGACGAAGGCCTGCCCGGCCGGCACCCGGAAGCCCTCGGTGACCAGCTTGAAGTGGTGGATCAGGGCCTCCATGGAGGTGCCCATGATCTCCTTGATGTGGTCGAGGGAGTTGCCCATGCCGTCGGTGCCGATCGCCAGCTGCGCCGGCCAGGCGATCTTCTTGTCGGCCACCACCACCGGCGCCTGGCCCAGCTTCTGCAGCCGCTCCAGGGTCTGCTCGACGATGTGGATCGACTGCCAGCACTCCTCGAACCGGACGATCATCCGGTCCCAGGCGTCGGCCCCGGTGCCCGTCGGCACGTCGAAGTCGTACGTCTCGTACCCGCAGTACGGCGCCGCCTTGCGCACGTCGTACGGCAGGCCGGCCGAGCGCAGGATCGGTCCGGTGAGGGACAGCGCCGTGCAGCCGGCGAGGTTGAGGTAGCCGACGCCCTTGAGCCGGGCCTGCAGGATCGGGTTGGCCAGCATCAGCTTCTGCAGCTGGCCGAGGTAGTGCCGCACGCCCGTCAGGGCCTCGCGGATGGTGTCGATCGACCCCGGCGGGACGTCCTGCACCACACCGCCGGGACGGATGTACGCGTGGTTCATCCGCAGGCCGGTGACCAGCTCGAAGATCTGCAGGATCTCCTCGCGGGCCTGGAAGCCCAGGGTCATGATCGTGGTGGCGCCGAGCTCGTTGCCGCCGGTGCCGAGGCAGACCAGGTGGGACGCGATCCGGTTCAGCTCCATCATCATCACGCGGATGACGGAGGCCTTCTCCGGCACGTCGTCCGTGATGCCGAGCAGCTTCTCGGTGGCCAGGCAGAACGCCGCCTCCTGGAACAGGGGCGCGAGGTAGTCCATCCGGGTGCAGAAGGTCACGCCCTGGGTCCAGGTGCGGAACTCCATGTTCTTCTCGATGCCCGTGTGCAGGTAGCCGATGCCCGCACGGGCCTCGGTGACCGTCTCGCCCTCGATCTCGAGCATGAGGCGCAGCACGCCGTGGGTCGACGGGTGCTGCGGGCCCATGTTGACGACGATGCGCTCCTCGCCCAGGCGAGCGGCCTCCTCGGCGATGTCCGACCAGTCGCCGCCGGCCGCCTCGAACGTGGGCAGGCCGGTGGTCTCGTCGTCGACGATGTGCCCGGTGGCGTGCGGGACGCCTGGCCGGTGCGGTGCCTGGGTGCTCACGTGTACGACCTCCGCTGGTCCGGGGGCGGGGTTGTCGCGCCCTTGTACTCGACCGGGATGCCACCGAGCGGGTAGTCCTTGCGCTGCGGGTGGCCGGGCCAGTCGTCCGGCATCTCGATCCGCGCGAGGGCCGGGTGGCCGTCGAAGACGATGCCGAAGAAGTCGAACGTCTCGCGCTCGTGCCAGTCGTTGGCGGGGTACACGTCCACCGTCGACGGGATGTGCGGGTCGCCGTCCGGGGCCGACACCTCGAACCGGAGCCGGCGGCCGTGGGTGACGGACACGACGTGGTAGACGGCGTGCAGCTCGCGGCCGGTGTCGTGCGGGTAGTGCACCCCGCTGACGCCCATCGACAGCTCGAACCGCAGGTCCGGGTCGTCGCGCAGCGCCTGCGCCACCTCGTGGACGTGCTCGCGCGCGATGTTCAGGGTCAGCTCGCCGCGGTCGACGACGACGCTCTCGACGGCGTTGGCGAAGCCGGTGCCCGACTCGTCGAGCACCTCGGCCAGCACGTCGACGACCTCGTCGAACCAGCCGCCGTAGGGGCGCTCGCTCGGACCGGGCAGCGCCACCGTGGCGACCAGGCCGCCGTACCCGGAGGTGTCGCCGGAGCCGTGCGCACCGAACATGCCGTGCCGGACGTCGACGACCTCGAGGGTCGGCGTGCCGGCCGGCGCGGCGACCGTGGTGGCCGGGATGCCGGCCGAACCGGACTCGGCAGCCGCGGCGGAGGTGGACTGGGCGGCCACGGCCGACGGGGTGGTGGCCTCGCCGGGCTTGGCGGCGGCGGCCGCGTCGGCCTTCTCGTCCTTGTTCTTCGGCGGCGTCATCGCAGCAGACCCGTCATGTGCGAGGTGGGGGT
>DAIDJQ010000221.1 GCA_027451305.1 Cellulomonas sp.
GGAGCAGGTGGCGGTCGCCGTCGCCACGGGCGACCTGCAGGCGGCCACCGTCGACCCGGCCGGCCTGGTGCAGCTGCGCGAGCTGGTGCTGCCGTCCCGGCACGTCGCCCTCGCCGACCAGGTGCGCGACTGGGCGGCGCCCACGTTCAGCCCCGGCCGGCCGCTGCCGCAGGTGCTCGTCGAGCTGGTGCACCGCATCTTCACCGAGCTCGCCTACCGTTCCGGGTCCACCACCGTGCACACCACCCAGGTGCAGCTGCTGGAGCAGCGGGCCGGCGTGTGCCAGGACTTCGCGCACCTGATGATCGCGGCGCTGCGCCTGCACGGCCTGCCCGCCCGGTACGCCTCGGGCTACCTGGAGACGCTGCCACCGCCGGGCCGGCCCAAGCTGCGCGGGGCGGACGCCTCGCACGCGTGGGTGTCGGCGTGGGTGCCGGGGGCCGGCTGGGTGGAGCTGGACCCGACCAACGACCAGCTGGTGGACGACCGGTACGTGGTGCTGGGCTGGGGGCGGGACTACTCCGACGTGCCGCCGCTGCGCGGGGTGATCGAGACGGAGGGGCACGCGTCGCGGCCCGTGGTGGCGGTGGACCTGGTGCCGTCCGGGGCCGACCCGTTCGAGTAGGACGGCCGTGGCGACCGGTTCGCCACGTGGTCCGCGCGCACGGGGTCAGCGGGTCGGCGTGGCGGAGCGGGCGGCGAGCTCGTCGGGCGTGACGACGAAGCCGGCGGCGTCGATCACGGTCCCGCCCGCGACCCGCCACAGCGCCGCCATGGCACGGGCGACCGAGGGCGCCATCCGCGAGCGGGCGATCACGTGCAGCCGCGACGGGGCCTCGTGCTCCAGCTCGAACGGGTCCTCGGGCACCCAGGAGACGGCATAGCTCCACGGGCCGTTCCGGCCCCAGTCGGTCCCGGCCACCGCGAGTGGCACCTCGTCCGGACGTGCCGCGGTCAGCACGAGGGCACCGTCGTAGCCGGACTCGGCGGTGACGGCGAACGCCTGAGCACCCCGGCCCGGGAGCGGCTGCACCGCGCCGAGCCGCGTCCCGGAGAACGACGGCCGCACCAGCGGCATCAGCTCGGCTGCAGGCACCATGACGCCGGTCCACAGCGCGAGGTCGACGAGAGCGCCCGGGTCGGGGAGCAGCCAGGGCGCACCGTGGGCACCGCCCACCGCCCCGCCCGTGCGACGGGCGACGGCCTCCATCCAGCCGGTGGGCAGGATGCCGGCACCGGTCGGCTCGTCGAGCCCGTACAGGTCGACGTCCCGGGCCGGCAGGCCGAGCGACCGTGCCGTCGCGGCATCCACGCGGTGAGGCCCGTCCAGCACGGCGGCGTCGGACAGCCGGAGGCGTCCGGAGCGCGCCTGCGGTGCCGACGACATCCCGCGGAAGCGGGTGCCGGCCGGGCGCGCCGCGCCGGCGGTGTCGGTCTCGCGCACCGGGTGCCGGTCCCAGGACGCCTCGGGGAACCACGCGGTGGCGTACCCCTCGATCTCCGTGCCGGCCGGGAGCGCGAGGAGGTGCCGGCCGTCGATCGCCGCCGGGAGCGGGAAGTCCACCACGTCGCGAAGGTACCCATCGGAGGCCGACAGGAGGTTTCGGACACGTGTCCAGGACTAAAGTCCACCCGAAAGGCGACGTCCGGTGCGCTCAGGCGTGCACGTCGTGCAGGTGGTGCAGCACGTCGTGCAGCAGGTAGCGGCCGAGCGTGTCCACGGTGAACAGCGAGCCGTTGGAGCGGCGGCCGGGCCGGTCCCAGGCGTCCGGCGGGACCGCGTCGTACCGGGCGGCCAGCGCGGCGGCGGCCGCGTCGAGCTCGTCGGCCACCACGGCCGGGTCCTGCAGGTCGTACCGCTCGGCCACCGCGGTGGCGTCCTGGTCCCAGCTGGCGAACTGCGGGTCGTCCTGCGTGAGCATCAGCATGAGGCGGCCGTCCATCACGCGGAACACGTCGCGCACGTGCGCGCCGTACTCCAGCACCGACCAGACGGCCGGCTCCGGACGGTCCCGCGCGTCGTCGCGCGCCAGGGCGGCGCGCCACCGGGGCACCAGCCCGCGGACGGTGGTCCCCAGCGAGCGCGTGTCCACGTCGGCGGCGACGAACCCGCACTCGGTGCACGGCTGCGAGAGGACCCACGTCCAGTCCTTGGTGTCCGGCTGGATCTCGGCGGCCATGTCGCTCCTCCGTCGTTCGGCGCCGGCACGGTCCGGCGGTCCCGACGAGTCTGCCTCAGCCGCGCCGGCGCACCACAGCCCCGCGGTGACCGCGGCCCGCGCCCCGACGCCCTCGGCGTCCCGGCGGCTGACCCAGGTAAGGCTTTGCTGACGACGTGTGCGACGATGTCAGCATGCCCAAGATCATCGGCGGCTCGCTCCGCGAGCACCGCGAGGAGACGCGACGGCGGCTGTACGCGGCGCTGGCGGACCTGCTGACCGAGCGCGGGTTCGACACCATCACGCTCGCGGACATCGCCTCGACCGCCGGCGTGGGCCGCACGGCCGTCTACAACCACTTCGCGGACAAGGAGGCGCTGCTCGTCGGGTTCATCGCCAACGAGACCGAGGAGTACGCCGAGGAGCTCGAGCAGACGCTGACGGACGTCGACGACCCGGTGGAGCAGCTGCGCACCTACGTCCGCGCGATGGTGCAGCTCAAGCACGAGCACCACCTGCCCGGATCGGACCTGCGGTCCATGCTGTCCCGGTCCACCCAGGCTCGGCTGCGCGAGCACGTGACCGACTTCGAGCGGGTGCTGCGCGGCGTGCTCTCCCGCGGCATCGCCACCGGGGTGTTCCCCGAGCAGGACCTGTCCACCACGGTCCCCCTGGTCAACGCGTGCCTGTCGGGCCGCGGCGTGCCGGGTGAGGGGGCTGCACGCACGCGGGCGATCGAGCAGACCGAGCAGTTCGTGCTGCGGGCCGTGGGCGCGCTCGACGCCGTCTCGGCCTGACGGCGTGGCGCAGCCACCCGCGCGTCGCGGCGGCGGCCGGGGTCACGGTCGCGACGAGCGGGGCGGCCGGGGTCGCGACGGCTCCGGCGGCGGGGAGCACGGTGGTGGGGAGCACGGTGGTGGGGGTCGCGACCGTCGAGGTCACGACGAGCGCCGTCCCGCACCCGGCCGCGGCCCGCAACCGTCGGGTCACCCTGCCGGTCGCCCCACCGACTCGAGCCGCGGGCGCGCCACCGGCGGCAGGACCGACCACGCCACCGCCCGATCCGCAGATCGCACGGACCGCCGCCGTGACCCTCGGCGCGTGGACTCCCCCGCACCGGGGCGCCCCGTTCGCGGCCCCCGCACCACCTCGCTCGAGCTGACCTTCCTGCCCGGGCTCGCGCAGGTGCTCGGCGCCGAGGTGGCCGAGGTCCTGCTGCCGCCGCGGCCGGCGGTCCCGGTGCCCGGCCGGGACGACGCCCTCGCGGTGGACCACACGGGACCGGTGCGCGAGGTGCTGAACCTGCGCACCGCCGTCGCCGCCTGGATCGCCCTGCACTGCGACGTGCCGCGCCCGAGGTCGCTGACCAGCGGCGACCACCTGCACCGCATCGTGGAGGCGGTGTACACCTCGCTCCGTGCAACCGGCTCGTCGTCGTTCCGGTTCGAGGCGGCCGG
>DAIDJQ010000222.1 GCA_027451305.1 Cellulomonas sp.
TTTTCCCTTCGCGCTGCGAGCGGGCGATGGCGCGATCGATCCGCAGTCGAAGCAAAGTGCGATTAGGCAATGAGGTGAGCGGATCGTGATGCGCCAGGAATTCGAGCCGAGACTCGGGATGCTGGCGCGGATGCCCGCGCGGCACGGGTTCCGCTGTCTGGCGCGTATGTGCATGCCGGCGCGCGCCGGGGCGGTGGCTCGTCGGATCGGCACCGGCGCACCCGTCGGGGGGCCGGGGACCTGCGCGGCATCCGGGCGTGCTGCTCGTCGGGCCTGCGGGATCCCCGACCGGCCACGCCCCGACGCCGGCGGGTGCCAGGATGGCGCCATGGCCCCTGCGGACCCGTTCACCCTCAACCTCACCTGGACCCAGGTCTCGCCCCGGCTCGCCGCGGCGCGACTGACGGTCGCGGCGCTCTGGCTCGTGCCGCTGCTCGTCGTGGCGGCGCTGCCGCCGCTGCTCAGCGGTGGCGCCTGGTGGTGGTTCCTGGCGGCGGTGGTCGTGCTGATCATGCTGTGGTTGCTGTGGCTCATCCCGCGGCAGGTCGGCGCCCTGCGGTACGCCGAGCGCGAGGACGACCTGCTCATCCGCCGAGGCATCATGTTCCGCACGCTCGTCGTCGTGCCCTACGGGCGGATGCAGTTCGTGGACGTGAAGGCCGGCCCGATCGACCGCGCCATGGGCATCGCCCGGGTGCAGCTGCACACCGCGTCGACGTCGTCGGACGCCTGGATCGCGGGCCTTGCGCCCGCCGAGGCGGCCCGGCTGCGTGAGCGTCTCGCCTCGCGTGGCGAGGCTCGGCTGGCGGGGCTGTGAGCGCGCACCGCGTCTCGGTCGGAGCGCGGCCGCCGGCAGCCGCCGGCACCGGCGTACGGTCGGTGGACCCCGCACCGTCGACGACGTCTGCGAGGGGCCGACGATGAACATCCCCGAACCGGCACCGGTGCGGCCGGAGGCGGTGGGCGAGGACGGGTACGTCTGGCGCCGGATGCACCCGGTGACGCCGCTGCTCAAGGGCTGGAAGACCGTCGCCGCGCTGCTCATCATCGCCTCGACGCAGCTGACCGAGGACATCCGGCGGGCGGCCCGCCTGCTGGGTGGCCGTGGCTGGATCGTGGCGCTCGGCGCGTTCGTCGTGATCGCCCTGCTCGCGGTGGCGTGGGCGTTCGTCTCGTGGCGGGTGACCCGGTACGCGGTGACCGACGAAGCGGTCCACCTGCGTCAGGGCATCGTGTTCCGTCAGCAGCGGCAGGCGCGCCTGGACCGGCTGCAGGCCATCGACGTGGTGCAACCGCTGCTGGCGCGGCTCGTCGGGCTCTCGGAGCTCCGGCTCGAGGTGGCGGGCGGCTCGGGATCGCGGGTGTCGCTGGCGTTCCTGCGCGAGTCCGAGGCCGACGGTCTGCGGGCCGAGCTGCTCGGTCTGGCCGCCGGGCTTCATCGACCGGGCAGCGTGGGTACGCGTCCGACGCGCGACGGGCTGCCGGGCGCCGTCGGTTCGGGCCACTCCGCGGCGGGCGGGTCGACGTTCGGCGATGCGCTCGGCGCTCCGGTCACCGGGATGCCGGCCGGGGCGTCAGGCGCCGGCTCGGCACGGGCCGGGGACGCCGCGGCCGCGGTGTCCGGCGCCCAGGGTGCGGGTGTCGGCGCGGTGACCGGGGGTGCCGGGGTCTCCTGGGTGCCTGCCGGTTCCTGGACGCCCGACGCATCCGGGGTGGCCGGTGGTGCCGGGGCAGGCACCGCCGGTGCGACGGGTGGTGCCGGTACCGTCGGCGATGCCCCTGCCGACCAGGTCTTCGGGACCTCGGGCGCCGCCGAGGACGCCGGGGCAGCCGGTCGTGGCGGCCCCATGAGCTCTCCGGCCGGCGGGTTCGGCGGGGCGGGCCGCTCGCCGTCGGCTGCGGCGACGCACCGCGGTGCCGTGACACGACAGGCCTTCGCCACCGCCCCCGAGCACCTGGTCTACGAGCTTCCCATGCCGCGCCTGCTCGGCTCCATCGTCCGTTCCGGCGGCACGGTGTGGTTCGCGCTGCTGATCGCCGGAGTCCTCGTCATGGTCGCGCTGGGGGCTCCTCTCGGGTCCGTCTACTCCTTGGTGCCGATGGCGTTCGCCCTGATGAGCTTCTTCTGGCAGCGCATCAACGGCGCCGCGACGTTCCGGGCCGCGACGTCGCCCGACGGGATCCGGCTGCGCCACGGCCTCACCGAGACCAGGTCGCAGACGCTGCCGCCCGGACGCGTGCAGGCGGTGCGCCTCCACCAGCCGCTGCTGTGGCGTGGCAAGGACTGGTGGCGAGTGGTGGTCAACGTGGCCGGCTACGCCGGCGACCACGACAAGCAGGGCACCGAGACGGTGCTGCACCCGGTCGCGACGCGCGACGAGGCACTGCTCGCCCTGTGGCTCGTGCTGCCCGACCTCGGTGCCGACGATCCCCGGGCGGCGGTCGAGGCCGGCCTGGTCGGCACCGGCGAGGACGGCGGCTACACCGCGGCGCCACGGCGCTCGCGCTGGGTCGACCCCGTCGGATGGCGCCGGCACGGGGTGCTGGTGACGCGGCAGGCGCTGCTGCTGCGGTCGGGCCGCTTCTGGCGGCGGCTGGACGTGGTGCCGCACGAGCGGACGCAGTCGCTCGCCCTCGAGCAGGGGCCGTTGCAGCGACAGCTCGACGTCGCCTCGCTGGCGGCCCACTCGACGCACGGCCCCGTGGTGCCGCGGATCGAGCACCTCGACACGGCGGTGGCGGTCGCGCTGCTGGAGGAGCAGGCCGAGCGGGCGCGGCACGCTCGCCGCACCGCGGCCCCCGAGCAGTGGATGCGGAGCCGGTGATGCGCGGCCCGTCCTGCCCGGCCGCCCGATCCGCGGCGAGGTGTCGGTCCCGCGACGGTCGTCGCACCGTCGGGCGCCCGTGACAGCGCCGTCCGAGCGGCCGGGCCGGCTCGGCGTCGGCGTCGTGGGCGCCGGTCACGTGGGGGCGGTGCTCGGCAACGCGCTGCGTGCCGCCGGTCACCCCGTCGTCGCGGTCAGCGCCGTCTCCGACGCCTCGGTGGAACGTGCCGACGCCCTGCTGCCGGGGGTGCCGATCGTCGAGGTCCCCGAGGTGGTCCGCCGCGCCGAGCTCGTCCTGCTCGCAGTGCCCGACGACGCGCTGGCACCGCTCGTCGCGGGCCTGGCGGCCACGGGCGCATGGCAGACCGGTCAGCTCGTCGTGCACACCGCCGGGCGGTACGGCACCGCGGTGCTCGACCCGGCCCGCGCCGCCGGCGCGATCCCGCTCGCGATCCACCCGGCGATGACGTTCACCGGGACGTCCCTGGATCTGCACCGGCTGGAGGGGTGCCCGTTCGCGGTCACGGCGCAGGCCGCGGTGCTGCCCATCGCCCAGGCGCTGGTCGTGGAGATCGGCGGCGAGCCGGTGGTGGTGGCCGAGCAGGCCCGGGGCCTGTACCACGCAGGGCTCGCGCACGGGGCGAACCATCTCACCGTGCTCGTCGCGCAGGCGTCCGCGGTGCTGGTCGGAGCGGGCGTGGACGACCCGGGGCGCATGCTCCGTCCGCTGCTGGAGGCCGCGCTCGACGGTGCCCTGCGGGCGCAGTCCCGCGACGGCAGCCCCGGTGCCATCACCGCGCTCACCGGTCCGGTCCGCCGCGGTGACGCCGGGACGGTCGCCGAGCACCTGGCGGTGCTGGGGGCGCTCGCGGCCACGACCGGGGGCGTCGACGTGCTCGAGGGGTACCGTGCCTTGGCGCGTGCGGCGACCGTGCGTGCGGTCGCGGCAGGCATGCTCGACGACACGGCGGCGCAGCGGCTGCTCGACGTGCTGGCAGGTTCGCCCGGGGCGGAGCCCGGGCCGGAGGAGGAACGATGACCCGCCTCGTGACGGACACGGCCGCGCTCGCCGCGGCGCTCACTGCGCAGGACGACATGCCGGCCGACGGCCATCCGCACCGCCGTGCGGTGGTCATGACCATGGGCGCCCTGCATGCGGGGCACCTCGCGCTGGTGCGCCGGGCGCGCGAGCTCGCCGACCACGTGGTGGTGACGGTCTTCGTCAACCCGCTGCAGTTCGGGCCGAGCGAGGACCTGGACCGCTACCCGCGTGACCTGGCGGGTGACCTGGCGCTGCTGTCCGGCCCGGGGCTGCTCGGCCCGGACGACGTGGTGCTCGCCCCGACGCCGGCCGTGATGTACCCGGGCGGGGATCCTGTCGTCCGCGTCTCCGCCGGCCCGATCGGCACCGTCCTCGAGGGTGCGGTGCGGCCCGGCCACCTCGACGGCGTGCTGACCGTCGTGCTCAAGCTGATGAACCTGACCAGGCCGGACGTCGCCCTGTTCGGCCGCAAGGACGCCCAGCAGCTGGCCGCCGTCCGCGCCATGGTGCGGGACCTGGACGTGCCGGTGCTCGTCGAGGGGGTGCCGATCGTGCGGGACGACGACGGCCTGGCGCTCTCCAGCCGCAACGCCTACCTGACCCCGACGGACCGACACCGGGCGCTCGCCCTGTCCCGGTCGCTGGCCGCCGGCCGCGACCGTGCAGCCGCCGGGGGCACCCCGGACGAGGTACGGAGGGCGGCCCGCGCCGTGCTCGACGAGGCCGTGGACGGCGTCGACTACGTCGCGCTGGTGGACCCCGACACCTTCACCGAGCTCCAGGACGGCGCCGTCGGCACCGCCCTGCTGGCCGTGGCCGCCCGTGTCGGTGGCACCCGGCTGATCGACAACACCGACGTCGAGCTGATCGGACGCTGACCCCCATGACCCTCGCCGAGACCGGCGCCCGTACCGCCCCCACCCGGACCGGCGCACGCCTGGCCACCCACCTCGCGGCGCCCGAGCCCGGCTGGACCACCCACGCGGACGCCGTGGTCGTCGGCTCGGGGATCGCCGGGCTGACCGCCGCCCTCGAGCTGCGCACCCACGTGCCGCGGGTGCTGCTGGTCACCAAGGACCTGCTGGCGTCCGGCTCGACGGTGTGGGCGCAGGGCGGCATCGCCGCGGCGCTGGCGCCGACCGACTCCCCGGAGGCCCACCTGCAGGACACGCTCGTGGCGGGGGCGGGGCTGTGCGACCCCCGGGCCGTGCGGGTGCTGGTCACCGAGGGGCCGGCGCGGGTGCGCGAGCTGGCCGCCCGCGGAGCGGTGTTCGACCGGGCGCCCGACGGGAGCATCTCCCTCACCCGCGAGGGCGGGCACCTGGCCGACCGGATCGCCCACGCGGGTGGGGACGCCACCGGCGCCGAGGTCAGCCGCGCACTGGTCGCGCAGATCGAGGCGGTCCGCGACGACCCGGGCATCGAGGTGATCGAGCACGCCCTGGTGGTGGACGTGCTGACCGGCGCCCCGGGTCCGGGCGGGCGGCCCGGTCGCGTGGCCGGTGTCACCCTGCACGTGATCGGCGAGGGCAGCCGGGACGGCGTGGGTGCCGTGCTGGCGCCGGCCGTGATCCTGGCGACGGGCGGGATCGGGCAGGTGTACCGCTCGTCCACCAACCCCGTGCAGGCCACCGGGGACGGGATCGCCGCCGCGCTGCGGGCCGGTGCGCGGCTGGGCGACGTGGAGTTCGTGCAGTTCCACCCGACCGTGCTGTGGCTCGGCTCCGGGGTGAAGGGCCAGCTGACGCTGGTCTCCGAGGCGGTGCGCGGCGAGGGTGCCCTGCTGCTGGACACCGACGGCGTCCGCTTCATGCCGGAGGTGCACCCGCTCGCCGAGCTGGCACCGCGGGACGTGGTCGCGCACGCGATCGTCCGCCGGACGGCCGCCACCGGTGCCGACCACGTGTGGCTGGACGCGCGGCACCTCGGGGCGGACTTCCTGCGGCGGCGGTTCCCGACGATCACGGAGCGGCTGGCGGACCACGGCGTCGACTGGACCGCCGACCTGGTGCCGGTGGCTCCCGCGCAGCACTACTTCTCCGGCGGTGTGGTGACCGACCTGGTGGGACGCACCGGCGTGCCGGGGCTGTACGCGGTGGGGGAGGCGGCCTGCACCGGCGTGCACGGCGCCAACAGGCTCGCGTCGAACTCGCTGCTCGAGGGGCTGGTGTTCGCCCACCGGGCCGCTGCCGACGTGGCCGAGGCGGTCTCGTCCGGCGAGCTGCGGGCGGTCGACCCGGTGACCCGCGGCGGGGAGCCGGCGCTGGTGGCCGCGGCGGCCCGGGCCCGGGTGCAGCGCGTCGCGACGGACGGTTCCGGCGTGCTCCGGGACGCCGCCGGGCTGCGCCGTACCCTCGACCAGCTCGGCACGGTCCGCACGGACGCCCACCGACGGCCTGACGGGGGGCGGGTGCAGGCAGACCCGCAGCCGGCCGAGTGGGAGACCACCAACGTGCACCAGGTGGCGACGGCGATCACCGCCGCGGCGCTCTCCCGCGAGGAGACCCGCGGCGGCCACGTGCGCACCGACTTCCCGGTTCCCGACGAGAGCTGGCGGCTGCGCCAGGAGCTCGAGCTGGACGCCGACGGCATGCTGACGATCACCCCGGTGGCGCTGCCGTGACCCCGGTCGCCGGTGTGCTGCCCGGTGACCCGGGCCCGGACGTGGCAGCCGTGCACCGCCTCGTCGCCGCGGCGCTCGACGAGGACCTCGGTGCCGCCCCCGGCCGAGACGTCACCACGCAGGCCACCGTGCCGGCGGAGGCGCGCGGCACCGCACGGCTGATGGCCCGTGCCGACGGCGTGCTCGCCGGGCTCGTCGTCGTCCCCGTCGTCCTCGCCCAGGTGGCCGACCGCCTGGGTCTGCCCGTCCCGCAGCTGGAGGTGCACCGCCCCGACGGCTCGGTGCTGCGGCGCGGCGACCTCGTCGCCACCCTCACCGGCCCGGTGCAGGCGCTGCTGGTCGCCGAGCGCACGCTGCTCAACCTCGTCTCGCGCGCCTCGGGGGTCGCCACCCACACCCGACGTTTCGCCGACGTGCTGACCGGCACCGGTGCCCGGGTCCTCGACACCCGCAAGACCACACCGGGCCTGCGGGCGCTGGAGAAGTACGCCGTCCGCTGCGGCGGCGGGACCAACAAGCGCATGGGCCTGTACGACGTCGCGATGGTGAAGGACAACCACGTGGTGGCCGCCGGCGGGGTCGCCGCCGCGGTGCGGGCCGTGCGGGACCGGTACCCCGAGGTGCCGATCCAGGTGGAGGCGGACACCCTCGACCAGGCGATGGAGGCGCTCGACGCGGGCGCGAGGTTCCTGCTGCTGGACAACATGCCCGTGTCGGTGCTCGACGAGGTTGTCGCCGCGGTCCGTGCCCGCGAGGCCGAGACCGGGCCCGTCGAGCTCGAGGCGACCGGCAACCTCACGCTGTCCACCGCTGCCGCCGTCGCCGGCACCGGCGTCGACTACCTCTCCGTCGGCGCGCTCACCCACTCGTCCCCGATCCTCGACCTGGCCCTGGACCTCGACGCGACGCGCTGACCCGTGGTCAGCAGCCCGGGGCGTCGGGGTCGGTGATGCACGTCTCGGCGACGAGGTGGGACCGCAGCTCCTTGGCGGTGAACGACGGGCTGGTGCTGGTGGTGGTCGCCGTACCGGGGACGTCGTGGGCCGTCGGGTCGTCGGCCGTCGTGTAGGTGGCAGCCCAGGTGGTGGTGACCGTGATGCGGAACGTGCCGGTGCGCCGGTAGGTGTGGGTGACGTCGGCGTTCGGCCAGGGGTGCCCGGGACTGGTGGTCGTCTGCGGCACCCCGTCCGCGAAGTCCCAGGTGAACCGAACCGGCGCGGCGGTGATGGTGACCGGGGTGCCGAGGATCGTGGTGGTGAGGGTCTGGCCGGCCGGGTCGGCGTAGGCGACGGTCGGCTTGTTCACCAGCACCCAGCCGCGGTCGGGTTGGACGACGAGCGGGCTCGGCGTCAGAGTCATCCGCCGAAGCTCGGCGAGCACCAGCTCGGGCGTGACCGTCGAGGCTGCCGCGCACGTCGCAGGGGTGATCAGCTGCCAGTCGCCCCACGCAGCAGCCGCGTCCGTCCGTGCCCGCTGCCACAGGGGTGCCACGGTCTGCTGCCCGGCGTCCACGCACTGCTGCTTCGGCACGACCGGATCGCCGACGCACGGCCAGGTCTGCGCCGAACCGTCGAGGTTCCGCCTGCACATCGGCGCGCGCATCTGTTCCGACAAGGCCGCGCCCGTCCTGGCGATCGCCGCCGTGACCGCGGTATCAGGATCGGTGGCACCGGCCACCTCGACAGCATTGCCGTCGGCGCGCGTCCACACAGAGCGGTCGGCCGAGTCTCCTCCCGAACCCGATCCGGAGTGGTTCATGGAGTTCAGGACGACGGCGGACGTGAGGAGGAGCGAGATCAGCGCGGCACTCCTCATGACGTCTGGTCCAGCTGGACCTCACGGGTCAGCCATCGCCTCTGCTGATTCACCATGACCAGGGTCATACGGCCGCCGTGAGACGAACCCGGGTCGATCAGCGTGCCGTCGGTTGACCACAGTCCGTCAGGCCCGGTCCGAACGTCGATGGTGACCGTATAGGCGAGGGGGTTCAACCTCTGCACCGTCTGAGAAGCGATCCGGACGGGCGCGGGGTAGGTGACCCGCCGCGCAGCGCGCAGCGCGGCGACATCGTCGAGGACGCTCTTGCAGAAGATGCAACTCTCATGACTCATGGCGCTCCACGCATCGGTCTCCTGCGTGGACTCCGTGTACCGGTAGAGATCATCGACGAAGTACCGGGCGGCGGCGGCGGCGCCGGTCTCGTCGTCGCGGGTCATCTCGGGCGGCGGGGTCGGGGAGGGTGCTGGCGCCGGCAGGGACGGGGTCGGGGAAGCCGTGGCGGACGGCGCGGACGACGGGACCGCCGCGGGGGGACGGTCCGCGGCGGTGCAGGCCGTCAGTGCGCTGGCGACGGCGAGGGCGAGGGCGAGGTTGCGCTGGCGGCGACCCGGCATGCCGGTCCGGGTGCGGTCGGCGTCGTCGGGGCGGCAGTCCCAGCGGGGGCTCGGGCGGGTGCGCATCGGCTGTGACCTCGTCGTT
>DAIDJQ010000223.1 GCA_027451305.1 Cellulomonas sp.
GGCTGGATCGCCTCCCGGGCCAACGACATCCTGGCGTCCGGCTGGCGGTCGGTGCCGCGCGTCAGCGTGGAGCAGGCGCTCGCGGCGGACACCACCCGCAAGCACGACTTCCTGTCCAGCTACGTGGACGACCTGGCCAACGTGATCGACCTCGAGGCGATCCGCACCGCCGGCGTCCGGATCGGCGCCGACCCCCTCGGCGGCGCGTCCGTGGAGTACTGGGCGGCGATCGGTGAGCGGTACGGGCTGGACCTGACGGTGGTGAACCCGGCGGTGGACCCGCGGTGGGCGTTCATGACCCTGGACTGGGACGGCAAGATCCGGATGGACTGCTCGTCGCCGTACGCGATGGCGTCCCTGGTGACGCGCATGAGCCCGGCTGCCGGGGTTGCCGCGCCGTTCGACATCGCCACCGGCAACGACGCCGACAGCGACCGGCACGGGATCGTCACGCCGGACGGCGGCCTGATGAACCCCAACCACTACCTCGCGGTGATGGTCGGCTACCTGTACGGCGGCGGGCGGCCCGGGTGGCCGGCGACGACGGCGGTGGGCAAGACGGTGGTCTCGTCCTCCCTGATGGACCGCGTGGTGGCCGGCCTGGGCCGGAGGCTGCTGGAGGTGCCGGTCGGGTTCAAGTGGTTCGTGCCGGGGCTGATCGACGGGTCGGTGGGGTTCGGCGGCGAGGAGTCCGCCGGTGCGTCCTTCCTGCGGACCGACGGGACCGTGTGGACCACGGACAAGGACGGCATCGTCCCGGCGCTGCTCGCCTCGGAGATCCTGGCGACCACCGGCAAGTCGCCGAGCCAGCACCACGCCGACCTCGTCTCCCGGTACGGGCGGTCCTGGTACGCCCGCGTGGACGCGGCAGCGACCCGTGAGGAGAAGGCGACGCTGGCCGCCCTGTCCCCCGAGCAGGTCAAGGCCACCACGCTCGCCGGGCAGGACATCACCGACCGGCTGACCCGGGCGCCGGGCAACGACGCGGCGATCGGCGGCCTCAAGGTGACCACCAAGGACGCGTGGTTCGCGGCGCGACCCTCCGGCACCGAGGACGTCTACAAGATCTACGCCGAGTCGTTCGTGTCCGCCGAGCACCTGGCGCAGGTGCAGGCCGAGGCGAAGGACGTGGTGTCGGCAGCGCTCGCCGGCTGAGGACGGCGCACGGCACGAGGGCCGGTCGCGTCGTCGGGCCCCTCTGCGAGACTGGGGCCCATGCCCTCCCCGTACCGCGACGTCCTGTCGCGCCCGGGGGCCCTCGCGTTCTCCGCCGCCGGGGCGGTCGCACGGCTGCCGATCTCGATGGTGGGTATCGGGATCGTGCTGGCGGTCAGTGCGCTGTACGGGTCGTACGCGCTGGCCGGCGGCGTGACGGCGACGTTCGTGGTGGCGCAGGCGGTGGCGGCACCGGTGCTCGGCGGACTGGTCGACCGGCTGGGCCAGAACCGGGTGATGCGCCCCGCCGCCCTGGTGACCGGGGCCGGACTCGTGGGTCTCGTCGCGGCGGCGGCGACCCGGGCGCCGTCCTGGTGGCTGTTCGCCGCGGCGGTGGTGGCCGGTGCCAGCATGGGCTCGTTCGGGTCGCTGGCCCGCGCCCGATGGACCTGGGTGCTCGCCGCCGAGCCACGCGCCGTGCACACCGCCTACTCGCTGGAGTCGGCGGTGGACGAGCTGGTGTTCATCGTGGGACCGGTCGCCGCGACGGCGCTGGCCACGAGCGTGCGCGCCGAGGCCGGTCTGGTGGTGCCGGCGCTGGCCGTGGTGGGTGGCGGCCTCTGGTTCACCGCCCAGCGTCGCACCGAGCCGCCCGCCGTGCCGCACCCGGCAGGACGACGGAACCCCACCGTGCTGCGGCTGCCCGCGATGGCGGTGCTCGCCGTGGTGTTCGTCGCGATGGGCGGGATCTTCGGCGCCACCGAGGTGGCCACCGTGGCGTTCGCCGCCGAGCACGGGCACCGCGGCGCCGCCGGGCTGGTGCTCGCCTGCTTCGCCACCGGGTCGCTGGCCTCGGGGCTGCTGTACGGCGCACGGGCGTGGGCGGCGCCGCTGCACCGCCGGTTCGCGGTGGCCGTCGCGGCGCTCGCCGTCGGCGTGTGCGTGTTCGCCCTGGTGGACGGCCTGGTGGCGCTCGCCGCGGTGATGTTCGCCGTCGGGTTCACCATCTCCCCGTCGGTGATCTCCGGCAACGGGCTGGTGCAGGCGCACGTGCCGCCGCAGCAGCTGACCGAGGGGCTGACCTGGGTGGGCACCGCGCTGAACGTGGGCACGTCGATCGCAGCGTCCGTGGCCGGTGCGCAGGTGGACGCCCGCGGCGCGCGGGGCGCCTACCTGGTGGTGATCGTGTCCGGGGCGGCGGCGCTGGTCGCGACGGTGGCGGCGCTGCCGGTGCTGCGCGCGCGTGCTGCGGCCGGGGCCGGCGCCGGGGCCGGTGCCTCGCCCGAGGTCATGGCGGGCTGACCAGGCGGACGGGTCGTCGCCCTCCCGCGACCGCGCGCCCCGGTCCTCACGGCTGCGGGTCGTGCGCGTCGTACCGCCAGAACCGCGGCTGCGCGACGACGAGCAGCCACAGCACCACCAGGCACGCCGCGCCACCGACCACCGCGGCCCAGCCCTCCCCGATCCGCGACGACACCGCACCGAGGCCGAGCTCGCCCAGCCGCGGACCGCCCGAGACCACCACGGTGAACACGCCCTGCAGGCGCCCTCGCATGTCGTCCGGCGTGGCGGTCTGCAGGATCGTCTGCCGGAACACCGCGCTGGTGTTGTCCGCCGCACCGGCGAACGCCAACGCCACCAGCACCGCGACCAGCCCGCCCCGGACCACCTGCGTCGGCGTGCTCCGCCCGACGTGCACCAGCACCGCCCCGAGCACCACGATCGACGCGCCCCACGCGGTGATGGACCAGACGATGGTGCGGCCCTGCCACCGCACCCGCGCCAGGCCGCCGGACAGCAGCCCGGACAGCACGGCGCCCACCGCGACGGCGGCGGTCAGCGCGCCCGTCGTCGTCGCACCCCCGCCCAGGTACACCACGCCGATCGCCGGGAACAGCACGCGCGGGGAGGAGAAGACCATGGCCGCGAGGTCCACCAGGAACGTCATGCGGACGTTCGGCTGCGTGCCGAGGTACCGCAGGCCGTCGAGCACCGAGCCGAGGCCCGCCCGGGACCGGCCACCCGCAGCCCGCTCCGGCGGGACGGGCGGCAGCCGGTACAGCGCCGCCAGGGCGAAGGTGAACAGCAGCGCATCGGTCCCGTAGGCGAGGCCGTACCCGCCGAGGGCCACCATGCCGGCACCGAGCAGCGGTCCGACCGTGAGGGCGATGTTCCAGCCGAGGGTCTGCCAGGCGTTCGCGGCCGGCATCTGCCGGGGGTCCAGCAGCCGGGGGATGATCGCGCCGCGTGCCGGCGCGTTGACCGCTCCGGCCCCCGACTCCAGCGCGACCAGCGCGTCGAGCACGCCGACCGACGTGCTGTGCACGATCGCCTGGGCCACCAGCCCCAGCACCGCCACCCAGGCGACCGACGAGGCGACCAGGGCGACCGTGCGGCGGTCGGCGTGGTCCGCGATCGAGCCCCCGTACAGGCCGAGCACCACCAGCGGCACCAGGGCGAACAGCCCCAGCACCCCGACGGCGAAGGTCGACCGGGTCAGGTGGTACACCTGCAGCCCGACGGCCACCACGGTGAGCTGCCCGCCGAGGTTGGACACCGACAGGCCGAGCCACAGCCGCCGGTACGCCGGGCTGACGCGCAGCGGTGTGGCGTCGAGCAGCAGGCGGGGCACCCGCAGATGGTAGGCAGCCCCTACGACCGTGCAGGTCAGCGCCTCGGGGGCGACGCGCGGACGACGACGGTCAGAGGCCGAAGACCTCACGGGGGCGGCCCTGCACCAGGTCGACGATCGCGTCGGCGGCCTCGTCGTCGTCCAGGCGGTGCTCCGCCACCAGGCCGGCGAGGAAGCCGGCGTCGAGGCGGCGGGACATGTCGTGCCGTGCAGGGATCGAGCAGAACGCCCGGGTGTCGTCGACGAACCCACTGGTGCGGCTCAGGCCGGCGATCTCGGTGACGGTCTCGCGCCACCGCCGGATCGAGCCCGGCGCGTCGAGGAACCACCACGGCGCCCCGACGTACACCGACGGGTAGAAGCCGGCCAGCGGCGCCAGCTCGCGGGAGAGCACGCTCTCGTCGAGCGTGAACAGCACCAGCCGGAAGCCGGGGTGCGTGCCGAACCGCTCGAGCAGGGGTCGCAACGGGTCGGTGAACGAGGCGGCCAACGGGATGTCGTGGCCGGTGTCCGGTCCGAACCGGTCGGAGGTGGGGCGGTGGTGGTTGCGCCGCACGGCCGGGTGCAGCGTCATGGTCAGCCCGTCCTCGGTGGACATCCGGGCCATCTCCAGGAGCATGTGCCGGCGCAGCGCAGCCGCCTCCTCCGGCGTGATCCGGCCGGCGAGCCCCGCGGCGTAGAGCCGGTCGACGGTCGACGCGTCCAGCGGCTGCGTGCCCGCGTCCTCGTGGCTGTGGTCGGCCGAGACGGCGCCGTGGGCCCGGAAGTACGTGCGGCGGTCCTCCATCGCGGAGACCCACCCGCCGTAGGTGCCGGTGTCGGTGCCCGCCACCTCGCCGAGCCGCATCACGGCGTCGGCCCAGCCGGGCGTGGCGGCCTCGAGGTACCGGTCCGGCCGGAACGTCGGCAGCACCCGGCCGCGGAACGACGGGTCGGCCGCGAGCGCAGCGTGCGCCGACAGGTCGTCCACCGGGTCGTCGGTGGTCGCCAGGACCTCGATGCCGAACCGGTCGAACAGGGCCCGCGGCCGCAGCTCGGGCCGGCGCAGCTGCTCGGCGATCCGGTCGAAGAGCGCGTCCGCCGTCGCGGCCGACGGTCGCAGCTCGGCTCCGAACACCTCGACCAGGGTCGACTCCAGCCAGTACCGCACCGGCGTCCCGCGGAACACGGGCCAGTGCTCGCACACCAGCCGCCACGCCGCCCGGGCCGCCGGCTCCGGCAGCGGCCCGGCTCCGACGCCGAGCGCGTCCAGCGGCACTCCGGCGGCGTGCAGCAGGCGCGTGACGTAGTGGTCCGGCGAGATCAGCAGCGACGTGGGATCGGCGAACGGCCGGTCCGCCAGCAGCAGGTCGGCCGGCACGTGCCCGTGCGGGGACAGGATCGGCAGGTCGCGGACCAGGCCGTACAGCTGGCGGGCCAGCGCCCGCACGCCGGGGTCGGCCGGCAGCAGCCGGTCGGGGTGCACCGTGGTGCGTCGGGCGGGGCCCGCCCCGGGCCGCGGTGCGGCCTCGGGACGGGCGCCCGTCGACGTCTCGTCGAGCTGGGTCATCACGCACCCTCGATGACGACCGCGGCCGCCTCGCGGGCCAGCCGACGCTCGGCCACCTCGGACACCATCCGCGCGTGGATCTTCTCGGTGAGCGGGTAGAACACCATCACCACCACCCCGACGGCGATGAAGGCCGCGGGCACGAACCCGGCCAGGTGCCGCACGCCGTCGATCGTGGCCGGTGCCTGGTGGTGCGCCTTGGCGACGTACCCGGCCAGCCCCAGCCCGTAGGCCGCCGCCGCACCGCCGACCGCCTGGCCGACCTTGCGGGTGAAGGAGAACGCGGCGTAGGTGATGCCCTCGGTGCGCACCCCGTTGCGCCACTCGCCGTACTCCACCGTGTCCGCCTCGAGGGCGAACATCAGGGTGTTGACCGCGGCCATGCCCACGCCGTACAGCGCGAAGAACGCGATGGCCACGCCCGGCGCCGACGGCGGGGTCAGGGCGATGCCGATGCCGGCCACCACCGACAGGACGCCGGCGAGGACGTACGACCACTTCTTGCCCAGCGTCCGGGCCAGGCGCGGCACCACGGGTGCGACCACGACCATCAGACCGGTGCTGACGAGGGTGAGGATGATGAAGTAGTTCGCGTCGCCCAGCACGTCGCGGGCGTAGTAGGCCTGCAGCGTCTGCAGCGTGAACATGCCGGTGAGGAACGCCAGGGCCGACAGGCACAGCATGAGCAGCGGACGGTTGCCCTTGAGGGAGCCCAGGCTCTGCTTGAGGCTGACGTGAGCGACGTCGCGGACCACGTTCTCCCGCGCGGTGCGGAACACGAGCAGGTAGAGCCCGAACCCGAGGACGACGAACAGCCCGGTGGTCAGCGTGAGCGACTGCTGCAGGTTGGCCGCGTGCTTGATCTGCGGCGCGACGACGAACGACAGCATGATGATCGTCAGCGCCGTGCCGGCCATCCGGAAGCTCGCGAGCTTGGCACGCTCGTTCGGCACCTGGGTCATCGCCGAGGCGAGGGAGCCGTAGGGGATGTTGACCAGCGAGTACGCCAGGCCGAGGGCCGCGTACGTGATGTAGGCGTAGATCAGGCGACCGGTGCCGCCGAGCCCGCCGGGGACGGTGAAGGTGGCCATCGACAGCAGCAGCAGGGGCAGCGAGCCGAACAGGATGAACGGCCGGAACTTGCCCCACCGGGTCATGGTGCGGTCGATCTGCCGGCCGGCGAACACGTCCGCGAACGCGTCCCAGACGCGCACGACGAGGAACAGCGTGCCCGCCGCCGCGGCCGAGATGCCGACGACGTCCGTGTAGTAGAGCAGCAGGAACATCGACGTCATCGAGAACGCGAGGTTGTTGGCGGCGTCGCCCACGCCGTAGCCGGCGAGCTGGGACAGGCGCAGGCGTGCGGTGCCGCGCGGGGCGGACCCGGGTGATGAGGTGCTGCCGGTGGTGGCCGGAGCAGCGACGGTGCTGGTCATGGCTTCTCCTGGTTCGGTGCCGCGATGGTGCGGGCACGGTTCTGGCATGGGTGGGGTGACCGGCGGCGGCCGCTGCGTGCGGCACGGCGTCGGGTGGTGAGGTGTGCGGTCGTGCGGAGCGGGAGCTCGCGGGGGTCCGGGGTCGCCGGCCCGTCCGCGGCCGACCCGGGTCAGGCGCCGGTCCCGCCCCAGCGGCGGCGCAGCAGGTGTGCGGCGGCCTTGGGCCGGCGGTCTCGGGTGAACACGCCCTTCTTGTTGCCGTCCACCCGGAACACGCTCACCGAGGCGGTGGCGAAGTCGGCGAAGTTCCACACCTGCTCGCCGACGACCGCGTCGACCGAGTCGAACACGCGGTGGTTCATGTCCAGGTACTCGACCTGGTACTCCTCGGTCCACGGCTGGGGCGTGGTGGAGTGCAGCCCGGCCACCGTGTCGGCGCCGTACTCGGTGATGATGATCGGCTTGCCGTCGGTCGCCCACTGCTGCAGCTCGGCGCGCCAGTGCTCCTCGGCTGCCACCAGGTCGCCGGTGTCGACGTACCAGCCGTAGTACCGGTTCAGCATCACCACGTCGGCGAACTGCGAGACCTGGCAGGTGCCGTGCGGCGCCAGCATCACGTTGACGAAGCCGACCGGCCGCGTGGTGTCGAGCTCGCGGGCCAGGGCGAACAGCGGCTCGAAGTAGTCGCGGGCGGCGTCGGTGTCCGACTCCGGCTCGTTGGCGATCGACCAGATGATGACGCTCGGGTGGTTCTTGTCCCGGGCCACCAGCTCGCGGATCGCCTGGGCGTGCGCCCGCTGGGTGTCGTCGTTGATCGTCTCCGGCGAGAAGGTCTTGTACCCCTGGCCGCCGAACAGGCCGCCGGCCAGGGACATGTTCATGCCGACGGCGGCGACCTCGTCGATCACCAGCACGCCGCGGCGGTCGGCGTAGTCGTAGAACTCCTCGGCGTAGGGGTAGTGCGACGTGCGGACCGAGTTGGCGCCGACCCAGTCGAGCAGCGCGAAGTCGTTGACCATCACCACGTCGTCGTGACCCTTGCCGTGCAGCGCGGAGTCCTCGTGCATGCCGAACCCCTGCAGGTGCACCGGCTCGCCGTTGACCAGGAGCTGCGTGCCGCGCACGGCGACCGTCCGGATGCCGACGCTCTGCCGGTAGCTGTCCAGCAGCGTGCCGTCGGGGCCGACCAGCTCGACGTCCGCCTCGTACAGGTAGCCGTCGCCGGGGGCCCAGCGCTGCGCGTCGGGAACCCGCAGCTCACCGGACGCGCCGTCGGCGACCGCGACCTCGGCGCCCGTGGCGTCGTGCAGCCGTACCCGCACCGCGTGCGGTGCGTCGCCGGCCGCGGCCACCTGGTACCGGACCACCCCGGTGGCGCCGTCCAGGTCGGTGACCACGGTGACGTCCTCGACGTGGGTGCGCGGTGTCGCGTACAGCCACACCGAGCGGTGCAGGCCGGCGTAGTTGAAGAAGTCGTGGAAGTACTGCTGGCGGCGGCCGTGGCCGGTCTCGTGGACCACTCCCGGCGGGACCGTGCCGAAGCTGAGCTCGTTGTTCACGACGACGGTCACGCGGACCTCGTCGCCCGGCGTCACCAGCCCGGTCACGTCGGCCTCGAACGGCGTGTACCCGCCGGTGTGCGCGGCCACCTGGGTGCCGTCCACCCACACCACGGCCTGGTGCGTGGCCGAGTCGAGCCGCAGCACGATGCGCTGCCCGTCCCAGCCGCGCGGCACCCGCACGGTGCGCTGGTACCAGGCGTCCCCGACGTGGTCGCGGCCGACCGTGCCGATCAGCAGGTCGTTGTAGCTGGCCGGCACCGGCATGGTCCGGGCCTCGGCGAGGGGGCCGTCGAACCAGCGCGCGTCCCGGCCTGCGCCCTCGGCGTCGAGGCGGAAGTCCCAGAGGCCGTCGAGCGCCTTGCGCTCACGGGTGGGGGTGTCCTGGGGACGAAGCATCGGTGCTCTCCTCTCGTGTCCCGGCGGTGGTGGCGGGGACCTGACACCCATTGCGCCGTCGGTCGAGCGAAATTGGCAAGCGGTTGCCATCGCTTGCCGCGGAGGCCTACCGTCCCCGGGTATGACCGAGGGACGTCCAGACGAACGAGCGGAAGGGCGCGCCGGAGCTCGCTCGACGGGCCGCGGCGCACCGACGATCTACGACGTCGCACGGGCGGCAGGCGTGGCGCCGTCGACCGTGTCCCGCGCCTTCTCCCGGCCCGGCCGGGTGAACCCCGAGACCGCCGGGCGGATCCGCGCGGTGGCCGAGGAGCTGGGGTACCGCGCCAACACCCTGGCGCGGGCGCTGCCCACCGGCCGCACGTCGATGCTGGCGATGGTCGTCTCCGACCTGACCAACCCGTTCTACTTCCAGATCATCCGCGGCGCGCAGACCGCCGCGACGGCCGCGGGCTACACGCTGCTGGTCGCGGACGTGCAGGAGTCGGCGGCGGCGGAGCGGGAGGCGCTGGAGCGGGCGCTGCCGCTGGTCGAGGGCGTGGTGCTCGGCACCTCCCGGATGTCCGACTCGGCGATCCGGGTGATCGCGCGGCAGCGGCCCACCGTCGTGCTGAACCGCGTGATCACCGGCATCCCGAGCGTGGTGACCGACAACGCGCGCGGGATGCGGCGCGCGATGGAGCACCTCGGCGAGCGCGGCCACCGGTCGATCGTGTACGCGGCCGGCCCGGAGGCGTCCTGGGCGGACGGGGTGCGCTGGCAGGCGATGCGCGAGGCGGCGCACGAGCTGGAGCTGCGGGCGCACCGGGTCGGTCCGTTCGCCCCGACGCTCGCGGGCGGCGAGGCCGCCGCCCAGGCGGTGCTCGAGTCCGGGGCCACGGCGGTGGTCGCCTACAACGACCTGGTGGCGATCGGGGTGATGCGCCGCCTGCAGCAGCAGGGCGTCCGCGTCCCTGCGGACCTCAGCGTCGTCGGCTTCGACAACATCTTCGGCGCCGAGCTCTGCAGCCCGACGCTGACCACCGTGGCCGCGCCGCTGGCCGCGCTGGGCCAGTACGCGGTGCGGACGCTGCTCGAGGAGTCGTCGGAGCCCGTCCCGCGGTCGGTGCGCCCCGCGCGGCTGCCTGCGGTGCTCATCGAGCGCGACTCCACCGGGCCCGCGCCGGCCGGACGGCGCCGGGCGCGCCCTGCCGCCCGGGACAACTGATGGCAACCGATTGCCACCGCGGGGTCCGGCGCGGCTGAATCGTGCCTGCGGTCGCCGTGACCGCCATCGACCGAGGAGACCGCCGTGGACGTGCAGCCCACCTGGCGCCGTGACCAGCCGGCGCCGACCGTGCGCGTGGTCCACCTGGGGCTGGGCGCCTTCGCCCGGGCCCACCTGATCCGGTACACCGACCGCGCCAACGCCCTGGTCGACCCGGAGGAGCGCTGGGGAGTGGCCGCCTTCACGGGCCGGTCCGCCCGCGCCGCGCAGCTGCTGGCCGGCCAGGACGGCCGGTACACGCTGATCGAGCGGTCCGCCGGCGGCGACCGTGCCGCGACGGTGGACGCCCTGGTCAGCGTGCACGACGGCGCCGACCGCAGCACCTGGCGAGCCCTCCTGGCGCGGCCCGAGGTGGGCGTCGTGACCCTCACGGTCACCGAGGCCGGCTACCGCCGCGACGCCGAGGGCCACCTGGACGTGGCCGACCCGCAGGTCGCCGCCGACGTCCAGCAGCTGCGGCCGCGCGGCACCGAGCACGACGCGTGCGGCGCGGTGCGCACCGCACCCGGACGTCTGGTCGACGGCCTGGCGGCCCGTCGCCTCGCGGGTGCCGGCTCGGTGGCGGTGATCGCCCTGGACAACCTCCCGCACAACGGGGAGGTGCTGGCCGGTGTGGTGCGCGAGCTGGCCGCGCTGGTGGACCCCGCGCTGGCCGAGTGGATCCCGCAGCACGTCGCGTTCGTCTCGACCATGGTGGACCGGATCACCCCGGCGACCACCGAGGCCGACCGGGCCGTCGCCCGGGCCCTCACCGGCCGGGACGACGCCGCCCCCGTGGTCACCGAGCCGTTCAGCGAGTGGGTGCTGCAGGGCCGGTTCCCCGCCGGCCGGCCCGGCTGGGACGCCGTCGGCGCGCGGTTCGTGGACGACCTCGAACCGGTCGAGCGGCGCAAGCTCTGGCTGCTCAACGCCGGGCACAGCCTGCTCGCCTACGAGGGGCTCCCCCGCGGCCGCGCCACCGTCGCCGAGGCGTTCGCCGACCCGGTGCTGCGCGACCGGCTGGAGGCGCTGTGGGTCGAGGCCCGGGCGGTGCTGCCGCTGCCGGCGGCCGAGGTCGACGCAGCGCTCGAGGCGCTGCGCACCCGCTTCGCCAACGCGCGCATCGAGCACCGCCTCGCGCAGATCGCCCGGGACGGCTCACAGAAGCTCCCGGTGCGCGTGCTCAGCGTCGCGCGAGCGCGCCGGGAGGCCGGCCTGCCGGTGGGTACGGCGGGTGCCGGCGTGGTCGCCGCCTGGGCGCGGCACCTGCTCGCGCACGACGTGCGCACCGACGACCCCGCCGCGGTGCCGCTGGCAGCCCGCCTGCACGGACGGGAGCCCGACGAGCTGGCGCACCTGGTGCTGACCGACCTCGCCCCGGACCTCGTCGACCTGCCCGAGCTGGTCGCGGCCGTCACCGCGTCCCTCGCCCGCCGAGCGGCTGCGGCCGCCTGACCCGCACGCCCGGTCCTGGACCTCCCCGAACAGACCCCCCACCCGGCCGGCACCTCCGGCCGGCCCACCACAGGAGCACGCAGTGAAGATCATC
>DAIDJQ010000224.1 GCA_027451305.1 Cellulomonas sp.
CCTGCGCTGGGGGACGAGGAGATCCGAGTGCGCCGAGAGGTGGCAGAGGGCCAGGCGGCGGGCGGACTTCGGTTCAGACGCGGGTGTGGGCGGTCGGTCGGAGAAGTCTGCACGGGGTCGCGAG
The DNA here is from genome assembly GCA_027451305.1 of Cellulomonas sp. Next base: position 125 of record DAIDJQ010000224.1, read on the forward strand.
TCGGGGGACCGGGCCCGCGATCGGGCTCGGGCAGGCCGCTTCGGGTTGACTCGGACGGGTGCTCGAGGCACCTCGCCAGCGCCCGTCGCGCGCTGCCGTGGAGAGCCTCAGACGCCCGTAGACGTCCGTATGGTGGAACGGAGTGTCCAAACGATCTGGCGCGTATCCGGCACGACAGCCCACCTGGGCCTCGAGCAACGCGCTGATCTGGGCAAACGTTGCTCCCCCGACTGGACTCGAACCAGTAACCCTCCGATTAACAGTCGGATGCTCTGCCAATTGAGCTACGGGGGATCGGCGGGCAGAACTGTATCAGCCGGGTCCGGCCGTCCTGAAACTCACTCGTCGCCCCCGCTCAGCCGGTGCGGAGGGACGCCCCCGTCACTCCTCGCCCGCGGCCGGCCCGCGGGTGTGCGGTACGTCGCGCAGGCCCGCGGCCTCGCGCACCCGGTCCTCGGCATCCTCCAGCACGCTGAGCACCCGGGGGTCGCCGAGGTCGATTACCGGGCCACCGAGCACCTGGGTGAACAGCTCGCCGCCCTCGTCGCGGCGCAGCGCCACCTGGACCTGGCCGCCGCCGGGCACGCGGACGCTGGTCGTGTGCACCACGGACTGCTGCACCCGCTCCCGGAACGTGCGGGCGAAGGCCTTGCCGTCGGCGTCCTCCGGGAGCTCCAGCGCGACCGTCGCCCCCGTCACCCAGTGCACGGTGAGGGTGTGCGTCGGGGTGTCGAGCGTGCCCCGCTCGATCGTCGACCAGGGCACCCGGGACGGCTCGCCGGCCACTGGCACGAGGTGCAGCGCCTGCCGGGTCGCCACGGCCCAACGGTCGTCCGGCAGCCGCACGGCCACCAGGAGCGAGTCGCCGTGCGGCAGCTGCAGCCGGTGCCGCACGTCGGCCGGCGGGCGGTGCGTGAACAGGGACATCGGTGGCCTCCGGAGGGGGACGGTCGCGTTGCGACGACCGCCCGCGTGGTGCTGGTGGGGCAGGTGGGGCTTGAACCCACGACCGACGGATTATGAGTCCGCTGCTCTGACCGGCTGAGCTACTGCCCCTGGTGTGCACCGCAGGCTACCGCCGTAGCACATTTCACCCGGCACGCCTGGTGTCTGGGACGGGCGGTTGTTGCATAGATGTCCAGTTTTCGGGCATAGTCGATTGCTGTCAGCGAAAACGGCAAACCCGCCGCAAGACGGGGACGCAAAGCCACGGGACCCTCGAGGTCAGCCGAGCTACCGAACGACAGGAGCGCCACCATGGCAGCCACCACTCACACGACGCTCACGCAGGGCGCGCTCCTCACCCCGGGTGAGGTCGCAGTCATGTTTCGCGTCGATCCCAAGACGGTGACCCGTTGGGCCCAGGCGGGCAAGCTCTCGGCCGTGCGCACACTGGGTGGGCACCGCCGTTTCCACGAGGACGAGGTGCGTCAGCTCCTCGAGGGTCTGCCGCAGCAGCGCGCCAGCAACTGACCGCACGGGTCGCGACGAGCGGCCCGCCCGAAGTACCGGATGCCGGTGGTGACCGTGGAGGTCGCCACCGGCATCGTCGTTCACCTGCCGGACCGTCGGGCGCCAGCGGGCGTCAGCGCACGGATGCCAGTACCGCGTCCCGCACGTCCTCCAACGACCGCCCGGGCTGGAAGACGAGCCATTCCAGCCCCGTGATCACGGTGGCACCGAACAGAGCGGCCGCTGTCAGCGTGGCGTCCCGCTCCGGCCATGCCTCGGCGACCACCTTCCGGAAGGCGCCGATCGAGTCCTCCCGGATGCTCCGGATCGACTCCTGCCACTGCCGCCCGGTGCGGAACACCTCAGCCACTGCCAACTTGGCGAAGTCCGGGTGGTCGTGGATGTGCACCAGCAGCTGCGTCACCATGGCTTCTACCGCGGCCCGGCCGGTCAGGCCGGCACCAGCGGCCTCGAGGGCGGCGGTGAGCCGGGCGACACCCTCGGCGATGATCGTCTCGAAGAGAGCCGACTTGCTGCCGAAGTTGTAGAACACGCTGCCCTTGGCGACGCCCGCGGCCGCGGCGATGTCGTCGATCGACGTGGCGGCGATCCCTCGGTCGGCTACGAGTGCGAGAGCCGCCGAGACGATGTGCTCGCGCGTGCCGGCCATGGGCGAAGCCTGTCAGATCGACGGGTCAGATCGACAGCACGGGGTGCAGCCGCGACAAGGTCCACGTACGCATCCGCCCGGCGCGCAGCGCACTGATGGCGAGGGAACCGACCAGCACGCCCGCCAGCACCAGCACGGCCGTCGCCAGCCGACCGTCCGCACCACCGGTGATGACCTCACGCAGCCCGCTGACCGCGTAGCTCATGGGCAGCCACGGGTGCACCGCCCGGAAGAACGCCGGCGTCGTCTGCACCGGATAGGTCCCGCCGGACGACGCCAGCTGCAGCATGAGCAGGGCGAGCACCGCCACCTTGCCGCCCGCGGGGCCGAGGACTGCCATCAGCATCTGCTGCAGCGCGAGGAACGCCGCGACGACCAGCAGCGTGAACGCCACCGTGCCCACTCCCGACTCAGGGTTCAGGCCGATGCCCCAGCAGATGACGGCGAGCATCACGGCCACCTGCGCGCCGCCGACAAGCATGGCCGGCAGGAATCCGGCCAGAGTCGCACGCCAGCCGGACGCCGGGGTGGCCAGCGCCCGGACCGGCAGCGGTCGCAGCAGGAGCCACGTGATCAGGGAGCCGACGAACAGCGCGAGCGGGATGAAGAACGGTGCGAAGCCCTCACCGAACCCGGCCGCGGCGTGCAGGTCGCTGCTCGTGAGCGACACGGGTGTGCTCAGGGTCGCGGCGCGGGCGATCTGCGTCGAGGCGTCGTCGGCCGGGATCGACGAGGCACCGGCGGCCAGCGCACCCGCGAGCGTGGCGGATCCGGACCCGAGCAGGTCCGACCCGTCGGCCACCTGCGTCGAGCCGGAGGCCAGTGCCCTGGTGCCGCCGGCCAAGGTCGTGGCGCCGGCCGCGACCTGCGTGGTTCCTGCCGCGAGCCGGTCCGCACCGGCGGCCAGGTCGGCGGCGCCGGCGGCGGTGGCGCCGGCCCCGTCGGACACCTTCTGCACGCCGTCGGCCACCGCGGCGGCTCCCGAGCCCACCTGGCCGGCTGCCGTCGACAGTGCGCCCAGCCCCGCGCTCAGGCGCGTCGTGCCGTCCGTCACCGCCTCCGCCCCCGTCTGCAGGGCAGACAGCTGCGTCAGGTCCGCATCGAGGTCCGCCGTGGACGGGAGCGCCGCGGCGTCCTTCTGCAGACCGCTGAGCAGGGCGGCGGCCGTCGGGTCCGTCGGGGCCTGCGCCGCGAGGTAGGTCATCACCGGCGCGAGCCCGGTGGAGAGGGTGCCGAGCTGTGCGGCCAGCCTCGATGCCTGACCGACGGCGCTGGTGACGCCCGCCGAGAGCTGGGCCGTGCCGTGCTCCAACGTGGCGGCGGCCGTCGCTGCGGAGCTTGCGCCGACGGCGAGCCGTGCGGCGCCCGCCGCGAGGGTGCTCGCCCCTGCTGCGGCACTGCCGGCCCCCGCGGCCAGCGTCCCCGCCCCCGCAGCCAGCGTGTGCGCCCCGCTCGCCAGGGAGGTCGACCCCGTGGCGGCGGCGACGCTGCCGGAGGCGAGCGCGGCTGCGCCGGTCGCGGCGCTGCTGGCGCCGGAGGCCACCTGACGCGCGCCCGACGAGAGCGTGCCTGCCGCCGCCTGCAGCGTGAGCGCACCGTCGGAGGCCTTCGTGAAGCCGTCGCGTGCCGAGCCGAGGCCGACGAGCACCTGGTCGGCGGCCTGCTGCCCGATGGTCGCCCGGACGGCGTCGGACACCTGCGCCATCGCGCTGCGCCCGAGCGTGGTGGCGAGGAACGAGTTGGTGTCGTCGTACGTGACCTGCAGCTGGGCGGCGTGCGGTGTGCTGCCGCCCGCCGACACCACTGCGGTGGAGAAGTCCGCGGGGATCGTCAGGGCGAAGTAGTACCGCCCGGCGCGGACGCCACTCGCGGCGTCGGCGGCATCGGTCGGCACCCAGTGCAGGGCCTTGGAGGCGACGAGAGCGGTGGTGACCTCCTCGCCTGCGTGCACCGGCGCGCCGGACCGGACCGCGCCGGTGTCGGCGTTCACCAGGGCGACCGGAAGCCGGTCGAGGTGGCCGGTCGGGTCCCAGAACGCCCAGAGGTACAGGGCGCCGTACAGCAGGGGGACCAGGATCATCGCGGCGACGGCGAGCCGCGGAAGCGTGCCGCGACGGAACCGGCGCAGTTCGGTCCCGGTAGAGGTGAGGGAGGTCATGGCTGTCCTTCGGAGCTGACGCAGCTGGGGTGGGTGGGCAGGTCAGGAGGCGGCGGGGACCGCGTGCGGACCGGAGGTGAGCGTGATCCGGACGGGCGGTGCGGCCCAGCTCGTCCGGGCGACCTCGTCGAGGGAGGCGACCGCCGCGACGACGGTCACCCCCGTGGCGGCCAGGTGCTCGAGGCGCGACCACACGGTCTGCCGGCGGGTGCTGTCGTGCACCTGGTCGACATCGTCCACGACGAGCAGGTCGGGCCGCTGCGCCATCGCCAGGCTCACGCGCAGGAGCATGGCGTCCACCTCGTCGAGGTCCCAGACGAAGGTTCCGACCCGGGGCCGCGGGCGCGGCCCGAACACCGGTCCGACGAGACGATCGAACGCAGCCTGGTCCACCCGCCGGCTGCGCGCGTACCACGGGCTCAGCCATGCCAGCCGCTCACGAACCGTCGCGCCGACGGTCACCGAGCCGTCGAGGTCGTCGATGCCTGCGAAGCCCGCCACCGCGGCCCGGCGCTGCACGGCGTGGCGGTGCCGAGGGAGCGGCTCGCCGAGCACCTCGAGCCGGGACGCGCGATCGGGCACCATCCGGCCGGCCAACGTGAGGAGCAGGCTGGAACGGCCGCCCCCCTGGGGTCCCTGCAGCACCGCGAGTCCTCCGGTGGGCAGGTCGAGGTCGAGCGGGCCGTAGACGATCCCGCGGCTGCCGTGCAGCGCGAGGCCGCGGGCACGGACGGCGGCTTGCGGAGGCCGATCGACACCCGCCCGGGGCTCGTCCAGCTCGCCGGGCAGGCACTGCGGCGCGACGTCCACGACACTCCTCTCAAACTGACCAGTCAGTACAAAGAGCGATCGTAGATCACGTCCCCCTCGGCGTCCGGCGCAGGTGGCGTCTCCTGCGTCACACGAGGGGTCGGTGCGACGCCCGTGCGCCACCGGACGTGCGTCGCTTCATGGGAAGATCGAGCCATGGCCCTGCGTGAGATCCGGATCGTCGGCGACCCCGTGCTGCGCACCCCGTGCGACCCCGTGACGACCATCGACGACCGCGTCCGCGGACTCGTGGAGGACCTGCTGGAGACCGTCGACCAGGAGGGGCGTGCCGGCCTGGCCGCCAACCAGATCGGCGTCAGCCTGCGGGCCTTCTCGTGGAACATCGACGACGAGATCGGCTATGTGCTGAACCCCGTGATCGTCGAGCTGTCCGAGGACGAGTACCAGGACGGCGACGAGGGCTGCCTGTCGGTCCCGGGCCTCTGGTACCCCACGCGGCGAGCGTGGTACGCCCGAGTGGTCGGCACCGACCTCGAGGGTCACGAGGTGGTGGTCGAGGGCACCGAGCTGATGGCCCGCGCCCTGCAGCACGAGGTAGACCACCTCGACGGCAAGCTCTACCTGGACCGCCTCGAGCGGTCCGTCCGCAAGAAGGCCATGCGGGCCATCCGCGAGCAGCTGTAGGACGGCGCACCGCGCCCCTGCTGGCGTTCCCGGCGTGTCGTCGGGCATGCTGGCCCCGTACGCCGCGAGCGCCACGAGCGCCACGAGTCTTCGCGGGTGTGAACCGAGGTCGTTGGGGAAGGCGAACCTCGATCCGCCCAGGAGGATGACATGGCAGGTGTCCTGACCCGCGGTGTTCTTTTCGTGCACTCAGCACCCCGTGCGCTGTGCCCCCACGTCGAGTGGGCGGCCGGCAACACCCTCGGGGTGCGCGTCAGCCTGGACTGGACCGTGCAGCCGGCAGGGCCGGGCTTCTACCGCTCCGAGCTGTCCTGGCAGGGCCCCCAGGGGACCGGTGCCCGGCTTGCGTCATCGTTGCGCGGCTGGGCGCACCTTCGGTACGAGGTGACCGAGGAGCCGAGCCCGGGCGCCGACGGCGGCCGGTGGAGCCACACGCCGGAGCTGGGCATCTTCCATGCCGCCACGGATGTGCACGGCAACATCGTGGTGCCGGAGGACAGGATCCGCGCCGCGCTGGAGCACGCCGGCGATGCGATGCGGCTGCGGACCGAGCTCGACCTGGCGCTCGGCCAGGCCTGGGACGACGAGCTCGAGCCGTTCCGGTACGCCGGTGCGGGCGCACCGGTGCGCTGGCTGCACCGCGTCGGCTGAGCAGCCAGGGCGCGCACCCCGCTGCTGCGACACCCGCGGACCGCCGCCGGGCTGGGTCGACGGCGGTCGCGACTGTCGGTCGAGCCTGACCGAGGTCAGACGGAGGTGACCACCAGGGCCACGTTGTGGCCGCCGAAGCCGAACGAGTTGTTCACCGCGGCGATCTGGCCTTCCGGCAGCGGCCGGGGAGTGGCCCGCACCAGGTCCAGGACCAGCTCGGGATCCGGGTTGTCGACGTTGATCGTCGGCGGCGCCGTGCGCTCGTGGAGGGCCAGCACCGTGAAGATCGTCTCCAGAGCCCCCGCGCCGCCGAGCAGGTGACCGGTCATCGACTTGGTGGCGGAGAGCACGACGTGGTCCGCCTCGTCGCCGAGCAGCCCGCGGATGGACCGTGCCTCGATGAGGTCGCCCACCACCGTCGACGTGGCGTGCGCGTTGACGTGCACCACGTCCCGTGCTGCCACCCCCGAGTCCTCCAGGGCAGCCCGCATGGCGCGGATCTGGCCGTCGCCGCTCGGCTCGGGCGACGTGATGTGGTAGCCGTCGGAGGACAGTCCGACTCCGGAGACCATGGCGTAGACGCGCGCACCGCGGGCAGCGGCGTGCGCCGCGCTCTCCAGCACCACGATGCCGGCGCCCTCGCCCAGCACGAAGCCGTCCCGGTCCGTGTCGTAGGGCCGAGAGGCGGCCTGCGGGTCGTCGTTGCGCAGCGAGAGCGTGCGCGAGGCGGCGAACGCTGCGACGGGCATGGGATGGATGCATGCCTCCGTGCCGCCCGCGACGACGACGTCGGCGCGGCCGCTCCGGATCATCTCCACCGCATAGCCGATCGCCTCGGCCCCGCTCGCGCAGGCGGACACGAGAGCGTGCGCGCCGGCCCGGGCGCCGAGCTCGAGAGAGACGAACGCGGTGGGTGAGTTGGGCATGAGCATGGGCACGGTCATCGGCAGGACGCGACGGGCGCCCTTCTCCCGCAGCGTGTCCCAGGCGTCCAGCGTGGTCCAGATGCCGCCGATGCCGGACGACACCACGACGCCGAGCCGCTCGCCGTCCACCTCGGGGGAGCCCGCGTCGGCCCAGGCCTCGCGGGCGGCGATCATCGCGTACTGCGCGGACGGGTCGAGCCTCTTCAGCTCGGGTACCGGCAGCACGTCGCGCGGCGGGACCTTGATGGTCGCCGCGAAGGTGACGGGGAGTCCGTAGCGCTCGACCCAGTCGGCGTCGAGCGGTCGGGCGCCCGACTCGCCGGCGAGCGCGGCGCTCCAGGTGCTGGGCAGGTCACCACCGAGGGGCGTGGTGGCCCCCATCCCGGTGACGACGACGTCTGGTACGGGTGTCATCGGATGCTCCTGGTCGTGAGGGGGACGGTGGTGCCACCGGCCGGTGCGGGTGCTGACGACCCGTGCACCGGCCGGTGGCGACGGCCGGTGCTGCTCAGGCCTGCGCGCCGGCGATGAAGGAGACGGCGTCGCCGACCGTGGCGAGGTTCTTCACCTCGTCGTCCGGGATGGTCACCGAGAACTTCTCCTCGGCGAGCGTGACGATCGTCATCATCGACAGGGAGTCGATGTCCAGGTCGTCGGTGAAGGACTTCTCGGGCAGGACGGAGTCGGTCGGAAGACCGGTCTCCTCGCTGACGATCTCGGCCAGTCCGGCCAGGATCTCCTGCTCGGTGTACGCCATGGGTGTTCTCCTCGGTGTCGGTGGTGCGGGTCGGACGAAACCTACAGCGGGTGGCCGCTGCCTCAGGGCAGCACGACCACCTGAGCGGCGTAGACGAGGCCGGCGCCGAAGCCGATCTGCAGGCACAGGTCGCCGCTGTGCGCCTGGCCCTCGCGGCGCAGGCGCTCGATCGCGAGGGGGATCGAGGCGGCCGAGGTGTTGCCGGTGTCGGCGATGTCCCGGCCCACGACCACGGACTCGGGGAGCTTGAGCTGCTTGATCATCTGGTCGATGATCCGCATGTTCGCCTGGTGCGGCACGAACACGTCGATCTGCTCGGCGGTCACGCCGGCGGCGTCCATCGCCTTCTGCGCGATGGGAGCCATCTGCCAGACGGCCCACTTGAACACCGACTGGCCCTCCTGCCGCAGCGTCGGCCAGCCCGCGTCGTGGTCACGCCAGTCGAGCCACGAGTGCGTCTGCCGGATCAGCTGTGCCTGACCGCCGTCGGAGCCCCAGACCGTCGGGCCGATGCCCGGGAAGTCGGACGGGCCGATCACCACGGCGCCCGCACCGTCACCGAGCAGGAACGAGATCGACCGGTCGGTCGGGTCGACGAACTCGCTCATCTTCTCGGCGCCGATCACCAGCACGTGGCGCGCGGCCCCGGCCCGGACCAGGGCGTCGGCCTGTCCGATGCCGTAGCAGTAGCCCGCGCACGCCGCCGAGATGTCGTAGGCGGCCGCCGGGGTGGCGCCGAGCCGGTCCGCGAGGATCGCGGCCCCGGCAGGGGTCTGGTGGAAGTACGTGACGGTCGAGAGGATCACCGCGTCGATGTCGGCGCCGGTGAGGCCGGCGTCGGAGATCGCGGCGCGGGCCGCCTCCTCGGCCAGGTCGAGGACCGACGTCTCGGCGCCAGCGCGGCGTCGGGTCACGATGCCGGTGCGCTGCCGGATCCACTCGTCGGAGGAGTCGATCGGACCCACGAGCTCGTCGTTGGGCACCACGCGTTCGCCGCGGGCGCCCCCGAGGCCGAGGATCCGGCTGTGCGCGGCCCCGCTGGACTGCGTCAGGGTGGGACGGGTCACTGCTGCTCCTTCGCGGTGGGCGCGGCGTGCCGGAGCACGAGGTCCCGCGCGGCGTCCAGGTCGGCCGGCGACTTCAGCGCGACGGTCTCGACCCCGGGCAGCGTACGCCGGGCCAGTCCTGTCAGGACGCCGCCAGGTGCCACCTCCAGCAGACCGGTGACGCCCCGGGCGGACATGGTCTGCTGGCACAGGTCCCAGCGCACCGGCCGGGCGACCTGGGCCACCACGCGGGCCAGCGCCTCAGTCCCTGAGGTGACCACGGTGCCGTCCGCGTTGCTCAGCAGCGGGGTGGTCGGGTCGGCCGGGACCACACGGTCGGCGGCGGCTTGCAGGTCCGCGACCGCGGGCGCCATCACGTCGGTGTGGAACGCGCCCGCCACCTGCAGCGGCACGATGCGTGTCTTCGCAGGCGGCTCCGCGGCGAGCGCGGCCAGCCCGTCGAGCGCGCCGGCCGCCACCACCTGGCCACCGCCGTTGACGTTGGCGGCCACGAGCCCGTGCCGGGCGATGGCGGCCAGCACCTCGTGGGGATCGCCGCCCAGCACCGCGCTCATGCCGGTGGCCGCGCCGGCGGCTGCTGCACGCGCCATCGCAGCACCGCGCACGGCGACCAGCGCGAGAGCGTCGTCGTCGGACAGCACCCCGGAGACCGCCAGCGCCGCGAGCTCGCCCACGGAGTGCCCGCCCACCGCACCGAGCCGGGCTCCGGTGAGTTCGGACCAGCCGGTCGCGGGGTCCGTGCCGAGCACCGCGCGCAGCGACGCCAGCGCGGAGGCGACCAGCAGCGGTTGCGCCACCGCGGTGTCCCGGATGGTCTCGGCGTCGGAGGTCGTGCCGTGCGCGACGAGGTCGACACCGGTCACCTCCGCCGCGCGGCCCAGCAGGGACGCCACGCCGGGCACCTCGAGCCAGGGAGCGAGCATGCCGGGGGACTGGGCCCCCTGGCCGGGGCAGACGACGACGAGCACCTGACCACTGTGCCGGGCGGGGGCAACCCGTCCCGGTCACGGCAGCCACCAACCTGGTCGGGACGCCTTGTGAGGGTCCTACAAAGCGGTCAGGGGGATGTAGTGACGCCGTCGAGCCGGCCGAGGGCGAGGGAGGTCTGCAGGACGTAGGAGTCGCGGGCGTCCAGGGGGTCCCAGCCGGTGGTCTCCGCGACCCGGCGGAGCCGGTACCGGACGGTGTTGGGGTGCACGTACAGGGAGCGTGCGGCCGCCTCGAGCGACCGGCCGGTGCCGAGGTAGGCGGACAAGGTGTCGAGCAGGGCGCCCTGCCCCGCCGCCAGGGGCGCGTAGGCGCGCGCGACGAGCTGGCGCCGAGCCGTGGCGTCGCCCACAAGCACGCGCTCGGGCAGCAGCTCGTCGGCCTGCACCGGCCGCGGCGCGCCGACCCAGGCGGGGGCCGCCTGGAGCCCGGCCAGCGCCGCACGCGCCGATCTCGCGCAGTCCGCCAGGTCCTGCGCGGGAGGCCCCACCACGACGGGGCCGGGACCGAACCGCGGCAGGAGGCTGGCGACCACCGCTGCCAGGTCGCCGTCGCCGGAGAGGAACACCACCAGACGGTCGCCCTGGATGCCGACCAGCACGTCCGCCTCGCGACGGGTCGAGCGACGCAGGTCGGTGGCGCGCACCTCCTCGAGGGACGCGGTCGTGGTGCCGACGACGACGAGCATCGAGCCGTGCCCGCGCCAGCCGAGCGCGGCGACCCGGGACCGCAGCGAGCCGTCCACGTCGCCGCGGACCAGCGAGTCGACGACGAGTGCCTCGAGCCGCGCGTCCCACGCGCCGCGGACCTCCGCCGCCCGTGCGTACACGTCGGCCGCGGAGAACGCCACCTCACGCGAGTACCGCAGCACCGCCTCGCGCAGCTCGCGCTCCTCGCCGGGCGCGGCCAGCCGGTCGCTGTGCGCCTCGACGACGTCGACGCCGATCCGGACCAGCTGGAGCGTGTGCTGCAGGGAGATCGACCGGGTCAGCTCCGGCGGCGCGCCCGAGAAGATCTCGCCCGCACCGGCCGGTGCGCGGCTCGGGTCGGAGAACCACTGCACGAAGGCTGTGATGCCCGCCTGCGCCACGAGACCGACCCACGAGCGGTCCTCGGCCGGCAGCGCGCGGTACCACTCGAGGTCGGCTTCGAGCCGCCGCATCGTCGCAGCAGCGAGGTCCCCGGCGGACTCCCGGACCCGGCGCTGGGTCTCCGGGCTCGTCGAGGGGGAGGGTGCGACCCGGGGACCGCGGGGCGGTCGGTGCGAGGTCTCGGCGGCGTTCGGCGGCGATGTCGTCGGGCCGCCGCGAGGACGCGCTGGGTTCATGCCGGGGAGCATACGGTTCACATTGTGGGAAGTCGACAAACGAGCGAGACGGGCCCCCGAGTCGCGCCCGGACCCGGCGGCGCGGCGTCCCGGCCCGTGGGACAGGTGCGGCGAGGCACCCTCGGCTATGGTCGCTGCATGGCACTCCTGCCTCGCCTCCGTCAGCTGATCCGGCGCCCGTCGTCGGCATCACGCGTAGGGGCGCGCCGCCCGACGACCAGCCAGCGGCGCGGCGACACCCTCCACGAGGACGCGCTGCGCTCGATGCTGTCCGACGATCCCAACAACGAGAAGGCCTTCCAGGCGCTCGCGGAGATCGTCCGGCGCCGGGCTGCGGAGTCGGCCGCGGACCAGGACCCGCTCACCGCTCCGGCCGACGAGCAGGAGCGCCGGCACGCCGCTGACCTCGCCGTCTGGGCCCTCGCCGAGGAGCTCGCCGGCAACCCGCGCGGCTGGTACCCGCTCATCGAGCTCGCCCGCCTGTCCGTCCACGACGACCACGACGGCACGATGCGGCGCGTCGTGACCGCGGCGGAGCGGGACCCGTCCGGGCGGGCACTCGCCCACGGCCTCGCGCTGCTGCGGGAAGCCGGCCAACCGGTCGAGGCGCTGGGAGTCGGAGTCGGCCACTGGCGGCCGCGCGAGCACGAGCCCGAGGTCGCGCGTCAGCTGGTGCTCGCCTCGTTGGAGGCGGGTCGCCCGCTGGACGCGAAGCAGCATCTCGACGCCCTGGCGCTCTACCCGGACCAGGCTGCGGTTCAGGACCTGCGGGCTGAGCTGACCCAGGCGGTCAGCCGCGCCGAGCAGACGCTGCCGGGCGCCTGAGCCTGCTGCGCTCACCGAGCCTCTGCCGGCGTCCCGAGGCGCGCTCCTGCGACGACGGCACCGCCGGACGGCTGCTCCCGATCGACGCCGGCGGTGCTGACCCGGGACGCCTGCGGTCGTAGCCCGCTCGGCACCGGACGACTGCGGCCCGCCCGGTGAGCACCGGACGGGCCGCAGTCCCAGCTGCACGAGCGGTCAGCTGTCGCCGCCCGTGGCGCCGGAGGTGCCCGCGTTCACGTCGAACAGGCGGTAGCGCTCGATCGCCTGACCGGGCAGGGACGGGTCGACGGCGCCCTCGGCCACGAGCTGCTGCAGCACGCGCACCGCGGTGGACGGGCCGTCGATCTTGAAGTGCCGGCGCGCCGCTGCGCGGGTGTCGGAGAAACCGAACCCGTCGGCACCGAGCGTGGCGTACCGGCCGGGGATCCAGGCCCGCACCTGGTCCGGGACGAGGTGGTCGAAGTCCGACGTGGCGACGAAGGGGCCCTCGGCGTCGGCCAGCTTGGCGGTCAGGTACGGGGTGCGGGCCGGCTCGCCGGGGTGCAGGTAGGCGTGCTGGTCGGCAGCGAGCCCGTCCCGGCGCAGCTCGTTCCAGCTGGTCACCGACCACACCGCGGCGCGAACGCCCCAGTCCTCGGCCAGCAGCTGCTGAGCCTCCAGCGCCCAGGGGACGCCGACCCCGGACGCGAGGATCTGGGCCCGGGGGCCGTCGCCCTCCGCCGGGCGCAGCAGGTAGATGCCCCGCAGGATGCCCTCGACGTCCACGCCCTCCGGTTCCGCGGGCTGCGGCATCGGCTCGTTGTAGACGGTCAGGTAGTAGACGACGTTCGGGTCGCGCCCGTCGGAGCCGTCGCCGTACATCCGCTCGAGGCCGTCCCGCACGATGTGCCGGATCTCGTACCCGTAGGCCGGGTCGTAGTGCACGACGTGCGGCATGGTGGCCGCCAGCACCGGCGAGTGGCCGTCGGCGTGCTGCAGCCCCTCACCGGTCAACGTGGTCCGGCCGGCCGTCGCGCCGATCAGGAAGCCGCGCGCCATCTGGTCGCCGGCAGCCCAGAACTGGTCACCGGTGCGCTGGAACCCGAACATCGAGTAGTAGAAGTAGAACGGGATGAGCGGCTCGCCGTGGGTGGCGTAGCTGGTGCCGACGGCCTGGAACGCCGACGCAGACCCGGCCTCGTTGATGCCGGTGTGCATGATCTGGCCGGACGGCGACTCCTTGTAGGAGAGCATCAGCTCGCGGTCGACCGCCATGTAGTGCTGGCCGAGCGTGTTGAAGATCTTCGCGCTGGGGAAGATCGCGTCCAGCCCGAAGGTTCGCGCCTCGTCGGGGATGATCGGCACCAGTCGCGCGCCGATCTCCTTGTCCTTGATCAGGTCTTTGAAGAGCTGGACCAGCGCCATCGTGGTGGCGACCGGCTGCGGGCCCGACCCCTTCGCCAGGCGCTCGTACGCCTTGGCCTCGGGCAGCACCAGCGGCTTGTACGAGACGCGGCGCTCCGGCACGAACCCGCCCAGCTGACGGCGGCGCTCGAGCATGTACTGGATCGCCTCGTCCTCGGCACCGGGGTTGAAGTACGGCGGCAGGTACGGGTTCTCCTCGAGCTGCGCGTCGGTGATCGGCAGGTGCAGCGTGTCGCGCAGGGTCTTCAGCTCGTCGACCTTGAGCTTCTTCATCTGGTGGGTCGCGTTGCGGCCGGCGAAGCCGGAGCCCAGGCCGTAGCCCTTGATGGTGTGCGCGAGGATCACGGTCGGCTGCCCGGTGTGCTCGCGGGCGGCCTTGTAGGCCGCGTACACCTTGCGGTAGTCGTGGCCGCCGCGCTTCAGCGCCCAGATGTCGTCGTCGCTCATGTGCTCGACGAGCTTCTTGGTGCGGGGGTCACGGCCGAAGAAGTGCTCGCGGATGAACGCGCCGTCCTCGGCCCGGTACGTCTGGAAGTCACCGTCGGGCGTGACGTTCATCAGGTTGACCAGGGCGCGGTCCTTGTCCGCGTTGAGCAGGGTGTCCCACTCGCGGCCCCAGATCACCTTGATGACGTTCCAGCCGGCGCCGCGGAACTGCGCCTCGAGCTCCTGGATGATCTTGCCGTTCCCACGGACCGGCCCGTCGAGGCGCTGGAGGTTGCAGTTGACGACGAACGTCAGGTTGTCCAGCCCCTGCGACGAGGCCAGCTGCAGCATGCCGCGCGACTCCGGCTCGTCCATCTCGCCGTCGCCGAGGAACGCCCAGACGTCCTGCTGGCTGGTGTCCTTGATGCCGCGCTCGTGCAGGTACCGGTTGGTCCAGGCCTGGTAGATGGCCGACGAGGGACCGAGCCCCATCGACACGGTGGGGAACTCCCACAGGGCGGGCGCGAGGCGCGGGTGCGGGTAGGACGGCAGCCCGCCGCCCGGGTGCGAGAGCTCCTGACGGAAGCCGTCGAGCTGGTCCGCCGTCAGCCGGCCCTCGAGGAAGGCGCGGGCGTAGACGCCAGGGGAGGCGTGCCCCTGGAAGTAGACCTGGTCGCCGCCGCCCGGGTGGTCCTTGCCGCGGAAGAAGTGGTTGAGGCCGACCTCGTAGAGCGTCGCGACGGACGCGTACGACGAGATGTGCCCTCCTACCGCCACGCCCGGACGCTGCGCGCGGGTGACCATGACCGCCGCGTTCCAGCGGATCAGACGGCGGTACTGGCGCTCCATCACCTCGTCGCCGGGGAAGTACGGCTCGTTGTGCACAGCGATCGTGTTGACGTACGGCGTGTTGAGCGAGGCGGGGATGGCCACGTTCCGCTGGCGGGCGTGGCGCAGCATGCTCATCAGCACGTAACGCGCCCGCGGGCCGCCTTCGGAGTCGATCAGCCCGTCCAGCGACTCGAGCCACTCCCCGGTCTCCTCGGGGTCGATGTCCGGCACCTGGCTGAGAAGTCCGCCGATGAGGGGACCCGTCTCGTCGATCGACGCCACCTTCGCTCCTTGCATGTCTAGGGCGCACCGCCGGCGAGGTCGCCGCGATGCGCGTCCCGGCCCGGGCCGGCGCCGGCGGCAGGTGCCGCGGCACCGGGCGGGTAGTGCCACACATTGTCCGCCGTCCGTGGGCCGAAAGTCACACGAGCACCCGACGAGCGGCGTGATGTCCGCGACACGGGGCGACGCGCAGTCCCGACCGGCAGCTGCCGGGGCCAACCGCGGGCGGGTGGGCTAGCGTGTGCGGTCATCAGCAGGTCGGCCCGAAGGGAGCAGTCAGGTCGTGTCATCCACCGCGGACGACGCAGCCGCGCAGGCGGCGCATCTGGGTTTCATCTCCGGGCAGGTGATCCAGGAGTTCGGCTACGACGACGACGTCGACGAGGACCTGCGCCGGGGTCTCGAGGCTCTCACGGGGTCCGAGCTGGTCGACGAGGACTACGACGACGTCACCGACGGGGCCGTGATCTGGTTCCGTGACGACGACGGGGACCTGACGGACGCGCTCGTCGACGCGATGACGGTGCTCGACGGCGCGGGGCCGATCTGGGTGCTGACGCCCAAGGCGGGTCGCCCGGGGCACGTCTCGCACAGCGACATCGAGGAGGCGGCCACGACCTCGGGGCTGCACGCGATGTCGACCTTCGCCATCGCGCCCGACTGGTCGGCCACACGCCTGGCTACCCGGGGTCGCGGCCGCTGAGCACGGTCGCGGGTCTGCTGACTGAGGGTGGGCCCGGCCGGTCTCGAACCGACGACCTCCGCGGTGTAAGCGCGGCGCTCTGACCAACTGAGCTACAGGCCCCTCGACGCCGCCACAGCCTAGCGGTGCCGTTGCGGGCGGTCCGCGTCCGGTGATGGTGCGGCCGTGACGGGACTCCGCTCCCGCGGCGCCGGTAGGTTGCGGGCATGGGCGGTGCTGGCGTTCCCACGTTGTCGCAGGTCGTCGCGGCACTCGACCGGCGGTACCCGCCCGGCACGGCGCAGTCGTGGGACGCCGTGGGGCTGGTCGCCGGGGACCCGGGCCACCCCGTGCACCGGGTGATGTTCGCCGTCGACCCGGTGGCGGCGGTGGTGGACGAGGCGCTCGCCTGGGGTGCCGACCTGGTGGTGACCCACCACCCCCTGCTGCTGCGGCCCGTGCACGGCGTGGCGGCGACCACTGCGAAGGGTGCCGTGCTGCACCGTCTGCTGCGCGCGGACGTGGCGCTGTACGCGGCGCACACCAACGCCGACGCGGCCGCCGGTGGCGTGGCCGACGCGCTGGCCGCAGCCGTAGGCCTGGTGGACACCGAGCCACTGGTCGCGGTGGACGGGCCGGACCTGGACAAGCACGTGGTGTTCGTGCCGGTCGCCGAGGCTGAACGGGTGGTGGACGCGATGGCGGCCGCCGGTGCCGGCGCGATCGGCGCCTACAGCCGGTGCGCCTGGACCAGCACGGGTGAGGGCACCTTCGTCCCGTCGGCGGACGCCACCCCGGCCGTCGGGCGTGCGGGCGAGGTCACCCGGGTGGTCGAGGCCCGCGTCGAGATGGTGGCACCACGGCCCGCCCGGGCGGCGGTGCTGGCAGCGATGCGTGCGGCGCACCCGTACGAGGAGCCGGCGTTCGACGTGCTGGAGCAGGCGGGGGTGCCCGGCGGCACCGGGCTCGGCCGCGTGGGGCGGCTGCCGGAGCCGGTCAGCCTCGACACCTTCGCCCGGAGCGTCGCCGCGGCGTTGCCCTGGACACCGCAGGGCGTGCGCTACGCCGGATCGCCGGACCTGCCGGTGCGTCGTGTGGCCGTCCTCGGCGGCTCCGGCGACTCCGAGCTCGACGCGGTGCGGGCCGCCGGGGTGGATGCCTACGTCACGTCGGACCTGCGCCACCACCCCGTCTCCGAGCAGCGGGAGCGCGCTCTGTTCGAGGGGCCCGCCGGGGTACCGGCCCTGGTGGACACCGCCCACTTCGCCTCGGAGTGGCCGTGGCTGCCGGTGGCTGCCGCTGCGCTCGAGCAGGACCTCACCGCGCTGGGCGCTACCGTGGGCATCCGCGTCAGCACCCTGCGCACCGACCCGTGGACCGCCCGAGTGGACGGCCCCGCGCCCCGTCCGGGCGCACCCGAAGGAGACTCGTGACCACAGCCCCGGCAGCCGACCAGCGCCGCCTGCTCGACGTGCAGGACCTCGACACCCGTCTGGACCAGACGGCGCACCGTCGCCGCACGCTGCCGGTGCTCGAGCGGATCACGGAGCTCGCAGCACAGGTGGCCGACCTGGAGTCGGCACTGGTCACGTCCCGCACGGCAGCCTCGGACCTGCGTCGCGAGCTGGCGAAGGCCGAGACGGACGTGGAGCAGGTGCGTAGCCGCGCCGGCCGCGACCGGGCCCGGCTCGAGGCAGGTGCCGGGGCCAAGGACGCGCAGGCGCTGACGAGCGAGCTGGAGAGCCTCGGCCGCCGACAGGCGGACCTCGAAGAGGTCGAGCTCGCGGTGATGGAGCGTCTCGAGGCGCACACGGCCGCACTCGGCGACCTCGAGCGTGCGCATGCGGAGCTCCTCGACCAGCAGGCGGTCTCGACCGCCGAGCGCGACGAGGCTCACCGCGAGCTGGACGACGAGGCGCAGCGACTTCGGAAGGAACGCGCCGCTGCGGTCTCGGGCCTCGATGCGGCTCTGCTCGCGCTGTACGAGAAGCTGCGGACCCAGCTGGCCGGCCGTGGTGCCGCTGCGCTGCGCGGCCGGCAGTGCGACGGCTGCCGGATGGAGCTGAACCCGCTCGATCTCGAGCGGATCCGGTCCGCCCCGGAGGACCAGGTGGTCCGCTGCGAGGAGTGCGGTCGCATCCTGGTCCGCTGACCGGGTGCCCGATGTGGGGCCCGCCGCCCGGTGGCGCCGTCGTGCCCCGGCCGCCAGAGTCGGACCGTGACGTCTCTCGACCCGCCGCCGAGCACCTCCCTCACCACGCCGGCGCACCCGCGTCCGGACACTGCCGATCTGCAGTTCACAGGCTCTGACGGCGCCGATCACCGCGTGTCGCGGGAACAGGCTCCGCGGCCCTCCGGTGCCGGCGTGCGGTTCGACGAGGAGCAGCCGGTCACCGTGGTCCTCGTCCGACACGGGCAGACCTCGATGACCGTCCAGCGCGGCTACTCCGGCTCGAGCGAGCCCGGGCCACCGTTGGACGAGACCGGCCTGCGCCAGGCAGAGGACGTCGCGGCGCTCGTCGACCGGGTGGGGCGGGACCTGTGGGGCGACATCCCGTATCCCAGCCGGGTGATCGCCTCGCCGATGGTCCGTACGCAGCAGACGGCGCGGGCCGTGGCGGCGCGGCTCGGGCTGCCGGTCGAGACCGACGCGACGTTCCAGGAGGCGGACTTCGGCGACTGGCAGGGGCTCACGGCCGAGCAGGTGGAGGAGCGCTGGCCAGGGCAGCTCGAGCCGTGGCACACCGTCGGCACGGTCCGGCCACCCGAAGGGGAGTCGATCGCCGACGTGGGCGCCCGCGTCCGTGCCGGGCTCGACCGGCTGCTGGCCCTCGGTGAAGGACGGACCGTCGTCGTGGTGAGCCACGCCGTGGCGATCCGGGCGATGCTCGGCGTCACCATGGGCGCCCAGCCCGGCTCCTGGTCGCAGCTACGGGTGGCGCCTGCGTCGGTCAGCATCGTGCGGCTGTTCACGGACAGGCGCGACGAGATCGCCGTCGCCGGTGTGCCGAGCGAGGGCTGGGCACGCTGACCGCCGGGCCCTCGACCCCGCCGAACCGCCCGAGATCCCCGAGGGGCTAGGCTTGTCGGCGCGGATGAGTCAGTCAGGCGGCCGCGTCGGGACCCCCTCGCCGGGGTCTCGCCGAGGAACGTCCGGGCTCCGTAGGGCAGGGTGGTGGGTAACACCCACCCGGGGTGACCCGCGGGACAGTGCCACAGAGAACAGACCGCCGGCCCCCTCGGGGACCGGTAAGGGTGAAACGGTGGTGCAAGAGACCACCAGCGCACCGGGTGACCGGTGCGGCTCGGCAAACCCCACCCGGAGCAAGGCCAGACAGGGAGCGTTCGAGGGCTGCCCGCCCGAGCTCCCGGGTAGGCCGCTGGAGGCGTGCGGCAACGTACGTCGTAGATGGATGGCCGTCACCCGGTCGCGGGAGACCGCGTCCGGGCACAGAACCCGGCGTATCGACTGACTCATCCGCCCCGCCCGCGCCCGCCCCCGGCGCGGTCAGATGCTCCGGCGCCGCGCTCGGGTCAGTGCGCGTTGGCGGCGAGCCGGGCGGCCCCGACGATCCCGGCCGCGTTCCGCAGCGCCGCCGGGACGATGGGTGCCCGCAGCTGCAGCCGTGGCAGGAACTCCTGGTACTTCTTGCTCACGCCGCCGCCCACCACGAACAGGTCGGGCCAGAACAGCTTCTCCACGACGGAGAAGTACCGCTGCAGCCGGACCGACCACTGCTCCCAGTCCAGGTTCTCCCGGTCCCGGGCTGCGTCGGAGGCCCTGCTCTCGGCATCCACGCCGTCGATCTCGAGGTGCCCGAGCTCCGTGTTGGGCACCAGGAGGCCGTCGTTGATCAGGGCCGTGCCGATCCCGGTGCCGAGGGTGACGACGATGACGAGGCCGGGCACGCCGCGGGCAGCCCCGTACTCCACCTCGGCGAAGCCCGCCGCGTCGGCGTCGTTGACCGCCAGCACCCGCCGCCCCGTGGTCGCTCTGATCGCCTTCTCGATGTCCGTGCCGATCCACGAAGGGTCGACGTTGGCGGCCGACTGGGCGACGCCGTGCAGCACCACGGCCGGGAAGGTGACGCCGATCGGCACGGTGTGGCGAAGCTTGAACGAGTCGACGAC
>DAIDJQ010000225.1 GCA_027451305.1 Cellulomonas sp.
TGGGTCAGCCTGGTCGTCTTCCTCGGTGCGGCCGCCTTCCTGCTGCTGAGCCGGCACCGCGACGAGCAGCCGGGAGGGCCGTCCGACGAGGGTGCCGACGACGGGCCGGCCGGAGCCGCTGACGACAGGCCGGCGGTCGCCGGCTGATCGTCACCGTGCCGTCGCCCGCCTGCGGGTGGTGACGTCCGCCTTCACCGTCCGTGCACCGGCTTCTCACAGGGCGCTCTCCGCGCCGACCCCTCCCGCCTCCGGCGACGCCGTAGCCTGCCGCGTGGTCGACGATCTGGACGGTCACTCATGTCTTTGACGGGACTCCCGTTTCTCCTGCTGGTCCTCGCGGTCACGGTCGGCGCCCTCGTCTGGAGCGCACTCCGCGTCCCGAGCCGACGGCGCACCCTCGGGACGGCGCTCACCCGCCTGGCCACCCAGCTCGGCGTCAGTGCGCTGGTGCTGCTGTCCGTGGCGGTCGCCCTGAACAACCAGAACGAGTGGTACGCGAGCTGGGGCGACCTGCTCGGCACCAGCAGCGGTCCGGTGGTCCGCCAGGCCACGGGCGGCACGAGCGCGCAGGCCGCTCTGCGGGACATGCCCACCGGTCCGGGCCTGGGCACGCCGGCGCCGACGGCGAGCCTGCCGCCGCTGCCGTCGCCAGGGCAGCGGGTGCAGACGTTCACGTTCACCGGCTCGAAGAGTGGCCTGACGGGCCGGGTCAAGGTCAGCCTGCCGGTGGGGTACGAGGACCCCGCGAACGCGACCAGGTCCTACCCGGTGATCGAGGCCTTCCACGGCTACCCCGGGTCCCCGGACGTCTGGATGCAGGGCGTCAACCTGGTGCCGTCGCTGGATGCGCTCGCCGCGCAGCACCGGATCGACGACGTGATCGTGGTCGCGCCGCAGATCGAGTTCCCAGCGGGCGCCGACACCGAGTGCGTCAACGGCGGGACCGGTCAGCCCCAGGTGGAGACGTGGCTCGCCACTGACGTCCCGCAGAAGATCGCGTCGTTGCTGCGGGTGTCCCACGACCGGACCGGCTGGGCCACGCTCGGCTTCTCCTCGGGTGGTTGGTGCGCAGCGATGACGTCGATGCTCCACCCGGACGTCTTCGGAGCCGGCGTGATCCTCGGCGGGTACTTCGCGCCCATCTTCAGCCCCACCTACGTCCCGTTCCGCGCCGGCGACGCCGCAGCGAAGCGCTACCAGCTCGTGTCGCTGGCCAGCACGTCTCCGCCGCCCGTCGCCCTGTGGATCCAGACGAGCAAGGCCGACTCGTTGTCGTACTCCAGCAGCGCCGCCCTGCTCAAGGCTGCGCACCCCCCCTTGTCCGTCCAGTCCCAGGTGGACGTCAACGCCGGGCACCGCATCAGCGTCTGGGCCGACGCGGTGCCGACGGCGTTGACCTGGCTCGGCTCGACCGTCACCGGCTTCAGCCCGACGTCGTCCTGAGCTGAACGCGACGGGACGAGCGGGGCCCGACGGCCCGCCAGGTCGGGTCCCCTCGGCCGACCGTGCCTCGGACCGCTCAGGCGAGTCTCCGGCCTCCCGCAGCGCGTTCTCGGCGGGTCGGGAACGTCACGTCCGCCGGACGTGCGTCGTCGCCCCCGGTGACGCCCCGCGGGCGGGACGACAAGGGCCCCCGACCGCATGTCTGCAGGTCAGGGGCCCTTGTCGTCGCTGTCTCAACGAGTGTCCGGAGGGGGACTTGAACCCCCACGCCCTATACGGGCACTAGCACCTCAAGCTAGCGCGTCTGCCATTCCGCCACCCGGACAGGTGGACACCTCGAGCGCTGTCACGCCCGGGTGCGGCGGTAAAGATAGCACGGAGCGCCTGCCGCCCCCGCATTCGCGCGGCGGTGCAGACTGACGGCAGCGCACGGGTGGACGGGTGCTCCGGCGGCGCGTGGAGGGGGTCATGGCGGACAGCACCGGCACGGGCGACAGAGGGTCGCACATCCCGCCGTCCCAGGTCAGCCCCGTGGCCCGGCGGGTGGCCGGCGGTCGGCACAACCCGCAGGTCGCCGGCGACGACGAGACCGCGCCGCGGTGGCTGCGGAAGGCAGCGGGGGCGTCATGGCGGCTCCTGGTGCTGGTGGCCGCGATCGCGCTGGTGTTCTTCGCCACCTCGAAGATCCAGCTGGTGTTCATCGCCGTGTTCCTGGCGTTCGTGTTCACCGCCGTGCTGCGACCGCTGGTCGGCTGGATGAGCCGGGCGGTGCCGCGCGGGCTCGCGACGGCACTCTCCCTGCTGCTGGGCATCCTCGTGTTCGTCGGGATGCTCACCTACGTGGTCTACTCCGTCGCCAACCAGTGGCAGCAGCTGTCGAAGCAGTTCGGCACCGGCATCCAGCAGATCATCAACTTCCTGCAGAGCGGGCGGCTGCCGTTCAGGGTGACCAACGCGCAGACCACCGGATGGATCGACCAGGGCGTCAAGTGGGTGCAGGAGCACGCCGGCCAGCTCGCCGGGCAGGCGGCCGCGAGCGCCACCTCGGTGGTGGAGGTGTTCACCGCCCTCGCACTGGCCATCTTCTGCGCGATCTTCTTCCTGGCTCGCGGCGAGGACATGTGGACCTGGTTCCTCAACCAGCTCCCCTCGCGGATGCGGGAGACGTGGCAGACCGCCGGTGGTGCCGGCTGGTACACGTTCTCCGGATACACCCGCGGCACGGTGATCATCGCCCTGGTGGACGGGCTCCTTGCGTTCGTCCTGCTGACGGTGATCCGGGTGCCGCTGGCCGCACCTCTGGCGGTGCTGGTGCTGGTCGGCGCGTTCATCCCCCTGATCGGAGCGCCCACGGCGATGGTGGTCGCGATGATCGTCGCGCTCGCGGCCCTCGGGCCGATCCAGGCCGGTTTCGTGGGCCTGGGCATCGCGGGCATCGGGCAGTTCGAGGGGCACGTGCTCCAGCCCCTCGTGATGGGCAAGCAGGTGTCGCTGCACCCGGTGGCCGTGGCGTTGGCGGTGGCCACGGGCACGCTCTCGGCCGGGATCCTCGGGGCGGTGATCGCCGTGCCGCTGGTCGCGGTGAGCTGGGCCGTGTTCAGCCGGCTGCGCACGATGGACCCGCCGATGGTCGACGAGGAGGAGCCGGAAGCCGATGCGGACCCGGTGGCGCAGGTGCCGCACGTCGAGGACGACTCGGTGATCAAGGAGCCGTAGCCGCCGCGCCTGCCGCCGGACCCCGGTCAGCGGAAGTCCCGTGAGGCGGTGCGCACGCGCAGCGACAACGGGCTCAGGTGCTCGGCAACGAGGTTGGTCGCCTCGTCGGCACGCTCGAGCCGACCGCGCACGACGAGGGCCTTCGACGTCCTGGCCGCGCGCCGGAACCGCTGCCACAGCCCCGCCGAGCAGATGACGTTGAGCAGGCCCGTCTCGTCCTCCAGCGACAGGAACGTCACCCCACCTGCGGTGCCGGGCCGCTGCCGGTGCGTGACCACCCCGGCGACGGCCACCCGGCCGGTCGGCACGGGGTCCCGGTAGACCTGCTCCACCCGCAGCACCCCGGCGGCGTCGAGCCCGTCCCGGACGAACTGCGTCGGGTAGGAGTCCACCGACACCCCGGTGGCCCACACGTCGGCCGTGGCCACCTCGACCGCCTCCAGACCCGGCAGCGTCGGGGCCGTCACGCCCACGCTCACGCCCGGCAAGGTGTCCGGGCTCTCCTGGGCGAGCGCGCCGGCTGCCCACAGCCCCTCACGCCGGGTGACCCCCAGGCACTCGAGGGCGCCCGCGGTGGCCAGCGCCTCGAGCTGAGCGGTGCTCAGTCGTACCCGGCGAACCAGGTCGCGCAGGTCGGCGAACGGACCGTGCGCCGACCGTTCGGCGACCAGCCCCTCGGCAACGTCGGTGCCGACCGACCGCACGGCGGCCAGGCCGAGGCGGACCGCCAGCGACCGGTCGGCGCCGGTGCGCGCGCCGACGGGCACCATCGCGTCGGTGCCGCTCGGCCGGGGCACCAGCGGCGGTTCCCCACCGGGCGGCGTCGGTCCGCACCGTTCCACCCGGGCCAGCGCTGCCGAGGCCTGCACGTCCGGGCGCAGCACCTGCAGGCCGTGCCGACGCGCGTCCGCGACCAGGCTCTGCGGAGAGTAGAAGCCCATGGGCTGCGCGGCCAGCAGCCCCGCGTAGAACGCGGCCGGGTGGTACATCTTCAGCCACGCGCTGGCGTACACCAGGAACGCGAACGAGTACGCGTGCGACTCGGGGAACCCGAAGTCGGCGAAGGCCTTGAGCTTGTCGAAGATCTGCTCCCCGGTGTCCCGGTCGATGCCGTGCTCGGCCATCCCGTCCAGCAGCCGGGCGTGCAGCGCCTCCATCCGCTCCATCGACCGCTTGGACCCCATGGCCCGGCGCAGCTGGTCCGCCTCCGCGGCGCTGAACCCGGCGGCGTCGATCGCCATCTGCATCAGCTGCTCCTGGAACAGCGGCACCCCGAGCGTCTTGGCCAGCGCCGGCTCGAGCAGCGGGTGCAGGCAGTCGATCTTCTGCCGACCGCGGGCCCGTTCGATGTACGGGTGGACCGACCCACCCTGGATGGGCCCCGGCCGGATCAGCGCGACCTCCACGACGATGTCGTAGAAGTTCTTCGGCGCCAGCCGGGGCAGCGTGGCCATCTGCGCCCGGGACTCCACCTGGAACACCCCGACGGTGTCCGCCGCGGACAGCAGGCGGTACACGCCCGGGTCCTCGTGCGGCAGGCCGTGCAGGCCCAGCTCGATCCCCTCATGCTCGCGCACCTGCGTGAACGCCATCCGCAGGGCGGTGAGCATGCCGAGGCCGAGCAGGTCGAACTTCACCAGGCCCGCGTCCGCACAGTCCTCCTTGTCCCACTGCAGCACGGTGCGGCCCTCCATCCGGGCCCACTCCACCGGGCACACCTCGATCACCGGCCGGTCGCACATCACCATCCCGCCGGAGTGGATGCCCAGGTGCCGCGGCAGCCGCAGGAACCGCTCCGCGAGGTCGATCACCTGGTCGGGGATCTCCTCCAGCTCAGCGGCCGACGGCGGCCGGTGAGCTGGCACCACGTCGTGGCCGTCGGCGGTCACCGTGCCCGGAGCAGCCTCCGCCGCCACGGGACCGGACCGGGACAGGGTCCACCACGGGCTGGGCGGCTGCGGACCGCGCAGGCTGCCCCAGCGTTCGATCGACGTGCTCCACGCGTCCTGCTGACCGACGTCGTAACCCAGCGCACGCGCCGCGTCCCGCACCGCCGAGCGGGGTCGGTAGGAGATGACGTTGGCCACCTGCGCGGCGTGCGTGCGTCCGTGCACGGAGTAGACGTGCTGGATCACCTCCTCGCGGCGCGCCGACTCGATGTCCACGTCGATGTCCGGCGGGCCGTCCCGCTCGGGGGCCAGGAACCGCTCGAACAGCAGCCCGTGCCGCACCGCGTCCACGGCGGTGACCCGCAGCGCGTAGCAGACCGCCGAGTTCGCCGCCGACCCACGACCCTGCGCCAGGATCCCGTTGCGTCGGCAGAAGTCGACCAGCTCGTAGACGACGAGGAAGTACCCGGGAAAGCCGAGGTCCTCGATCACCCGCAGCTCGTGCTCGAGCTGGGCGTACGCACCGGGGACCCGTTCGGCCTCAGGCTGTCCGTACAGCTCCGCGGCACCCTGGCGCACCAGCTCGCGCAGCCAGCTCGCCTCGGTGTGCCCGGCCGGCACGGGGAACGGCGGCAGGTTGGGCGCCACGAGCGACAGGTCGAACGCGCACTCGGCGGCCAGCGCCGCCGCCGCCGGCACCGCGGCGGGGTGCCGACGGTGCAGCACCGCCATCTCCGCCGCGGAACGCAGGTGCGCGCTCGGCGCACCTGGCAGCCAACCGTCCAGGTCGTCCAGCGACGAGCGCGCCCGCACCGCCGCCAGCGCGGCGGCCAGGTCGGCATCCCGTGGGGTGGCGTAGTGCACCCCGCCGGTGGCGACCAGCGGCAGGCCGGCGTCCGCGGCGAGCGCTGCCAGCGCATCGGCCCGGTCGCCGTCGTACGCGTCGTGGGCCGCCGTGACCTCGACCGCCACGTTGTCCCGGCCGAACAGCGCCACCAGCCGGTCCAGCTCGGCGCGGGCGGCCGCCGGCCCCCCGGGTGCCACACCGGTCACCCCGGACGGGTCTCCCCCGGCCAGCGCGCGCCGCACCGCGCCCTTGCGACAGCCGGTCAGCACCAGCCACTGCCCGTTCGCCACGGCCGCGAGCTCCTCGAGGCGGTGGTCCGCCGCACCCTTGACGCCCGTGCGCAGGTGCGCCTCGGCGATCGCCCTGGACAGCGCCCGGTAGCCGTCCGGACCTCGGGCGAGCACCACGAGGTGCGACGAGCGCGGGTCCGGCACACCGGTCGGCGGGTCCAGCACCGGCCGGCCCGGCGTGGCACGGGTGCGCTCGTGCGGATGACGGCGACCGTCCGGCGCAGGCAGGTGCAGCTCGGCCCCGAACACGGTCGGCAGGCCCACCGCCCGTGCCGCCTGCGAGAACCGCACCACGCCGTACAGGCCGTCGTGGTCGGTGACGGCGAGCGCCGTCAGCCCCAGCCGGGCTGCCTCCGCCGCCAGCTCCTCCGGCTGGCTTGCACCGTCCAGGAAGCTGAACGCCGAGTGCGCGTGCAGCTCGGCGTACTCCGGAGTCGGTACCCGGGCTGCCCGACCCGGTCCACCGCGCCGCCGCTCAGTCATACGTCGCCTCGCACGCCCAGCCGGCACCGGCTCGGGTCAGCAGCAGCGCCCGGCCGTCGTCGAGCGTCACCTGCAGGTGCACGCGCACCTGGGGGGGACGCTCCGGGTGCTGCCACCACCGCTCGGTCAGCAGCCACGGGCCGGCCCAGCCCAGCACGGCACCGTCCCGCCGGGCACCGGCCCATCCGGGTGCGTCCGTCGGCCAGCGCAGCCGGGCAGGGGGTCCGCTCAGCTGAGCCCGCTCGTCCACCCGCACCTCGAGCCCTGCAGGGTCGGACAGCCGCACCGGCACCGGGTCGGGCGGCACGGTGGCGGGGGCCGGCTCGGGCAGCCGCCCGGGCCACGGCAGGTCGGCTGCCCGCAGCGGGACGGTGTGCTCTCCCCACGGCTGCAGGTGCACCTGGTCACGTACGTCACGGCCGCCCTGCAGCGTCCCGGTGAGCACCCCGCCGCCGCCCACCAGCGACTGCACCCGGTCCAGAGCACGGTGCGCGCGCAGGTCGCCACCGGACGGCCCACCCCACAACCGCCCCTGCTCGGCACCAGCAGGAGCGACGTCCAGTGCGGTGAGGGTCAGCCGCACCAGGCCCACGGGGTGGTCGTCCTCCGGAGCCGGGGCGTCCACCCCCGGCTCGGCATCGGACACCCGGACGGGTCTCGGCCGACCACGCCGCTCCACCGCGCTCGACCCTGCAGGGTCGTCCGGCGTCCCGTCCGCACCGCCGCCGTCCGACCGCCTGCGGTACCGCTCGCGAGCGTGGTCTCGCGCCGTCGCCACCGCCGTGGCGGTCAACCAGCCGTCCAGCTGCCAGCGCACCCGGTCGGTGATGCGTGCCGGGGTCAGGCCTCCCCACCCACCGCCCGACCCGCCCAGGTCGGTGCGCCAGGTACGCAGCAGGTCGATGCCCTCGTCGGTGCGCGCGGCGATCTGCAACCGCCCACAGCCCACCCCGCGACGCACGAGGTCCTCGTGCAGCTGCTCGGCCAGCCGCCGTCCGGCGAACGCCGCAGCATCCACCCGGTGCAACGGCGGGTCCAGCTCGGCGCTCACCTCGAGGTCCGCCTCCGGCCGGTGCCGCACCGGCGGCCGCTCGTCCAGCCCACGTGCCAGCAGGTGCGCCCAGCTGCCGAGCCGACCGAACCTGGCGTGCACCGAGGAGGCCGGCAACGCCGCCAGGTCACCCAGGGTGCGTAGCCCCAACCGGTGCAGCAGGTCCACCAGCTCGCCGATGGCGGCAGCCTGCGCGTCGTCGACCGTGGCGTGCACCAGCTCGCCCACCCCGTGCGCGGCGAGGAACACCGGGGAGGCGCCGGGCTCGACCACCGCGCCGGTGCGGGCGGCGAGCACCGCAGCGAGCAGGCCGTCCGCGGTGCCGACACCGCACTCGTACCCGGTCGCCGTGGCCACCGCGTCGACCAGCCGGGCGGCCAGCAGGTCCTCCGAACCGTGGTAACGGCTGGCCCCGCCGGCCGGCAGCAGCAGCAGGCCGGGACGAGCCACCTCGACCCCAGCCACCACCGTCTGCGCCGCGGCGGCCACGGGTTCGAACAGCCGCACGTCACGCGCGTCGTCGGTGGGCAGCAGCACCAGCTCGGGACAGCAGCCCTGCGCCTGCCGCCGCCGCATGCCGCGCCGCACTCCTTCGGCACGCGCCAGTGCGGACACGGCGGTCACCGCACGCCCGTCGTGCACCGCCGCGGGCAGGTGACCAGGGACCTGGGCGACCGTCGCAGCCGCGACCACGGGCCAGTCGGGCACCCACACGACCGTGGTGCGGATGCTCATCCGACCAGCCTCAGGTCGGCTCGGGTCGCGACGGGCGCCGTGACAGGACCACCCGCGGGCACCGGCCCGTCCGGGCCGGGCGCCCCCAACGGCAGCACCAGGTCCAGCGACCGCGGCACCCCCGCACCGCCGCGGCCCGAGCGCAGCACCTGCACCCGGTGCGAACGCAGCCGGCCCTCACCGGATCCCACGCCGGTCCAGCCCCGCTCCTGCACCGACAGCACCGTGCCGGCACCGGGCCATGCACACGTGGGCAGCAGCACGGTGCCCCGTTCCCGGGCCCGCGCCGACAGCTGCCGCCGCTCGGCCTCGGTCAGCGCCGCCCCCGCCCCCACCACCACCACGTCGATCCCGTCGAGCAGCGCGGCCAGCACCGTCGCGGCCTGCGCACCGGGATCGGGCACCATGGCCAGGCGAGCCAGGTCGACACCCGCCTGCGCCGCGGCGAGCAGGCCGAGGTCGGGCCGGCTCACGGCTGCCGCCCATGCCCCGTGCCGGCAGGCGTACGCGAGCATCGTCAGCACCAGGGACGTCGAGCCGGTCACCACGGTGGTGCCTCCCCTGCGCAGGCCGCCGGGCAGCACCGGCGCCAGCGCGGGTGGGACGTCCATCGGCGGCCGCTCGGTGGTGAGCAGCGACGTCCTCGGCAGCACCGGACGTGCTCCGTCGTCGGTCGCTACCGTCGCCCCGGCCCCGGCCCCGAGCACGCTGCGCGCCCCCGTGCGCAGCTCCGCCCTGGCCAGCGCAGCGCGGGCCAGGGCCACCCGCTCCGCGCGATCCGTGACGACGGTCATGTCAGAACTCCTCCTCGGCGACGCGCCGACGGACCATCTTCGAACACGTGTTCGAACAAGTACACGCCGCACGGCGCCCGCTGTCAATCCGCCTGGTCAGCCCTGGGGACGATCCGCGACCGACCGTGCGGGGCCGTCGGACTCCCGCCCCACGTCGCGCAGAAGCGGGGCGGACCAGCCACGATGGGTCCGTGGCACTCTCACTGAACCGTCCCGTCGCCCCCGACCCCTACGCCCTGCTCCCTGCGGTGCCCGCGTTCACGCTCCGCTCGGAGGACGTCACCGACGGCGCTCCCCTGCCGGACTCCGCCACCAACACCCCACGCGGCGACAACGTCTCCCCCCAGCTCAGCTGGTCGGGCTTCCCGCCCGAGACCGTCTCCTTCGCCGTCAGCTGCTTCGACCCCGACGCACCCGGAGCGTCCGGCTGGTGGCACTGGACCGTGCTCGGCCTGCCGGTGAGCATCACCTCGCTGGCACGCGGGGCCGGTCGGCCGGACGGGCGCGGCCTCCCCGCCGGTACGGTCCAGCTGCGTGGGGACGACGGCGTGGCGGGCTACGTCGGCGCCGCCCCGCCTCCCGGTGACCAGGTGCACCACTACTACTTCGTCGTGCACGCGCTGGACACCGACCGCCTGGGCTTGGCCGCCGACACGCCCCCCGGGGCTGCCAGCACCGCCCTGGTGTTTCATACCATCGCCCGCGCCGTCCTGGTCGGCACCTACCAGCGCTGAGCCACGCGGCTACCCTGCCGCCATGGCCCCCGCCTCGCTCACCTGGCTGCGCGCCCTCGACCGTCCCGACCTGCTCGCGCCGTCGACGGCTGCGGCCCTGGCTGCGTGGGCCGCGCAGACGCCGGCCGTGGCCGACGAGGTGCGAGTCGCCGAGATCGACCCCAACCTGGCCGACACCGCGGCGATGACCGAGGCGTACGGCCTGACCCTGTCGGAGTCGGTGAACTGCGTGCTCGTGGCCGGCCGCCGGGCGGGCGACGAGCGCATCGCCGCAGTCGCGGTCCGGGCCACCACCCGCGCCGACGTGAACAACGCCGTCAAGCGACTGCTCGACGTGCGCAAGGCGTCGTTCCTGCCGATGGATCGCGCCGTGGCCGACTCCGGCATGGAGTACGGCGGGATCACGCCCCTCGGCCTGCCCGGTGACTACCGGGTGCTGGTGGACGCCGCGGTGCGCGAGCCGCACGCCGAGAGCGGCGAGCGGGTGATCATCGGCAGCGGCCTGCGTCGCTCCAAGATCTCGCTGCCCGGCGCGCTGCTCGCAGCCGCACCGGGGGTCGAGGTGGTCGAGGGCCTCGGCCTCGCCTGAGCCCCACGGCTCCAGCGGTCGGCCCGCGGCCCGCCGCGCCTCCGCCCGGTGCACCTCAGCCCCGGCGAAGCCGGGCACACCTCAGCCGCGAGCGTGACGACGACGGGCCGCGCTACCCGCCGTGCCTCGTCCGCGTCGCCCAGAACGCCACCGCGGCGGCGGCGGCCACGTTCAGCGAGTCCACGCCGCCCGCCATCGGGATCCGTACCACGAGATCGCAGGCCGCCACGGTTCGCGCCTTGAGGCCGTCACCCTCCGCGCCGAGCACCATCGCGAGCCGCTCCGGCGGGTCCGCCACCAGGTCGTCCAGGCCGATCGCCGAGTCGTCGAGCGCCAGCGCCGCGGTGACGAACCCCGCCGCGCGAAGGGCACCGAGGCCCTCAGGCCACGGGTCGATCCGCGTCCACGGCACCTGGAACACCGTGCCCATGCTCACCCGAACCGACCGCCGGTAGAGCGGGTCGGCGCAGCGCGGGGTGACCAGCACCGCATCGACGCCCAGCGCCGCCGCCGACCGGAAGGCCGCGCCGACGTTGGTGTGGTCGACGATGTCCTCGAGCACGGCCACCCGCCGGGCGCCCGCCACCACCTCCGCCACCGCCGGCAGCGGCGGCCGGTGCATCGCCGCGAGCGCGCCGCGGTGCACGTGGAACCCCGTGATCGCCTCCAGCACCGGCTCGGCCGCGACGTACACCGGGACGGCCGCATCCGTGCTCGCCGGCGCCGTCGCCAGCATCCGCTCCACCTCGGGCACCCAGCGGGGCGCCGCCAGCACCGACCGTGGACGGTGCCCGGCCTCCAGCGCCCGGCCCAGCACCGTCGAGCTCTCGGCGATGTAGAGCCCCTTCGCAGGCTCGTGCCGGGACCGCAGCGCCACGTCGGTCAGCGCGACGTAGTCGTCCAGCCGTGGGTCGTGCGGGTCGTCGACGGTCAGCAGCTCCGGGTGCAGCACACCGCAGATCCTGTCAGCCCTCTGCCCTTCGCAGCGCCCGGCCGCCCAGCGCCGCGACCACCGCTCCGCAGGCGGCGAGCACGGGCACCACGACGAAGGCGCTGTGCATGCCCATCCGGTCGGCGAGGAAGCCGAGCAGGAACGGTGCCACCCCCACGGCAGCGCCGCCGGCCAGCGTGGCATAGCCCTGCACCCGGTCGCCGTGCCCCGGCGACGCGCCGAGCATGAGGGCGATGGACAGCGGGTACTGCGCGCCGTACCCGAAGCCGGCGATCACCAGACCGGTCATCGCGACGACCGTCGAGGTGGTGGTCCACATCACGGCCCACCCGACGATCGCCAGGAGGAACGCGCCGACCAGCAACGCGGCCGGGCGCACGCGCAGCGAGAGCGGCCCGACGACGAACCGCACGGCCGTCATCCCGGCCACCAGGCCGGCCGTGGCGGCGGTGGCGATACCCGCGCGCGCGGCCGTCCGCTCGAGCAGGAGCGCGGTGGACCAGTAGGTGGTGGCGTTCTCGATGGCGACCGCCGCGATCAACGAGACGATGAACAGCACCGCGGCACGGGCCGGCCGGTACCGCACCTTCGGGACGGCGGCCGGCGGGAGCACGGCCGCGCTCGGCAGCACCGCCGGCTCGTCGTGCGTGAGCAGGTCCGTCTCCTCGTCCAGGGTCCCCGCAGCCTGGCTCCCCGCGACCACACCCGCCGGGACCACGACCCGCGGCTCACCATCGCCCGGCGCCGTCCGCGACCGTGAGCCGCTCGCGCTGAGCGCGGCAGAGGCCGGGAGCCGGGCGACCAGCGCGGCCCCGGCCAGCGCCAGCCCCGAGGTGACCAGCACCGCGGGACGCCAGCCCCAACCGACCGCGACGGCCGCGCCGACGGCGAGCGGGCCGAACAGCCCCACGCCGGAGCCGACGCCGTTCGCCTCGGTGATGGCTGCGGTCGCCGCCGCGCCGTGCCGCATCGCCAGGCCCACCTGGCTCGCCGCGATCATCACGTTCCCGCCGGAGGAGACCACCAGCATCGCCGTCAGGGTCCACACCAGCGACGGGCCGAGCACCAGACCGACGATCCCGACGGCCACGGTGGTGGCCGCCCAGACGATCGCGCCGCGGCGTCCCCACCAGCGCACGGCGCGCGGTGCCAGCGCAGCCGCCACGAGGCCGCCCGCGGCCATCGCAGTGCCGTGCAGACCTGCCTGCGCCGCGCTCAGCCCACGCTCGTGGGCGAGCAGCGGCACGCTCGGGTTGAAGCTGTACAGCAGCCAGCCCCAGGTGATGAACGAGCCGTACAGGGTGACCGTCAACCGGTCCCGCACCAGCCGGACCGGCGGCGACCCGTCCTCGGGTCGAATCGATGCGACTGCCACCAGGGCAGCCTAGTGCCCACAGCCGACGCACCGGGACGCCCCAGCCGTGGCACCCCGCGGCCCCGTCGCAGGGACGACGAGGGGCCGCGTCCGTCAACCGGACGCGGCCCCTCGTCGGCGACGTGCGTTCAGTCCACCGGGCTCGTCGCCGCGGCGAACTGGCTCGCGTACAGCTGGGCGTACGCCCCGCCGGCCGCGAGCAGCTCCTCGTGGTTGCCCTGCTCCACGATCGCGCCGTGCTCCATCACCAGGATGAGGTCGGCGTCGCGGATGGTGGACAGCCGGTGCGCGATGACGAAGGACGTCCGCCCCGCGCGCAGCGCGTTCATCGCGTGCTGCACCAGCACCTCCGTGCGGGTGTCCACCGAGCTGGTCGCCTCGTCCAGGATGAGGATCGTCGGGTCGGCCAGGAACGCCCGCGCGATGGTCAGCAGCTGCTTCTCACCGGCGGAGACAGTGCCGCCCTCGTCGTCGATCGTCGTGTCGTAGCCGTGGGCCAGGGTCCGCACGAAGCGGTCCACATGGGTCGCCGTGGCGGCCTCGACCACCTGCTCGTGCGTCGCGGAGTCGACGCCGTAGCCGATGTTGTCCTCGATCGACCCCTCGTACAGCCAGGTGTCCTGCAACACCATGCCCATCTGCGACCGCAGCTCGTCGCGGGTCAGTGTCTTGGTGTCCACGCCGTCCAGCGTGATCCGGCCGCCGTCCACCTCGTAGAACCGCATCAGCAGGTTGACCAGCGTCGTCTTGCCCGCCCCCGTCGGCCCGACGATCGCGATCGTCTGACCCGGTTCGGCCACCAGCGACAGGTCGTCGATCAGCGGCGTCTCCGGGTCGTACCGGAACGACACGTGCTCGAACGCCACCCGGCCCTGCACCGGCGTCGGCAGCACGGCCGCCGGCACCGGGTCCGAACCCTGCTCCGGCGAGTCCAGCAGCTCGAACACCCGCTCGGCGGACGCGACACCGGACTGCAGCAGGTTCGCCATCGAGGCGATCTGGGTGATCGGCTGCGTGAACTGCCGGCTGTACTGGATGAACGCCTGGACGTCGCCCAGGGTCATCGTGCCCGAGGTGATGCGCAGGGCTCCCACCACGGCGACCAGCAGGTAGTTCAGGTTTGCGACGAAGCCCAGCGCCGGCTGGATGATCCCCGAGATGAACTGCGCCCGGAACGACGAGCTGTAGAGCTTGCCGTTGCGCTCGTCGAACGTCGCCGCGGCCTCCTGCTGCCGGCCGAAGACCGTCACCAGCGCGTGGCCGGTGAACATCTCCTCGATGTGGGCGTTCAGCTCGCCCGTCCACCGCCACTGCTGGATGAACTGGGGCTTCGACCGGGCCGCGATCGCCCCGGCGATACCCACGGTCAGCGGGATCGTCACCAGCGCGATGAGGGACAGCTGCCACGAGATCGTCAGCATCATCACCAGAACGCCGACCACGGTGAGCACGGAGGTGATCAGCTGCGAGAGCGTCTGCTGCATCGTCTGGGCGACGTTGTCGATGTCGTTGGTCACCCGGGACAGCAGCTCCCCGCGCGGCTGCTGGTCGAAGTACGACAACGGCAGCCGCGACAGCTTGCTCTCCACGTCCCCGCGCATCGTCAGCACGGTGTTCTGCACGATCCGCGCGGTGAGCCGGCCCTGCACCCAGCCGAACAGGAACGACGCGACGTACACCGCCAGGACGACGACCAGGATCTTGCCCAGCCGGGTGAAGTCGATGCCCTTGCCCGGGACCACGTTGGTCATCGCCGAGAGCATGTCCGCGATGGTGCTCTGCCCCTTGGCGCGCAGGGCGGCGACGGCCTGGTCCTTGGTCACCCCGGCGGGCAGCTGGCGCCCGACGAGACCCTCGAAGATCACGTTCGTCGCACGGCCCAGCAGCTTCGGGCCGGCCACCGCGGCCGCCACCGACAGCACGCCGAGCGTGATCACGCCGGTCAGCCGCGCGCGTTCGGGTCGGAGCAGTCCGACCAGCCGCTTGCCCGAGGCGCCGAAGTTCTTCGACTTCTCCCCCGGGACGCCCATGCCCATGCCCATCGGGCCGTGCCCGCCCGGGCCGCGCCGCAGCGGTGCCCCGGGCGCCCGGCCCTGCGTCTGCCCGCTCACGCCGCCTCCTCCACGCTCAGCTGCGAGTACACGATCTCCTGGTACGTCGGGTTGCTCTCCAGCAGCTCGCCGTGCGTACCGACCCCGACCACCCGTCCCTCGTCCAGCACCACGATCCGGTCCGCGGTGCGGATGGTCGCCACCCGCTGCGCCACCACGAGCACGGTGGCGTCCCTCGTCTCAGGGAGCAGCGCCGCCCGCAGGGCGGCATCTGTCGCGTAGTCGAGCGCCGAGAAGGAGTCGTCGAACAGGTAGATGCCCGGCTTGCGCACCAGTGCACGGGCGATCGCGAGGCGCTGCCGCTGACCGCCGGACACGTTGGTCCCGCCCTGCGCGATCGGCGCGTCCAGACCACCCTCCATCTGCTCGACGAAGTCGCGGGCCTGCGCCACCTCCAGCGCGTGCCACAGCGCCTCGTCGTCCGCGTCGGGCGCACCGAACTGCAGGTTCGACCGCACCGTCCCGGAGAAGAGGTAGGGCTTCTGCGGCACCAGCCCGATGTGGCCCCACAGCTGGTCGGCCTGCAGGTCGCGCACGTCGACGCCACCTACCAGCACACGGCCGCCGGTGACGTCGTACAGCCGCGGCACCAGGTTCAGCAGCGTCGTCTTGCCCGAGCCCGTCGAGCCGATGATCGCCGTGGTCTGCCCCGGCTCGGCGACGAGGTCGATGCCCTGCAGCACCGCGTCCTCGGCGCCGGGGTAGCGGAACTCCACGTCCCGCAGCTCGAGGCGGCGCCCCGCGGCGCCGCTCGGCAGCGGCACCGGCACCAGCGGCGGCACCACCGTGGTGGGGGTGTCGATCACCTGCGCGATGCGCTCGGCGGAGACCATCGCCCGCGGGATCATGACGAACATGAACGAGCTCATCATCACCGCCATGAGGATGAACATGATGTAGGTGATGAAGGCCGTCAGCGCACCGATCTGCATGTCGCCGGCGTCGATGCGTCGGGCGCCGAACCACTGCACGGACACCGACGTCGCGTTCATCACGAACATCACCACGGGGAACATCAGCGCCATCAGCAGCCCGGTGCGCAGCGACGCCTCGAACAGGTTGGTGTTGGCCACCCCGAACCGCTCGGCCTCCCGGCGCTCGCGCACGAAGGCGCGGATCACGCGGACGCCGGACAGCTGCTCGCGCATCACGCGGTTGATCGCGTCGATGCGGGTCTGCATCTGGCGGAAGTAGGGCACCATCCGGCTGACGATCAGCGCGACGATCACCACGAGCACGGGGACCACCACGAGCAGCAGCCCGGACAGGGCCACGTCCTGGCGCAGCGCCATGATCACGCCGCCGATCAGCATGATCGGGGCCATCAGCATGAGCGTGAACGTCAGCAGCATCACCATCTGCACCTGCTGGACGTCGTTCGTGGTGCGGGTGATCAGGGTCGGCGCGCCGAACTTGCCCATCTCCTGCTGGGAGAACGACTGCACCTGCGCGAACAGGCGCGCCCGCAGGTCCCGGCCCAGCGCCATCGCGGTTCGCGCGCCGTAGTACACGGCGCCGATCGAGCACACCACCTGCGCGAAGCTGACGGCGAGCATGATCGCGCCGAGGTGCCAGATGACGTGCGTGTCGCCCTTGGCCACACCGTTGTCGATGATGTCGGCGTTGAGCGAGGGCAGGTAGAGGGTGGCGACCACCTGGGCCACCTGGAGCAGCAGCACCGCGACCGCCGCGCCCCGGTAGGGGCGCAGGTGCTCGCGGAGCAGTCGGATCAACATGCAGGACTCCCGGGTGTGGGCTGTGCCGTTCGGGCTGGGTTGGGTGCTGTGGTGCGATGCCCGGTCAGGGCCGGGGATCGGGTCGCGGACGACCCGGGCAGGTGACGATCCCGTTCAGGATGAACTCGACCAGCACGCCGGGGGACGGCGGCTGCACCTGCTGCCCGGTGCGCGCGGCACCGGCGGTCAGGGCCACCGCTCCGATCATCGTGGTCTCCAGCAGACCGGCTGCCACCGTGACCGGCTGCGCCAGCCGGTCGGCGTCCGGCTCGAGCAGCACGCGCAGGCGCTCCCGGAACCCCGTGGCGAACTCCCCCTGCCGACGAGCCCACTCGTGGTGCCCGTGCGGGCCGTCACCCCGGATCTCCGCCGCGTCCTTGCGCAGCTGGTGCAGCAGCGTCATCCAGAGCATCACGTCCTGCATCCGCCGGAGCCAGGCGGAGACGACGATCGCGAGCCGCTCCTCCAGAGGCGCGGTCAGGTCCAGCGCGTCCATCAGCTCGAACAGGTCCGACGGGTCGACGGCGGCACCGACCGCCTCCCTGACCAGGGTGGCCTTGTCGTCGAACACCCGGAACAGCGTGCCCTCGGCCACACCCGCCGCCTCGGCGAGCTCCCGCGTCGTCACATCGGCGCCGCGTTCACGGACGACCGGCAGCACGGCCCGCAGGATCGCCTGCCTGCGCTCGTCCGGCGGGAGCGGCGCGGCGCGACCCGACCGGGCGCGCCCTTCGCCACCAGGCTGCACGGCACGGGGGTCAACGCTGGTCACGCCCGACATAGTAAGTGAGTGAGCACTCACTCAGCAAGTTCTCAGTGGCGGCTCGCGCTGGTGCCGCGTCCGTCGCCCGAGCGCTACGGGCGGGTCTCGTCCTCCGCCTCGTCGTCACGCCGGACCACGTCCGGAGCCGCGGTCCCACCGGCGGTCTCGACGACGGGCTCGGCCCCGGCGGGAGCGGTCGGCTGCACCGGCCGCATCGGTGCGGTGCTGCCCGGACGCTGCCCGGCTTCGGCAGCCGGGTCGAACGGCACCCCGGACATGACCCCTGCACCCGTGGCGTCGGCCGTCGCCGCCGCCGACTCGCGGCGCGCCTCGGCCAGCGCCTCCTTGGGATCCGGCAGGGAGACGGGTGGCAGCTCCGCGCTCAGCGGCGCGAAGGTGTAGTCCGAAGGTCGCTCCGCTCCCTCGGGGCCCTCGGCGGGCGGGGAGAGCGGGCCGCCGAACGCCCGGGACAGCGCACCGAGCGCGCCGGACAGCTCGGCCGGCAGGAACCACATCGTGTTCGACGGGCTCGCCGCCACCTTGGGCAGCACCTGCAGGTACTGGTACGCGAGCAGCTTGGGATCGGCGTCGCCACGGTGCACCGCGTCGAAGACCTGCAAGATCGCGCGCGCGTCCCCCTCGGCGCGCAGGATCGTCGCCTGCGCCTCGCCCTCGGCCCGCAGGATCGCGGCCTGCTTCTCGCCCTCGGCGGTCAGCACCTTCGACTGCTTGACACCCTCGGCGGTCAGGATCGTGGCGCGCCGGTCACGCTCCGCGCGCATC
>DAIDJQ010000226.1 GCA_027451305.1 Cellulomonas sp.
CGAGGTTGCCGAGCCCGTCACGCCGTGTGGGTGTGGCGGTCAGGCCGAGCCAGAACTGGGCGGCGATCTTCTTCACCGAGTGGTCGTAGGCAGCTGCCGCGAGGTGGTGGCACTCATCGACGACGACCTGGCCGTAGCCACCGGTGAGTTCGGCTACGTCGTCGCGCCGTGCTAGCGACGGCATCATTGCGATGTCGAGGGCACCCGTGAGCTTGCGGCGGCCCGCGCCGACCTGGCCTGGGCGAACCCCGAGGAATTCCTCGATGCGGCTGCGCCACTGCTCGGCGAGGGTCTTGCGGTCGACGAGCACGAGCGTGGATGTGGCACGTTCGGCGATCACGGCGCAGGCGATCACGGTCTTGCCTGATCCGGGAGGGGCGACGAGGACGCCGTCGTCGTGCGCGAGGAGGGCGTCAACCGCGGCGCCCTGGGTGGCGCTGAGCTCGGCCGTGAACGTCACGTCGAGCTCGTGGCCGGTGTTCCGCAGGTCGGTGACGACGAGCCGCGAACCTGCGTTCTCGACGATGTTGGCCACCGTGTGGCGCAGCGCTCTGGGTAGGACCAACTGATCGTCGAGGGTGAGGTCGTAGCCGCGGATGAACCGCGGCGTGTCCCAGGTGGACTTCCGGAGGCGCTGGCGTTCGTAGAACAGTGGGTTGGCCATCGACGCCGCGTGCTTGAAGGTCGACAGCGCGGCCGGTGTCAGCTCGGAGGAGTCAAGCGTCAAGCCGGCGCCGAGCTCGGCGTGCACGACGGGTGGGAGATGGGGTCGAACCTTCGTGGAGCTCGCTCGGCTCAGCTGCCTGACGTCATCGCCGACGAACGCACGGCCGGCCGCGCGTGCGACTCGCGAGGCGTCGCGCGGGCTGAGTCGGTCGAGCGTCGACAGGTAGCTCCACTGGTCCTCGTACGGCTCGAGCGTTGCGAGGTCGAGGAAGAGGGTGAGTCCGTCCTTGCGTCGTTGACCTTGGAGCGGTGCGGCGATGAGGTTGCCGAGGCCGCCGTCGGGCAGGACGTCCTGGTTCGGGAAGAGCCGGTCGTAGGAGCGCAGGTCCATCGAGCCGCGCAGCACCATTGCCTCGTGCACCAGCACGGTGCCGATCGCCCGTGCGGTGCGGGCCGCGGTGTCCTCGGCGAAGAAGGTCCACACGTGCGCGCCGCGGCCCGACTGGGAGATCTCGAGCGCGGTCGGCACGCGCTGGGCGCGGGCCGCCTTGGTGTACGCGAGGGCGTCGAGCATCGCGGCGGGACCGTCGAAGTCGGCAGCCAGGAACCGGCACGAGTTGTCCGTCAACAGCGGGTACAGGCCCGCGAAGACATCGCCGACAAGGTGCGCGGCGATCACTTCCTGACGCAGGGGCAAGTACCGGACCGCTCGTCGATCCATGCCCTTACGCCAGCCGCCAGCCACAGCCGGC
This sequence comes from Cellulomonas sp., assembly GCA_027451305.1. Next base: position 1,419 of record DAIDJQ010000226.1, read on the forward strand.
GACCAGCCGCTGGCGCCGCTTCGCGTGTTCTCCCATCGCAGGGCGTAGACGTCGGTGCGGGCGCGGAATAGGTCGGCGAAGAGCGCGAGCTTGTCCGCCACGGGCGACGCCATCGTCACGACCGCACCCGACGGGGGAGCGGCCACCGACTGTTCGGGCGCCGGCGTCGTCTCACTACCGCGTAGCTCGAGCAGCCGTGAGAGGCGTTGGTTCTCCTCGCGCAGGCGCTCGAGCTCGCGCCGGAGCTGCACGACCTCGTCGCCGTAGGCCATTGGCACGCTGCGCATCGTCGCACGCGGGCGGCACCTCGCTCGGACTTCGGACTGGCTCGGTTGCTCATCGGGTGACTCGGCGAGGACGCCGTCTGCAGCGCCGGTCAGCGCGGCGGGCGGAGTGGAAGCTCACGGGGCCAGCGATGAGAGCGGGACGACGGCGACGCCGTCGTCCCGGGTGTAGCCGTAGCGGTCGGCGGTGACGACGACGAGTGCTGCGGGTGCGCCGGTACGTGCTGTGTCGATCTTCTCCGCGAACCTGTGGAGGTTCGCGGCCGCCTCGTCCTCGTGCTCGCCGGAGAGCTTGACCTCGAAGGCTGCCCACGTTCCGTCGGGGAGCTCGATGATCGCGTCGACCTCGAGGCCGTATTCGTCGCGCACGTGAAGCACGCGCCCGCCGAGTGCTTGGGCGTAGACACGCAGATCGCGGACGACCAGTGACTCGAAGAGCAACCCGAGTGTGTTGAGGTCACGTGAGAGTCGTGCTGGCGTGGCGCCAAGCGCTGCGACGGCAAGCGAGGGATCGACAAAGTGTCGTTTCGGGCTGACCTGGAGTCGGGCACGGGACCGTAGCTCGGGTGCCCATGCGTCCTGGTCCTCGATGACGAGCACACGTGCCAGGGCGTCGAGGTACTCGGTCGCCGTCTCAGGTTTCATCGGTCGCTCGTCGGTGCCGACGTCTTTGGCGAGCTTGGAGGCCCTCACCGGTGAGGCGCTCAACCGCGCGACGGACCGCAGCAGGCGTCGGACGCGCTCGGGGTCCCGGCGCACGCCGGTGACCTGAGGCAGGTCGACGCGAGCGAGGTCGTCGAGATAGGACCGTGTCGCCGCCATCGCGCGGGTGACCGGTTGGCCTCGGAGTCCGGGCCAACCACCAACACAGATGGTCTCCACCAGGCCAGCGAAGTCCAGTGCAGCCTGGCTCGAGGGCACACGCTCGCCGGACATGAGTGATGCGAGCGAGACCTGCCGGGACGACTGGCCGAGCTCTGACAGGGTCATCGGCCGCATCCGGACCCGGATGACTCGGCCGGCGCCCGAGTGCCGGGTGACGTCATCGGCGGGGGTCGCGGAACCCGTGAGGATGAACTGTCCGGGCGCCTGGCGGGTGTCGACCTGGTGGCGCATGAGGTTCCACGTCGCGGGCGCCAGCTGCCACTCGTCAATCAGGCGTGGCGTGGGACCGTCGAGGATCTGGTCAGGGGCGAGTCGGACGAGCGTCACCGGGTCCGGCAGCGAATCCAGGCGGACGTTGCTCGCAGAGTGTTGGAGGCCGGTTGCAGTCTTGCCGCACGCGCGCGGGCCTTCGATGAGGACGGCGCCGAGGGTCGCCAAGGCAGCATCGACTTCGGCGTCGACCACACGGGGTATGTAGTCCGTCATGGCCGCCTCCTATCCACACTAGGGGGAAGAACCCCGGACTCGTAGGGCGATGAATACCGGGCCTCAGGAGGGGAACTTACCGCACGACGAGACGCTGCGAGCCGGCCAGGTGCCGTGCCCGACCGCGGTCAAGTCCGCAGATGCGCAGGTCAGCGGCGCTGAGACTCGACTCCGGCCGTTCTACGCGCTCATCCGGGTCACCACTCGCGGTGAGCGCGACACGTGGGTGTCTGGGCAGGGGAGGACGTCAGGACTTCCTGTGAGTCCGTCACGAAGGCTCAGGATCGCAGCCAGCGGTTCGATGAGGCGGGCGTCGTCCTCCACCGTTCAGCCAGAGGGGCTGTCATGAACGTTGATCCGATCAGCACCGGCACAGGCACGGCGTCCGAACACGTGCGGCAGGCCGTCGCGCGAGCGGGCGGGCAGACCGTGGTGCAGACGGCGATCATGAGCGCCGGCGCGAAGGCAATGGGGATCACCTTGTCGGAACTGCGGGCCGCTGTGGCCAGGGGGCAGAGCCTGAGCTCGATCGCAGCTGCGCACAACGTGAGCGTCGCCACCCTGCAGGCGATGATGGCCAGCGCGGCAACCAAGGCGGACCCGTCGCTCGGTGGCAGCCAGGCTCAGCAACTCGTGCAGCGGGTGATTAACGGTCGCGAGTCGACCGCGAACGACGGGACGCTCGGTACGACCCTCGGTAGGTGAGTTTGCCCGCGCCCAGTGGCAGGGCTGAAGGCTCCGCGCTCCGCGACCGGGTGTGGCCGATGGACGACGGCTGACCGATCGCTGGGGTCGCCCACGCGGTGAGCGGCCATGACGGAGCTGGGACCAGCTGCTGTTCAGTCGGCACGGTGCAGGCCGTCGAGGCCGGCCGTTCGGTCAGCAGCGAGAGCCTCGCCAAGGTGCTCGCGCTGACCGACCGTCCCTGCGTGACCCCACGACGCCGACCTGCGGGACCTGGTCAACGCCGGCGGGTCGCTCGGCGGCGCACGGCCCATCGTCGTCGGCCGCGGTCAGCAGGGTCGTGACCCGCCTGGGCCTCGCGGTGCCGGCGGCGCGTGGAGGGGGCTTGGCCGCGGTTCCAGACGCTGCCGCCGCAGGTGCGTGGCGCCGCCGGCGCCCGGCAGTCGAAGGTCCCAGAAGTCCTTCCCTCCATCTAGATGTAATCGACATCTAGATGGAGGTCGTATGGAGGAGAACGTTGCCCGGGCTAGCGGACGGTGCTGTCGTCGCGGCGACTGTGGTGAGGGCCGTCCCGGTGGGGCCATGCGTGGCCTGCTCGAGCCGGCGATCCTCGCGGCGTTGGGTGTGCGGCCGCGACACGGGTACCAGTTGCGAGCCGCGCTCGACGAGTCGACGGCAGGCCTGCTCACCGTCGACCCGGGCGGGCTCTACCGGGTCTTGCGCCGCATCGAGGAGGACGGTCTCGTCAGGTCCTCGTGGGAGAGCGGAGAGTACGGCCCTCAGCGCCGCACCTATGAGCTGACAGAAGACGGCCTTGACGCACTCCGCTGCTGGATCGACCGCCTGAAGGTCCGTCGCGACGTGATCGACGGGATCGCAGCGGCCGCAAGAGCGGCGGTCGGGAACGCGCGACCACTGTCTACCCACACGACCTACGAGGAGTGAGCATGTGCACGGTTCAGGGCGACGTGATCGACGACTCGCGCGACGACTGCGACGGGGACGAGTGCCACGGCGACGGGGGCGGCGGTTCCGGTCGTTGCCGGGACGCCCGCACCGTCGCAGCTCCGACGACCGGTGTGGCCACGACGACCGGGGTCGTGGCGGTCGCGGCCACCGGCCCGGCCTTGGCAGACCCGATCGACGAGCACTTCGGTCGTGCGGCGTGCGTCCAGCTCATCGACCTGGCCACGCTGGATCGGCGGGTCCTGGCCAACGACAGCGCCCGCGAGGGCCATCACGGTGCGGGCATTTCCGCGGTGGAGCTCGTCGCGTCGTACAGCGTCCAGGTGGTCATCGCCACGAAGCTCGGGCCCAAGGCCGTGGATGCCTTCCGCCGTGCCCGCATCCCCGTCTACGGCGCGGCCGGGATGACCGTCGCGCAGGCCGTCGCCGCGCTCACCCGCGGTGAGCTCTGGCGTCTCGACGTCGATTGATCGCGGCGCCAGATGGGGCTTCGCGTCGCGGTCGCGTCGGGCAAGGGTGGCACCGGCAAGACGCTCGTCGCCACGAACCTGGCGGTGCACCTGCGTCGCTGGGGACAGGCCGTCACCCGGGTGGACTGCGACGTTGACGCGCCGAACGTCGCCCTGTTCCTCGAGGTGAGGCTGAGCGCCGAGCCCGTGAGCGTCCCGGTCCCCGTCGAGCCGCCCAACGGCTCGTGCCCCGCGGGGTGTACGGCCTGCCGAGACGCGTGCCGGTTCGGCGCGCTGCGCGTCTTGGACGGGGCCCGGTCGTGTTTGGTGACCTCTGCCACCACGATCCCCGCACAGCCCCGAAACGCACCACAACATGAGGGGCAGGAATGGCATGGCGATGAGGGAGATCAGGATTCTCGGCGACCCGGTGCTGCGCACCCCCTGTGCACCGATCACGACGGTCGACGACCGGATCCGGGCCCTGGTCGAGGACCTGCTCGAGACGGTCGACGACGAGGGGCGGGCGGGGCTGTCCGCCAACCAGATCGGCGTCGGGCTGCGGGCGTTCTCGTGGCACATCGACGGCGAGACGGGCTATGTCCTGAACCCGAGGCTGGTCGAGCGATCGACCGAGTCCCAGGACGGCCCCGAGGGCTGCCTGTCCGTGCCGAGCCTGTGGTTCCCGACCGTGCGGTCGGCGTATGCGCGCGTCGTCGGCGAAGACCTGGACGGGCGAGAGGTGGTCGTTGAGGGCGACGACCTCATGGGCCGCTGCCTGCAGCACGAGTGCGACCACCTCGATGGCCTGCTGTACCTCGACCGGCTGCAGGGTGTGCACCGACGCCAGGCCATGCAGGCGATCCGCGAGCACCTGGGCTGAGCGTCGATCGGGAGGGGTCGTGGCGCTCGACTTCGTGGCACTGGACCGGGAGACCGCCAACCGGGCGCGGGGCTCGGCCTGCGCGGTCGGTGTGGTGCGGGTCGTGAACAGCGGCGTCGCGGACACCTGGTCGACGCTGATCCAGCCCCCCGAGCGGTTCGCTACGTTCGATGCGCGCAATACCCAGGTGCACGGGCTGGGCGCCGACGACGTCGCGGACGCCCAGCGGTTCGCCGACGTCTGGCCGGCGGCACGACACGCTCGAGTCCTGCACGCTCGACGCGGTTGCTGCCGCGGCCAGCGTCGTCCTGACCTGGCATCACGACGCCTTGAGCGACGCACTGGCCGCCGCTGAAGTGCTGCTGCGCATCGCGCGGGATGTCCGGGCCGGTAGCGTCGAGGAGGTGTTCGCCGTGCACGGGCTCGCACTCGGGTGGTCGGCGGGCCCGGACGCCGCGCCCTGTCGAGTCGTCGCTGCGTCGCGCTGGGCTCGGATCGCTCCGGGTGAGGAGCCGGCGACGGAGCCGATGCTCTGGTGACGCGTGGGTGACGCGGTGGGCGGTCAGTCGCCGAGACCGCGACAGGCGGGGCAGATGCCGAACACCGTCAGGGCGTGCGTGACCGCGCTGTAGCCGCGCCGGGTCGCCTCGTCGTCGGCCCACTGCTCGACGGCGGGGTTGGTGATCTCCTCGGAGCGACCACAGCGGCGGCAGACGAGGTGGTGGTGGTGGCGCTCGGACCCGACGATGTAGCTGGCCTCGCCGTCGTCCCGTGGCAACACGTCCAGCACTCCCGCCCGGGCGAGGAGCGCCACCGTCCGGTAGGTCGTCGCGAGGGACACAGGCCGGCCCTGGCGAGCCAGCTCCGCGTGGATCTCTCGCGCGCTCAGGTACCTGTCCGCCGTGGCGAGGAAGTCGATCAACGCACGCCGCTGCTCGGTCCGTCGGGACCCGAGGTCGCCGACACGGTCAACCATGGATGTGGAGACCCCCTCCCCAGGAACTTACTGATAATAGCATTCATTCCAATCTAGGCTCAGGAGCGCCAGGCCCTGGCGACGCCGTGCGGCGGCCCGATGCGGGGCGGTACTGGCGTCGCGATGGGCGGGTTGCCGGCATCTCGTCGAGCGCGCTGCCGTCGTGCTGCTCGCAGTCAGGTGCAACGGCGTCGCCGTCGTGGTGGCGCAGGAGATCGAGAGTGGGTCTCGGGTCACCCGTTCGACAGGGGGAGGTCGAGCTCGAAGACGGCTCCTGTTGCGGGTGGGGTGTCGAGCAGGCGCAGGGTGCCGTGGTGTGCGGTGGCGATCTGGCGACTGATGGCCAGTCCGAGCCCGCTGCCGCCGTTGTCGCGGGATCGGGCGTCGTCCAGT
>DAIDJQ010000227.1 GCA_027451305.1 Cellulomonas sp.
CGGCTGCTGGCGTGGCTGACCAGCGAGGAGAACACGCACCTGTGCGGCCAGGTGGTCTTCGTCGACGGCGGGAGCGACGTCGTGATCCGCGGCGACTCGACCTGGTGACCGTGGCCTCTCGGTGAACCGCCGACGACATGCAGAAGGGCCCCTGCCCGGCGTCTCCGCCGGGCAGGGGTCCTCTTCTGTGCGCCATCAGGGACTCGAACCCCGAACCCGCTGATTAAGAGTCAGCTGCTCTGCCAGTTGAGCTAATGGCGCGCGGTGCGAAACGTTAGCAGGGGTCGGCCGTGGATGCGAAACCGGAGGTCAGCGGCTCGGAACGTCCGTCTCGGGCTCCCACCAGGGGTCGTCGGGCAGGCCCTCCGCCGCGAGGATCTCCTCGGAGGACACGACCGGCGCCACGAGGTCGACGATCAGCGCGAGGGGCACGTGCTCGGCCAGCAGCTCCTGCGCGGCGCTCGGCTGGTCGGTGTCCTCGTCACCCTGGCGCTGCGCGGGCAGCACCGAGCGGACCTGCTGCCGGGCCGCGGTGTCGTCGTCCTGGGCCATGAAGCTCCGTCCGATCGTCGGTCCTCCATGGTGACCCACTGCGGCCCCGTACGCCCAGGGTTCCGAGGGTCGGGATCCGGACATGCCCGAAGGGCTGGGGCCGCACCGGGTTCGAGGTGGTCAGAGGTACAGGCCGGTGCCCTGCCCCTCCCCGCGCGGCTCGGCCACCGCGTGCACGTCCTTCTCACGGAGCAGCACGTAGGTGGCGCCGGCGAGCTCGACCTCGGCCCGGTCCTCGGGGTCGAAGAGCACCCGGTCACCCACGGCCACCTGGCGGACGTGCTGGCCGGTGGCCACCACCCTCGCCCAGGCGAGGCGCTTGGCGACGGTGGCGGTCGCCGGGATCACGATGCCCGCGGCGGACCGCCGCTCCGAGCTGTCCTGGTCGAGGGCCACCAGCACGCGGTCGTTGAGCATCCGGATCGGCAGGTCGGGACGGCTGGGTTCGCTCGGGGCTGTCACGACGAGCGACGCTACCCGCGACATAGGCTGGGCTGAAGCGACCACCCAGGAGGACCCCGTGCCACGTCTGTCCGCCGGCGACCCGGCCCCCGACTTCACGCTCCCGACCGCGGGCGGCGGCTCCGTCACGCTCTCCGCGCTGCGCGGCTCGCACGTGATCGTCTACTTCTACCCGGCTGCCATGACGCCCGGCTGCACCACCCAGGCCTGCGACTTCCGGGACTCGCTCGCCTCGCTGCAGGGCGCGGGATACCTGGTCGTCGGCATCTCGCCGGACAGCCTGGACAAGCTCACTCAGTTCGCCGAGGCGGAGCACCTCACCTACCCGCTCGCGTCCGACCAGGCGCACACCGTGCTCGAGGCGTGGGGTGCCTGGGGCGAGAAGACCCTCTACGGCAAGACGGTGGTCGGGGTGATCCGGTCGACCGTGGTGGTGGACCCGGACGGCGTCGTCGAGCTGGCCCAGTACAACGTCAAGGCGACCGGCCACGTGGCCAAGCTCCGCAAGGACCTGCAGCTCGCCTGACCAAGGACGCGAGCGCCCGCGGCGCACCTCGAGGGGCCGGGACGACGACGCGCTGTGCGAGGATCGGCGGCGCGCGGGAGTGGTGAAACGGCAGCCACGCCAGGTTTAGGTCCTGGTGCCCTCACGGGCGTGCGGGTTCGAGTCCCGCCTCCCGCACGCACGCGTGCGAACGGCCCGCCCACCGTGAGGTGGACGGGCCGTTCGTGCGGAGGCGGGCCGTGACCGGCCCGGGCGCTGCGCACCTGTCAGGCGTTCGCAGCGGTCAGGCGTTCGCAGCCTGGCGCTGCGCGATCTGGGCGCGCACCTCGTCCATGTCCAGGTCCTTCACCGCGGCGATGACCTGCTCCAGGGCGGGAGCCGGAAGCGCACCGGCCTGGTTGAACACCAGGATGCCGTCGCGGAAGGCCATGAGCGTCGGGATCGAGGTGATCTGCAGCTCGGCGGCCAGCTCCTGCTCGGCCTCGGTGTCGACCTTGCCGAACACGACGTCCGCATGCTCCTGCGAGGCCGCGTCGAAGATCGGGGCGAACATGCGGCACGGGCCGCACCAGGCTGCCCAGAAGTCGACGAGCACGATGCCGTTGTCGCGGACGGTGTCGCCGATGGTGGCACCCGTGAGGGTGGTGGTGGCCATGAGTGTTGATCCTCTCGTCGTCGGTCCCGCCCCTACAGCGTGCGGACACCCTCTCGTATTCCGCATCCCGGAGCGTCCCACGCACCGGCACCGCGCCCACTCGGGTAGAACAGGGCGGTGACCGACACCGCCGAGTTCCCACCCGAGTCCGAGCGGCCCGCCGGCTGGCTGCGCGCCGACCAGATCGCCGCCGCTCGCCAGTGGCTGCCGATCCTCTACGTGGACGCCGTGCCGGTCCGGGTGGACGACTCCGGAGACGTCGTGGCCGTCGGGCTGCTGCTTCGGGTCACGCCCGAGGGTGTGATGTCCCGCGCTCTGGTCTCGGGTCGCGTGATGTTCCACGAGCGCATACGCGATGCGCTGGTGCGCCACATCGAGAAGGACCTCGGCTCGATGGCGCTGCCGCAGATCCCCTCCAGCCCGCAGCCCTTCACCGTGGCGGAGTACCTGCCCACGCCGGGCGTCACGCCGTACCACGACCCCCGCCAGCACGCGGTCTCGCTCGCGTACGTGGTGCCGGTCGCGGGCGACTGCCGCCCCCAGCAGGACGCGCTGGACCTCGCCTGGGTCACGCCGGAGCAGGCGTGCGAGCAGGACGTGCAGCTGGAGATGAACGGCGGTCAGGGGCTGCTGCTGCGCCAGGCGATGGCGCACGTGGGACGCATGCCCTGAGCCACGCCGGGGTGCTCGGCGCGAGCACACGTCCGACGAACGCAGGGCGCGACCTCACGTCCGAGGGGCGCCTCAGGACAGGTCGAGGCGCGGCCAGTCCGCCAGGTCGGCCAGCATCTGCCGGTCGTGCGTGGCGACGACGACGGCGGCGGACGTCGCCCGCAACGCCGCGGTGAGCTCGTCCACGAGCCCGACCGACAGGTGGTTGGTCGGCTCGTCGAGCAGCAGCACGTGCGGGGCGGCGAGCAGAGCCTTCGCGAGCTCGAACCGTCGACGCTGACCGACCGACAGCTCGCCCAGCGGCCGGTCGAGGTCCTCCTCCGAGAGCAGGCCCAAGGCCGCGACGGCCACCAGCTGACCGGGGTCGAGGCTCCCGGAACCCAGCAGCGTGAGCGCGTGCTGCGCGTACGCCTCGAACGCGGTCGCCGCGGCCGCGCTCCCGGACGGTGACCGCCGCGCGGATCCCGCGGCGACCTGGTCCGGCCCGGGCGCCACCTCGTCGGACTCCTGGGACAGCACGCCGAGCCGTACCCCCGGTGCGAGCGTCCGGACGCCCCGGTCGGTCGGGAGGCTGCCAGCCAGCACGGCCAGCAGCGTCGACTTGCCCGACCCGTTGGGGCCGGTGACCAGCAACCGGCCGCACGGGGGCACCTCGACGCGCCGGCCCGGCAGGTCGAGGCGCGCGTCGACGAGCGGGGCACGGACGTCGAGCAGCGGTCCGCCGGTGTACCCGGGGGGTGTGGACGGCAGGTCGGGGAACGCCAGGGCGGGCGGCGGCACCGGCACCTCCACCGCCTGGTCCGCGAGGCGCTGCAGCAACCGGTCGACGGTGGTGACCTTGCTCCGGGCGCGGGTCGCCCGGCGGTGGGTCTGGCTGCCCTTGGGCGGGCGCCACTCGTCGGAGAGCTGCTCGTACGACTCGTCGAGCCGGGCAGCGAGCGCCACGGCCCGTTTCCGCTCGGCGCGGTACCGGGCCCGCCACCGGCGCAGCATCTGGTCACGGGCGAACCGGTAGTCCGCGTACCGGGCGGCGCCGTAGAGGGCGGGCCGGCCGTCCATCGAGGGGTCCAGGTCGAGGATCCCGGTCATCACCTCGTCCAGCAGCCGCCGGTCGTGGGTGACGACCACCAGGGCGCCCCGCCAGTCACGCAGCTGAGCCGTGAGGTACTCGACCCCGGCGACGTCGAGGTGGTTGGTCGGCTCGTCGAGCAGCAGCAGGTCGGTCCGCTCGGCCAGCCGAGCGGCCAGCCGCACCCGGTACCGCTCCCCCACCGAGAGCCCACCGAGCCGCCGGTCGGCGTCGCGTGGCGCCCCGAACCGGGTCAGCGCCTCGTCGACGCGCCGGTCGGCGTCCCAGGCCGCCAGGTGCTCCATCGCCTCGACCGCCTCGGTGAGCCGAGCCAGGTCGCCGCTCGCGTGGTCGAAGCCGGCGATGGTCGCCTCGAGCCTGTCCGCCGCCGCCCGCGCCGCGGTCAGCGAGCTCCGGACGACGTCGCCGACCGTGGCGTCGTGGGACGCGCGCAGCTCCTGCTCGACCACCGCGAGCGAACCGGACCGGCGCACCGCGCCGGCGGTCGCCGGCAGCTCGCCCGCGAGGACGCGCAGCAGCGTCGTCTTCCCCGTGCCGTTCTCCCCCACCAGCCCGAGCCGGTCCCCGGCGGACACCACCAGGTCCACCCGGTCGAGCACCGGGCGCGCGGGGTAGCCGAACGTCACCTGGTCGGCCACCAGCTGGACGCGGGCGGCGTCGGTCACGTCAACCGCCCAGCGCGTGCACCACCAACGGCGCCAGCGCACGGAAGGCCTTGCCGCGGTGGCTGATCGCGTTCTTCTGGTCGGGCGTGAGCTCGGCACAGGTGCGACTGTCGCCGAGCGGCACGAGCGCCGGGTCGTAGCCGAAGCCGTGGCCACCGCGCGGCTCGGTGGCGAGCGTGCCCTCGAGCGTCCCGGTGCACACCTGCTCGAGACCCCCCGGGGTCACCAGCGCCGCGGCGCAGACGAACCGCGCGGTGCGGTGCTCAGGCGCGATGTCGGCGAGCTGCGCGAGCAGCAGCTCGAGGTTCGCCGCGTCGTCGCCGTGCCGGCCGCACCAGCGGGCGGAGAAGATCCCGGGCGCCCCGCCGAGCACGTCCACCGCGAGCCCCGAGTCGTCCGCCACGGCCGGCAGCCCGGTCGCGGCGACGATGGCTCGGGCCTTGATCAGGGCGTTCGCGGCGAACGTCAGGCCGTCCTCGACCGGCTCGGGCGCGCCGACGTCGCCGGCGCCGACGATGCTCGTCGGGTCCAGGCCCGGCAGTGCCGCGGTGAGGATCTCCCGCAGCTCGCGCACCTTGTGCGCGTTGTGCGTGGCCAGGACGAGGCGGACGGGCGCCGTCACGACGCGGCCCGCGGTGCGGAGATCACCCGGGTCCCGGGGGCGGCCGCCAGTGCCTCGGCCTGCAGCGTGGTGAGCCTGCTGGTGCCGACCAGCGCGAGGTCCAGCAGCGCGTCCAGCTCGGCGCGGTCGAAGGTGGCGTGCTCGGCGGTGCCCTGCACCTCGACGAACCGGCCGGCGCCCGTCACCACCACGTTCATGTCGGTCTCGGCACGCACGTCCTCGACGTACGGCAGGTCGAGCATCGGGACGCCGCCGACGATGCCGACGCTGACCGCGCTGACCGAGTCCGTCAGCACCGTGCGACTCGCCGCCACCAGGCCCTGCTCCCGCGCCCAGGCGACGGCGTCCGCCAGTGCGACGTACGCACCGGTGATCGCCGCGGTGCGGGTGCCGCCGTCCGCCTGCAGCACGTCGCAGTCCAGCACCAGGGTGTTCTCCCCCAGCGCGGCGACGTCGATGATCGCGCGCAACGACCGTCCCACGAGGCGCGAGATCTCGTGGGTGCGGCCCCCGACGCGGCCCTTGACCGACTCGCGCTCGGACCGCGTGCTCGTGGCGCGCGGCAGCATCGCGTACTCGGCGGTGACCCAGCCGTGGCCGGAGCCCTTGCGCCAGCGCGGCACACCCTCGGTGAACGAGGCGACGCACAGCACCGTGGTCTGACCGAACTCGACGAGGACGCTGCCCTCGCCCGCCTCCAGGTAGCGCCGCGTGATCGCCACGGGCCGGAGCTGGTCGGGACGACGGCCGTCGGCGCGCGCGGGCACGCCGGTGGCGAAGGACGAGGAGGGGACGGTCATGGGCGCGAGCCTATCCGGGGAGCCCGACGGGCCGCCGGGGCGCCCGCCTCAGACGACGTGCACGGCCCCCGGCACGGCGAGCGCCACGGGGCCGTCGAACACCCCCCGAGCCTCCGCCAGCGAGAGCTGCGGGTCGTTCCACGCCGGCACGTGGGTGAGCACCAACCGGCCGGAACGGCCGCGCGCAGCCGCCTCGCCGGCCCTGCGACCCGTCAGGTGCACACCGCGGTAGGCGTCGTCGCGACCCTCGAGGTAGCTCGCCTCGGCCAGCAGCAGGTCGGCCCCGGCGGCCAGGGCCTCCAGGCCGGGGCCGGAGTCGGTGTCCCCGGTGTACGCGAGGGTGGCCGTGCGCGCGGGGTCGTCCTCCGCCGGACCGGTGACCCGCACGCCGAACGTCGGCAGCGAGTGGTTCATCGGCACCGGGGTGAGCGTCAACGGTCCGACCGTCACCGGGACGGCGGGGTCCCACCGGTGGACGTCGAACTGCGAGCCGCAGTCCGCCGCCGGGTCCTTGCCGGCCAGCTGCGCCAGGCGCTCGGCGGTGCCCTCCGGCCCGTGCAGCGGGACGGGGTCCGGAGGCGCGCCGCCCGGCCGGTAGCGGCGCAGCACGTTGAGCACCACGAGGTCCGCGACGTGGTCGGCGTGCAGGTGGGTGATGCCGATCGCGTCGAGCGTCGTCGGGTCCGTGTACCGCTGCAGCGGGCCGAGTGCGCCGTTGCCGAGGTCGAGCAGGACTGTCCACGTGCGGCCGGCGGCGTCGTCGGCCTGCACGAGGTAGGCGGCGCACGCCGCGTCCGGAGCCGGGTAGGAGCCCGCGCACCCGACGACGACGAGTCTCACCGCAGCGCCCCGCGCGTCTCCACGAGGTCCACCTCGGGGCCCAGGAACCGCCGCGCGAGCCGGGCGAACGACTCGGGGTCGCCGGTGGCGACGAACCGGTGGGTCGGCGGCGGCGCGTCCGGCGAGCGCTCCAGGTCGTGCGCGACCAGCGTGCGGTACACGTCCTTGGCGGTCTCCTCGGCGCTCGAGACGAGCGTCACGCCCTCACCCATCACGTAGCTGATCGCCCCGGTCAGCAGCGGATAGTGCGTGCAGCCGAGCACCAGGGTGTCCACGCCGGCGTCGCGGATGGGGTCCAGGTACTCGTGGGCGACGGCGAGCACCTGCGGGCCGGAGGTGACGCCGGCCTCGACGAGCTCGACGAACCGGGGGCACGCACCGGTGGTCAGGTGCACGCCGGGGGCCACCGCCAGCGCGTCGTCGTACGCCCGGCTGTCGATGGTCGCCCGGGTGCCGATCACGCCGATGTGCCCGTTGCGGGTGGCGGCCACCGCTCGGCGGGCAGCAGGCAGGATCACCTCGACGACGGGGATCCCGTGCCGGAGCGTGTACCGCTCCCTGGCGTCCCGCAGCATCGCCGCCGAGGCCGTGTTGCACGCGATGACCAGCATCTTCACGCCGGCGTCGACCAGGTCGTCGAGCACCTCGAGCGCGAACGCGCGCACGGCAGCCAGGGGCTTCGGGCCGTACGGGGTGTTCAGCGTGTCGCCGATGTAGAGCGTCGACTCGTTGGGCAGCTGGTCGAGGATCGCGCGGGCCACGGTGAGCCCCCCGACGCCGGAGTCGAAGATCCCGATCGGCGCGTCGTCCACCCCGCGAGCCTAACCGCCCGGGCCGACCCGGCCCTGCGGACCCAGGTCCCCGCGCGCCAGCATCGCCTGCACCAGCGACTCCTGCAGCCAGGTCAGCGCGTCGTAGACGGTGGCCAGGTAGCGCTGCACGTCGTCCGTGCCGCGCCGGTGGCGGCGTCCCGTCGCACGGAGCAGGCGCTCGGCGTCCTCGTCGGTGCGGATGCCGAGGCGCTCGGCCAGCACCAGACGCAGGTCGGTCAGGGTCGCGGCCACGGCGGGGGCCTGGGCCGCCGGCACCACCGGGCCGTCGTTCTGCAGAGCCGTCCAGAGCCATCGCAGGCGGGCCAGCTTGGCGGCGCGCAGGTCGTCCTCGGTGAGGCGGCGGAACTCTCCGGCCACCGCCGGGTCGTCGCGCGAGGCGTCGGGCAGGAGGCGGTGCACCGCGGGGTCGTCCGGGGGCGGCAGCGGCTCGGTGCGCAGGTGCCAGGTGCCGCCGGGGTGGCCCGGGTCGTCCCCGGCACCGGCGGTCTCGCCGCTGCTGTCGGGCGCATCGGCGCCGGGGACGGCGCGGGTGCCGCCGGAGGAGTCGGTACCGCCAGGCGTGTCGGTCTCGTCGTACGCGCCCTCGAGCCCCGGCCACCCGCCTGCCACGGCCGGGAGCTCGCCGCCCAGCAGCTCGACGACGTTCGCGACGACGGACGCGACCACCTCACGCTCGGCGGCGTCGAGCTCTGCGCGGTACGCACCGGACGTGTAGCGGAATGCCCGCATCAGGCGTCCTGGCGCTGCAGCGTGGCCCACAGGCCGAAGCCGTGCATCGCCTGCACGTCGACCTCCATCGCCTCCCGGGTGCCCGACGAGACGACGGCCCGACCCTCCTTGTGCACCTGCATCATCAGCCGCTCGGCCTTCTGCTCGGGATAGCCGAAGTACGACCGGAAGACGTAGGCGACATAGCTCATCAGGTTCACGGGGTCGTTCCAGACGATGGTCACCCACGGCGACGCCGTCACGGCCCGCTCCGCGGCCCGTACGTCCTGCTCAGGCACGGTCGAGGTGGGCACCGCCCCACTGTAGAGAACTAGGTTGACGCCATGACCGCCAGCACGGCCCTGCTGACCGACCGCTACGAGCTGACGATGCTGCAGGCGGCGCTGGCGGACGGGACCGCCGACCGCCGGTGCATCTTCGAGGTGTTCACCAGGCGGCTGCCACCCGGGCGCAGGTACGGCGTGGTCGCCGGCACCGGGCGGGTCCTGGAGGCCGTGCAGGACTTCCGGTTCGGTGCCGAGCAGCTGGAGTGGCTGGCCGCCGAGCGGGTGGTCGACGACCGGACGCTGGAGTACCTGAAGGACTTCCGCTTCACCGGCGACGTCGTCGGGTACGCCGAGGGCGAGGCGTTCTTCCCGCTCTCGCCCGTGATGGTGGTGGAGGGCACGTTCGCCGAGGCCGTGCTGCTGGAGACGGTGGTGCTGTCCATCCTCAACTACGACTCCGCGATCGCCTCTGCGGCCTCCCGGATGACCAGTGCGGCGGTCGGGCGACCGTGCCTGGAGATGGGTGCGCGACGGGCCCACGAGGACGCCGCGGTGGCGGCCGCCAGGGCTGCGGTGATCGCAGGCTTCGCGGGGACGTCCAACCTCGAGGCCGGCCGCCGGTACGGGCTGCCGACCATCGGCACCGCAGCCCACGCCTTCACGTTGGTGCACGACGACGAGCGGTCGGCGTTCACCTCCCAGGTCACGTCGCAGGGCCGCGGCACCACCCTGCTCGTCGACACCTACGACGTGCGCGCCGGGGTGCAGCACGCCCTCGAGGCGGCCGGCACCGAGCTCGGGGCGATCCGGCTCGACTCCGGGGACCTCGCGGCGCTCGCCCAGGAGGTCCGCACCCAGCTCGACGCAGCCGGCGCCACGGCCACGACGATCGTCGTGACGTCCGACCTCGACGAGTACGCGATCGCGGCGCTGGCGGTGGCCCCGGTCGACTCCTACGGGGTCGGGACGTCCGTCGTCACCGGGTCGGGGGCGCCGACCTGCGGGATGGTCTACAAGATGGTCGCCCGGGAGCGTGCGGACGGCTCGATGGAGCCCGTGGCCAAGATCTCCCGGTCGAAGGCGAGCGTGGGCGGCCGGAAGGCGGCGGCGCGCCGCCTCGGGGCCGACGGGCGTGCGGTGGAGGAGGTGCTGGTCAGCGGACCGGCCGACCAGGTGCTCGAGTGGCAGACGGAGCAGTGGCGCAGCCCCGATCCCCACCTGCGGCCGCTGCACGTGCCCCTGATCGCGGCCGGCGTGGCCGACGAGCGGTGGACCGGCGTCGACGCGGTACGCCTGGCCGCGGCCCGGCACTCGGCCTCTCGGGACGAGCTGCCGCGCGGTGCGCGTCGGTTGTCCGCCGACGAGGCGGCGGTCCCCACGGTGACCGTGCGGCTCGGGGTCTAGCCCGTTCATCAGGCGGGGAGCTTCCGGCGCTGGGCGCAACCACACCGCCCGGACGCCTCCCGCTCCGACGGGACGGGGCGAGCCGGGCGGCGAGGGTCCGAGACGGGGAGCGACGCCGAGTCGAGGGTCCGAGACGGGTATAGCGACGCCGAGGCGAGGGTCCGAGAGACGCCGAACCCGGATCTGGGCGCAGGGACCTCGGCATCGGCTCAGGCGGAGCGCCCGACCGGGTGTCCGTGCCGGGTCCGGAACTCGAACCCGCCGCCCGAGGAGGTGCCGATCTGCAGCGCGCGTCGGTGCACGACGTCATGGTGGTGCCAGCACAGCAGGACGCCCCGGTTCACGTCGGTCTCCCCACGGCCGGCCGCCCAGCCGTCGACGTGGTGCACCTCGCACAGGGCGGGTGGTGCGCTGCAACCGGGATATCGACAGGTGCCGTCCCGGGCGATCACGGCCTTGCGCCGTGGGCCGGCGAACGTCCGTTCCGCGCGGCCGGCGTTGATCACCTGCGAGTCCGGACCGAAGACGATGCGGCTGATCTCGCAGTCGCAGGCGAGCCTCGACAGCACGGACGGGGGGACAGGCCCGACGCCAAGCACCTCGGCCACCGCGAACCGCTCGACGTCGGCCACCGGAGTCAGCCGTAGCCGGGGTGACGGGCGGTCGAGGGCCCCGTCGCGCTCGTCGCGGCGATGGCGCCGGGAACGGCCGTCGGGCGCGGTGGCGAAACCGTCGGGCGCGGTGGCGAGGCTGTCGCTCGCCCTGTCCACCGCCCGCCGCAGGGTGTCGAAGTCGACGACGCACGAGAGGTGCGGACGGACGGCCGCGCCGGTGCCGACCAGCCCGTGGTCCAGGCAGAGCCGTGCGACGTCCGCCAGCGCCTGGGCGCGACGCTGAGGAGTGGTCCGATGGTCGTCCGGCGCGGGTGGGACGAGCACGGCATCAAGAGCTGAGCTCAGCAGCGCGCCGTGCTCGGTGGTGAGGAACCCCGCCAGGTGCACGCCGCCGCTGGTCGGCGAGAGCGTCACGTGCTCGCGCTCGCACGCGTCACGGTAGCCACGCTCGTCCGCCTCCGGGTCAGCGGCGGCCGCCCAGCGCTGCACGAGCCGCCGGAACGAGCCGGCGGGAAGTGAGCTGGCCTGGGCGACGAGGAACTCCTCGCCGCACTCCTGCTCCGGCGCGGCCAGCGCCGCACGACGCGCGTCCGACGTCGGCGCAAGCCGTGCCAGCAGGTGGGCCTGGTCCGCCCCGACCTCGCCCGCGAGCGCGGCGCGGGCCGTGGCGGGCAGGTGGTCACGCAGGGCCCGACCTGTGCTCAGCACCTCGCGTGCACGGTGGAACGGCATCCCGCTCGCACCCGCGAGCCAGTGCGGGAACGACCGCGCGCCCTCGACCGCCCACCAGCCGTCCTCGTCGACCCGAACGGACAGACGTGCCGACGCCACGACGAGACGGTCGAGCTGCGCACGAAGGGCCAGCAGCACGGCCACGGCCGACTGTCCTTCCAGCCTCGGCTCGACCTCGGCAGACGACTCGACGAGGGCCACCACGTGGTCGACGACGGACGTCAACGCGTCGACCATCGGGTGCGCGGGAGCACGGACGTCGGTGCCGTCCATCGCCACCCCCCGTCGTTGCACATTCTGCTTGTCTGCCGTCCGGCTTCTGCCGACCTGAAGAACGCTACCGTCGACCACTGACAAACCGACCCGACCGCAATCGGGTGCGGTGCGCGATCGACAACCGCCCCGACGGCCGCGGCTCCTTCCCGATCCGCCCGTTTCAAGACCGTCATCTCAGTCGTCGGCGGACGATGCGCGGCGCTGCACTGCGGGCGCCGTGCAGCCTGTTCCTGCAGGTGACAGGGATGAAGCATGCCGTGACCGAGCCGCAACTCGGGGCTCTGGACGGTTCGGCCCGGTCCGCAGCTCTCCGCGCAGGGGCGCCCCAGCCCCGTCGTTCTACTCCTGAGAAACGTGGCGGAGGAGGACGCCGCAACCCCGACGGCCGGCACCGGGCACCCGGGACCGGAGGTTCTGTGCGCCATTCCTGGGGCCACCGTTCGACGGTGCAATTCTCCGGCACCCGAATGTTCGACGCGCCCATCCGCGAACGCCGAGGGTTCGAAGCACCATCCCGCGGATGCCCAATGCACGTCGTGCGATTCCCCGTCAGCGGGCCGGCAGCCGATCCTTTCCTCGGGCGCCCGCACCCCGCAGCTCGCCCCGGCGACCGAACGCGTCCCGACCGGATCGTCGCAACCGGTCAGCGGCCCACGAACCAGCGCCTGACCAGCTCCACCCGCGCGTTCAGCTGCTCCACGTCGGCCAGCGCGACCTCGGGGCCACCCGATCGGCGCCGCAGCTCGGCGTGCACCTGGGCGTGCGTCTGACCGCTGCGCCGCGCCCATGCCGAG
>DAIDJQ010000228.1 GCA_027451305.1 Cellulomonas sp.
GTCGCGGCACCTGCCCGTGCCGCAGCCGCGCCCGCCGTCGTCGCGCCCGCCGCAGCCCCGCCCGCCGCTGCCTCGCCGGCAGTCGCTCCGCCAGTCGTCTCCGAGTCGGTTGCCGGGACCCCAGCCGCTCCCGCCGGCCCCGTCGTCCGCGCGGTGGAGCCGAGGCCGGTCGTCGAGACTGCCGTGCACGAGTCCGCCCCCGCCTCGTCACCGGCCGAGCGGCACGCCACGGGACCGCAGCCCGGGACGTCGGCGTCGGCCCCACCGGCCCCCGCTGCACCTCCTGCGCCTCGCCCTGCGGTACCGCCCACCGCTCCGACCGCCCCCGGCACGTCCGGGCCTGACACCGAGATGCTCCGGCGGCGCTGGCCCGAGGTGCTGGGCACCCTGCGTGGGCTGCGGCTGCTGACGCACGCCCTGGTCAGCCAGCACGCGCAGGTGCTCGAGCTCGACGCGACCACGCTCCGGCTCGGGTTCGCCCAGCCGGGTCTCATCCAGCAGTTCCAGCGCGGCAGCCATGCCGAGGCCGTGGCGCAGGCACTCCGGGAGACGCTCGGCGTCGAAGCGCGGGTCGAGGGGGTGCTCGCAGCTGCTGGCGACGTGTCGGCGCCGCTGGCGCCGGGAGGTTCGGCACCGGCTCCTTCGGCGGCCGCCGCACCCGGCGGTCAGGCCGGCCGTGCTCGCACCATCCCGACGGTGGACGAGGCCGCCGCCTCCTGGGGCCGACCGGCGTCCTCGTCCGCCGCGGCTCCGGCCCCCGTGGCCGCCGCGGCGTCCGGGACCGAGGCGAGCGCTGGGGCAGCTCGCGGTTCCCGTGGCCGGCCGGCCGCAGGAGCCTCCCGCCCGGGCTCGTCGGGTGCACGCCAGGACCGCGACGAGGCGCGTCCGGCGCCGACCCGCCGCCCCACGGCCGGTGCGGACCGCCCCGCGGACGAGCCGCCGGACCTCGAGCCCCCGGACGACCCCCTCGACGAGATCCCGCCGGGGGACTGGATCCCTCCGGAGCACGAGGTGCCGTTCGAGGACCCGCGAGACGTGCCGCGCGATCCCGTTCCGGCCTCGGACCCCCGGCCGAGCGCCGTCACGTGGTCCGCGGAGCCCGACGAGCCGTCGCCCGACGACCCGCTGATCGACGGCTCGGGCCTGGTGGGAGCCCCGCTGGTGGCCCGCCTGCTCGGGGGCACCGTCATCGACGAGCAGGTCGAGGACCCGGGCGTCTGATCGCGCCGGCCGCGCCGCGCGGCCGCCCCGGTCCGCCGGACGGGTGACCAACTAGGCTGACCGTGTGTATGAGGGCGCGATCCAGGACCTGGTGGACGAGCTCGGGCGACTGCCCGGGGTCGGTCCCAAGAGCGCCCAGCGCATCGCCTTCCACATCCTGTCGGCGGATCCCGCGGACGTCCGTCGGCTGGCCGACGCGCTGACGGAGGTCAAGGCCCGCGTCCGGTTCTGCGAGATCTGCGGCAACGTGGCCCAGGAGCCGCAGTGCCGCATCTGCCGCGACCCTCGTCGGTCGCCGGCCGTGATCTGCGTGGTCGAGGAGGCGAAGGACGTCGTCGCGATCGAGCGCACCCGCGAGTTCCGTGGCCGGTACCACGTGCTCGGCGGCGCCATCAACCCGATCGGCGGCGTCGGCCCGGACGACCTGCGGATCGCGTCTCTGCTCAGCCGCCTCGCTGACTGCACCGTCACCGAGGTGATCCTGGCCACCGACCCCAACGTCGAGGGCGAGGCCACCGCCACCTACCTCGCGCGGCTGCTGGTGCCGATGGGCCTGGCCGTCAGCCGCCTCGCCTCCGGGCTGCCGGTGGGCGGGGACCTGGAGTACGCCGACGAGGTGACCCTCGGCCGAGCCTTCGAGGGCCGCCGCCGGATCAGCGCGTAGGGGGAGCGGCACGATGACCGAGACCGAGACCGACCTGGCCGCCATCGCACGGTCGATGGCAGACGAGGCTCGCAGCTACCTCAGCACCGTCACCGAGGTGGCGGCCGGCACCGCGCCCGAGGCATCCCTGCCGCTGCTGCTGCTCGCGGTGTCCGACGTGATCGCTGCCGGAGCCCGGCTGGGCGCGATCAACGACGTGGTGCCGGCCGAGCGCTTCGAGCCGGACATCGGCCCGGACCCGGACGTCGAGCCGCTGCGCGCGAACCTGGTCAACGTGTTCGAGGGGATCGACGAGTACGCCGAGGTGGCGGATCCGGTGGTCGGTCCGGAGGTGGTGCAGGCGACGGTCTCCGGCGACCTCGTGGCGATCGCGGGGGCGCTGGCGCAGGGTCTGCGTCACCACGAGGCCGGCCAGGAGATCGAGGCCCTCTGGTGGTGGCAGTTCTCCTACCTGTCGGACTGGGGCGAGCGCGCCGCGTCGGTGCTGCGCACCATCCAGACGATCCTCGCCCACCTGCGGCTGGACGTCGACGACGACGTCGCGGCCGAGGCGGAGTACGACGCCCTGCAGCCCTGACCAGGAGGGACGAGGGCCCCGGCCTTCCTCGTGACGGGTCGGTGCCTCCTCGACGGCCCTGACGTTCACCGGCGGCCCGCCGGTCGCCGACCCGCGAACCGAGCGGGCACCCGCGAACCGAGCGGGCACCCGCGCGACGAGGCCCGCGGGCCGGCCGCCGGACGGGCTGTAAGGTCACGCGCCGTGAGCGTGTCCGGCCTGCACCTGACCCTCACGGCCGTCGCCCTGCTGATGCTGGCGGGGTTCACCGCCGGCTGGGTGGACGCGGTGGTCGGCGGCGGCGGGCTGGTGCAGCTGCCGGCGCTGCTGCTGATCCCCGGCATCTCCCCGGTGCAGGCGCTGGCCACCAACAAGGTGGCCGGCGTCCTCGGCACGTCGGTGAGCGCCGCCACCTACTACCGCCGAGTGCAGCCGGGGCTCACGACCGCAGGGCCGATGGCCATGACTGCGCTCGCCGGTGCCGCCGGGGGTGCCGCGCTGGCGGGGCTGCTGCCGACCTCGGTGTTCAAGCCGGTGATCCTCGTGGCGCTGGTGCTCGTCGGCGTCTACACGGTGGCGCGCCCGCACGTCGGACGAGCCACCGACCTGCGCTGGACCGGGCGGCGCCATCTCGCCCTGGCCCTCGGGATCGGCCTGCTGCTCGGTGCCTACGACGGGCTGCTCGGTCCCGGCACCGGCTCGTTCCTGGTGATCGCCCTGGTCGGCGTGGTCGGCTACGGGTTCCTCGAGGCCTCCGCCCAGGCGAAGATCGTCAACGTCGCCACCAACCTGGGTGCCCTGCTGGTGTTCACGCTCGAGGGTGCGCCGCTGTGGCGGCTCGGGCTGCTCGTCGGCGGCGCCAACATCGCGGGGGCCTATCTCGGCGCACGGACCGCCGTGGCCCGGGGCAGCGCCTTCGTCCGGGTGGTGTTCGTGGTCGTCGTCGGTGCGCTCATCGTCCGCCTCGCGGTCGACGTCCTCGGCTGAGCCGGCCGGGCCCGGCCCGCGCGCACCTGCGTCGCCGTCCTTCGTGCTGCCGGACCGTCCGTCATGCGGAAACCCCTCCGTCCGCATCCTGGGCCGACCGTAGACTCGCTGAGATCCCCTCGTCCGATCGCGGTCTGATCGCGGAGCCCAGTCCCGGAGCGCAACCCGTGGCCCTCATCGTGCAGAAGTACGGCGGCTCGTCCGTCGCCGACGCCAGCAGCATCAAGCGCGTCGCGAAGCGGGTGGCCGAGGCCCGGCGTGCCGGCAACGACGTGGTCGTGGTGGTGTCCGCGATGGGCGACACCACGGACGAGCTGATCGACCTCGCCCACCAGGTGACCCCGCTGCCGCCCGAGCGCGAGATGGACATCCTGCTGACCGCCGGCGAGCGGATCTCCATGTCCCTGCTCGCGATGGCGATCGACCAGCTCGGCGTCGAGGCGAAGAGCTTCACCGGCCAGCAGGCCGGCGTGATCACCGACGAGACGCACGGCAAGGCGCGGATCATCGACGTCACGCCGAGCCGCATCACCAAGACGCTAGCCAAGGGTCAGGTGGCCATCGTCGCCGGTTTCCAGGGCGTCAACCTGGCGACCAACGACGTGACGACGCTCGGCCGCGGTGGCTCCGACACCACCGCCGTCGCGCTGGCGGCCGCGCTCGAGGCGGACGTCTGCGAGATCTACACCGACGTCGACGGCGTGTTCACGGCCGACCCGCGCATCGTCCCGTCCGCACGCAAGCTGGACCGGATCAGCTACGACGAGATGCTGGAGATGGCCGCCAGCGGCGCGAAGGTGCTGATGCTCCGGTGCGTCGAGTACGCCCGCCGGTACCAGGTGCCGGTGCACGTGCGTTCGTCGTTCTCCACCCACACGGGCACCCTCGTCACGGACGCGCCCGATCCCACCCAGGAGGTTCCCGTGGAGCAGCCGATCATCTCCGGCGTCGCGCACGACCGCTCGGAGGCCAAGATCACCGTGGTCGGCGTCCCGGACGTGCCGGGCAAGGCCGCCATGATCTTCACCGAGGTGGCCGGCGCCGGCGTGAACATCGACATGATCGTGCAGAACGTGTCCGCGGCCCGCACCGGGTTGACGGACATCTCGTTCACCCTCCCGGCCACGGACGGCAGCGTCGCGATGGCCGCACTGGCCGAGCACCACGACCAGATCGGTTACTCGTCGCTGCAGTACGACGACACCATCGGCAAGCTCTCGCTGATCGGCGCGGGGATGCGCTCGCACCCCGGTGTCTCGGCCAAGTTCTTCGGCGCGCTCTCGGAGGCGGGCGTCAACATCGAGATGATCTCCACCTCCGAGATCCGGATCTCCGTGGTCACCCGGGCCGACTCGCTCGACGAGGCGGTCCGCGCGGTGCACACGGCGTTCGGGCTGGACACGGAGTCGGACGAGGCCGTCGTGTACGGCGGGACGGGGCGGTGAGCGGGATGAGCGGGTTGAACGTCGCGGTGGTGGGCGCCACCGGCCAGGTGGGCGGGGTGATGCGACGGCTGCTGGCCGAGCGCGAGTTCCCCGTGGGCAGCATCCGGTTCTTCGCCTCGGCGCGGTCCGCCGGCACCACGCTGCCGTGGGCGGACGACGAGATCACGGTGGAGGACGTCGCCACGGCGGACCTGTCCGGCATCGACATCGCGCTGTTCTCCGCCGGCGGTGCGACGTCCAAGGAGCAGGCCCCGCGGTTCGCTGCCGCCGGTGCGCTCGTCGTGGACAACTCCTCCGCCTGGCGCAAGGACCCCCGGGTGCCGCTGGTGGTCAGCGAGGTGAACCCGCACGCGCTCGACGAGATCCCGCTGGGTATCGTCGCCAACCCGAACTGCACGACGATGGCCGCGATGCCGGTGCTCAAGCCGCTGCACGACGAGGCCGGGCTGCGCCGTCTGATCGTCTCCACCTACCAGGCCACCTCCGGTGCGGGCGTGGCCGGTGCGCGCGAGCTCGACGCGCAGGTGCGCGCCGCCGTGGAGCAGGACACGCTCGCGCTGGTGCACGACGGTTCGGCGGTGGAGTTCCCCGACCCGGTCAAGTTCCCGCGCACCATCGCGTTCGACGTGGTCCCGTTCGCCGGCAACCTGGTGGACGACGGCCTGCGCGAGACCGACGAGGAGCAGAAGCTGCGCAACGAGTCGCGCAAGATCCTCGAGATCCCCGAGCTGCTGGTGTCCGGCACCTGCGTGCGCGTGCCGGTGTTCACGGGTCACTCCCTCTCGATCAACGCCGAGTTCGAGCGGCCCCTGTCCGTCGAGCGCGCCTACGAGCTGCTGGCGCACGCGCCCGGCGTCCAGGTGGAGGACGTGCCGACGCCGCTGCTCGCCGCGGGCAAGGACCCGTCGTACGTGGGCCGCATCCGGTCCGACGAGGGTGCGCCGGAGGGCCGCGGTCTCGCGCTGTTCGTGTCCAACGACAACCTGCGCAAGGGTGCCGCGCTGAACGCCATCCAGGTGGCCGAGCTGCTCGTCGCCCGCCGGTTCGCCACCGCCTGACGCAGGCGCGGCGCTCAGCCGGTCAGCACCTCGTCGGCCAGCGTGGCTGCGCGCTGCGCACCGTCGGCGACCGCCTCGGCGCACAGCGTGAGCCAGTGCGCCACCCGGTCCGGCTCGCCCGTCACGAACCCTGCCGCGGCCGCCTGGTAGACGAGCGGGGCGTCCGCCCAGACGCAGTCCGCCAGGGCGCACCCGGTCGGGTCCAGCCCTCCGGTGGTCACGACGAGCCGTGCGGCGGCGCGGGCCACCACCCCGTTGGCGGTGGTGAACGGCCGCAGCGCCAGGAGCTCTCCGTGCACCAGCGCCGCCACCACGGCGGCAGGCGCCGGCGTGTGCCGGGTCACCTCGGCCAGTGCAGCCAGTCGGTCGGCCACCTCGGCACCCCCGGGTGCCGGTCCCAGGCCGGCCAGGTCGGCGGTCGCGCGGTCGCCGCGCGGGCGGCCCAGCTCGTCGTCGGGCACTCGTCCGGTCGCGGCGACCGCGTGCAGCCGCGCGAGCAGCTGGCCGAGCGGCAGACCGGCGAACGGCCCGACGGTGCCTCCGGGAGCGCCGAGGTCCGGCATGAGGTGCTCCACCGTCGCCTGTGCCCGCACGACGCCGGCGACCACCGCCGTCACGGGGTCGTGGTCCGCGGCGCCGGCCGCGACGGCCCGCACCCGTTCGGCAGGCACCCGCGCACCGTCCAGCGCGGCGCTGCCGCGGGCGACCTCGAGACCGGCCCGCAGCCGGACCTCGGCCCACCGGCGTCGCATCGCGGGGTGCCGGCGCAGCGCGGTCCCGGCGTCCCGGGCGCGTTCCACGGCGGCGGGCACGCCGGGCAGGTCGGCCAGGGCGGCCAGCAGGTCGGCGGGGGCGGCGCTCACCTGCACCAGTCTGCCGGGCGCCGCGCCCGACCACGACGAAGGCCCTTGACCAGCACTGCTGCCGGTCAAGGGCCTTCGTCGTCTCCGGGTCGGGGTGGCGGGATTCGAACCCACGACCTCTTCGTCCCGAACGAAGCGCGCTACCAAGCTGCGCCACACCCCGGAGGAACCTGGCAAGGATAGCCGACCTCGGGACGGGCGAGGAAATCGCCCTCAGCGTGAGACGAGCGTGAGCAGCGTCGCCTCGGGCCGGACGGCGAACCGCACGGGCGCGTAGGGGGAGGTGCCCAGCCCGGCGGAGACGTGCAGCCACATGGAGTCCGCGCCACCCGGCCGGTCCGGACGCGGGCCCGGCCATCCGTGCAGCCCCTTGGCCCGGCGGTTGTCCAGGTCGGAGTTGGTCACCAGCGCGCCCCAGAACGGCAGCCCCAGCTGTCCGCCGTGGGTGTGCCCCGCGATCGCCAGGTCCACGTCGTCGGCGAGCATCGCGTCCAGCACCCGCCGGTACGGCGCGTGCGTGACCCCGATGTGCAGGTCCACCGGCACGTCACCTCCGCGGACGTCGTCCGGCCCGCCCGCGGCCGGGAACCGGTCCATGTCCAGGTGTGCGTCGTCCGTGCCCACCAGGGAGATCCGCCGGCCGTCGACGTCGAGCACCCCACGATGGTTGTCGAGGTCCACCCAGCCGGCCGACGTGAACCGGCGGACCAGCTCGCGCCACGGCAGGGGGACGGGTTCCACGTGGGCCTGGCGGGCGTCGCTGCGCAGGTAGCGAGCCGGGTTCTTGGGTCGCGGCGCGACGTAGTCGTTGGAGCCCAGCGCGAACGCCCCGGGCACCTCCAGCAGCGGCTCGAGCGCCTCGAGGAGCGCCGGCATGGCGTCGAGGTGCCCCCAGTTGTCCCCGGTGTCCACGACGAGGTGGGGCCGCGTCGTCGCCAGGTCGCGCACCCAGTCCACCTTGCGGCGCTGGTCCGGCGTCAGGTGCAGGTCGGAGACGTGCAGCACCCGCAGCGGAGCCTGGCCGGGTGCCAGCACGGGCACGGTCACCTCACGGAGGGCGTACCAGTGCACCTCGACGAGGGCCCCCCACGCGAGCGCGCCCGCGCCGGCCAGCGCGAGCGCGCCCGTGGTACGGGTCAGGGCGCCCATCAGCCGCCGCTCTTGCCCGGCGCGTTGCCGGAGGCACCAGGGCCCGTCTGCGGGGTCGGCGCCGGTGCCGGTGCCGCCGGCGCAGGCTGCCCGCTCGAGATCACCAGCGTGACGGTCGACCCCGCGGTCGCGGTCCCCGTCGGCGACTGGCTCGCCACAGACCCGGCCGGGACGGTGGACTGCACCTGGTTGGGGGACACCTGGACGTTGAAGCCTGCGCCCTGCAGGGTCTGGGTCGCCTGGTCCTGCGGCTGCCCGACGACGTACGGCACGGAGACCTGCTTGCCGTACAGCTGTTCGCTGCTCACGGTCGGGAAGGCGGGCACGTTCTGCCCCGCCATGATCCGCATCATGAACCGTTTCCAGGTGGGCGCCGCGATGTCGGCCCCGAACGGTCCCTGGTAGTACGTGTGGCCGTTGATCGTCTCGCCGTGCAGCGTCTTCTGCTGGTCGGTGACCTGGCCGGCCCACGAGGCGGTGGCCCGCAGCGGAGTGAACCCGATGAACCAGAGCTCCTCGTTGAACGTCGTGGTACCGGTCTTGCCGGCTGCGGGGAACGGCGGGGCGCCGACGGTCTTGGCCGTGCCGTTCCACACGCCGCTGAGGGCGTAGTCGATGGCCGCCGCGTACTGCGGCTCAACCGTCTGCTGGCAGTCCGCGCTCGGCACGTTGAGCTTGTTCCCGCTGGAGTCGGTGACGCTGGTGATCGCGATCGGCTTGCAGTAGATGCCGCCCGAGGCGAACGCGGCGTAGGCGCCGGCCATCATGAGCGGCGTCGTCTGCTCGGAACCGAGGATGTTGCCGGGGTACGCGCCGAAGGGCACGCCGCCCCAGGGCTGCCCGGAGGCGTCCTTCGTGCTCGGGTCGCCGGCCCGCAGCACCCCGAGGGCCCCGGCACCGTTGACGATGTTGCAGAGGTTCAGCTGCAGGCCCATCGCGATGTAGGCGGAGTTCACCGAGTTCGCCGTGGCGCTGAGCACGGTCTGCGGGTAGTTCTGGTTGCTCTCGGAGTTGCTGAACTTGTAGACGCCCGAGAGCCGCCCGTTGCAGGACTTGAACTGCGACATGTTGTACTGCAGCGGTGTGGCGTTGACCTTCTCGGTGAGCGAGTGGCCCTGCCGCAGCCACTCCAGGAGCGTGAAGGCCTTGTAGCTCGAACCTGGCGAGAAGCCGCTGGAACCGCCGTACTCGAAGCTCGTGTTGTAGTTCAGCGAGGTCTCGTCGGCGGCGTGCTGCTGCATCGGGTTGTAGATGCGGTTCTGCGCCATCGACGTGATCTTGCCGGTGCCCGGCTCCACGGAGACCAACGCGCTGCCGATGCCTGACGGGTCGTTCACCGGCACCCCCGCCTTGACCTCCTGGTCGGCCGCGGTCTGCTCGGACGGGATCAGCGTGGTGGTGATCGTCAGCCCGCCGCGGTACAGCAGCGCCTGGCGGTCCGCCTGGGTCTTGCCGAAGGCCGGGTCGTTCATGATCACCTTGGTGACGTAGTCGCAGAAGAAGCCGGAGCCGGCCACCACGTCGCCGGCGGTCATGCAGCCCTGCTTGATCGGCGTGACGTGCAGCGTGTCCTTCAGCGGGGTCGCGACGCCCTTGTCGTGCTCGGCCTGGGTGATGTAACCCTGCTGGTACATCAGGTCGAGCACGGTGTTCCGGCGGTTCTGGGAGTCCACGGGGTTCAGCACCGGGTCCCACTTGGTGGGGCTCTGCGTGATCCCCGCGATCGTCGCCGCCTCGAGGTAGGTCAGGTCCTTGGCGTGCTTGCCGAAGAAGTACTCGGCCGCCGACTCCACCCCGTAGATGGAGGAGGCACCGAACTGCGCGATGTTGAGGTACTTCTCCAGGATCTGGTCCTTGGTCATCGTCTTCTCGAGCGTGATCGCCAGCTTCGCCTCACGCAGCTTGCGTGCGATGCCCGCGGCGCCGCTGCTGTCACGCGCGTCGGCGAGCGCCTGCGCCCGCTGGGCCGGGTCCTGGATGGCGAGCGCCGACTCGATCAGCACGTTCTTCACGTACTGCTGGGTCAGCGTCGAGGCGCCCTCCTTCTGACCGATCAGGGTGTTGACCGCCGCCCGCGCCATGCCCTGCGGGTCGATCCCCGCGTGCTGGTAGAACCGCTTGTCCTCGACCGCGATGACGGCCTTCTGCATGATCGGCGCGATGTCCGAGAGCGGGACGACCACGCGGTTCTGGTCGTAGAAGGTGGCGAGCACCTTGCCGTCCGCGGCGAGGATGGTCGACTTCTGCGGCAGCGTCTTCTGCTCCAGCTCCGTCGGCAGGCCGTTGAAGGCCTGGACGGTCAGGCTCGTGGCGCTGTTGGCCGCGGCGACGGCAGGCAGGGCCAGGCCGGCCGTGAGCACACCGCCCACACCGGCGACGAGCACGAGTGCCAGGAGCAGGGCCAGCGCCTGGCCAGGGCGGATGAAGCGACCGCGCGAGCGGGCAGGGGACGCCATGCTCGCCAGGGTAACCGGCGGTCCTGGAGGGGGCGCCCGGGGCACCGGTGCGTCAGGGGGTCTGCACGGGATGTGCACACCTGCGGTCGGCGTGTCCGACGACGAGGACGTTCGTCCCCGTCACCCCCTCTGGACAGGCAGATCGGGCCGCGAGCTCGGAAGAGGGCGTCAGACGGATTGATCTGGCAGCGCTCCCACGCCCCTCACCAGGAGGAATGACCCGAACGGCGGCTCGTCAAGAGGCCATACCGACCGGTACGGTCCGCCTTCAAGGGGGCACTCGGGGGGGTGCCCGCGCGAGAAGGAGGTGCGCGATGACCTGGACATCGCGAGAGGGGCACTGGACGGCGTCGGCAGCCTGCGGCAAGGGCAAGCTGGCACCGGACGCACTGTTCGTCGAGGGTTCCGCGCAGCGTGACGCGCGGTCCGTGTGCGGCACCTGCCCGGTGCGGATCGAGTGCCTCGCGGACGCGCTCGACAGCCGGGCGGACTTCGGGGTCTGGGGCGGCATGACGGAGCGCGAGCGCCGTGCGCTGCTGCGGCGCCGTCCCGAGGTCCGCTCGTGGCGCAGCGAGCTGGCGACCGCGGGAGAGGCGCGGTCCAGCCCCGTCTGAGTCGTGCCGGGCTCGGCTGACCGTTGACGGGGCGTCGCCTAGGGTGGGCTCATGGCCACTGCCTGGGAGTACGCGACCGTCCCGCTGATCGTCCACGCCACCAAGGCGATCCTCGACCAGTGGGGTACGGACGGCTGGGAGCTGGTGACCGTTCTGCAGGGGCAGGACGGCAACCTCGTCGCCTATCTCAAGCGGCCTCGGGAGGCGTGATGTCCGTCGCAGAGCGGTTGACCGAGCTCGGTCTGCAGCTCCCGTCCACTGCGGCGCCCGTGGGCGCCTACGTGCCGGCGGTGCGTACCGGCGCCCACGTGTGGACGTCGGGTCAGCTGCCGTTCGTCTCCGGCGGCCTGCCCGTCACCGGTCTGGTGGGGCTCACGCCGGGGCAGGTCCCGCCACCCGTCGCCACGGAGCAGGCGCGGGTCGCGGTGCTGAACGCGCTCGCCGCGGTGGGGAGCCTGCTGGCGGGCCCGGGCGGTGACCCGGTGGCGGCGCTGGACCGGGTGGTGCGGGTGGTGAAGGTGGTCGGGTTCGTCGCGAGCGACCCGACGTTCACCGGGCAGCCGGCGGTCGTCAACGGCGCCAGCGAGCTGCTGCACCAGCTGCTCGGGGAGGCCGGCGTGCACGCGCGGTCGGCCGTCGGGGTCGCCGCGCTGCCGATGGGCTCGCCGGTCGAGGTCGAGCTGGTCGTCGAGGTCGCCTGAGCCGCAGGGCGTCCGCCGAGCGGACGGGCGCCCCCTGAGCCGCCGGCGGTCCTCAGCGCGCTCGCCGCTCCAGCCGTTCGACGTCCAGGAGCACCACGGCACGCCCCTCGCGGCGTACCCAGCCGCGGGCCGCGAAGTCCGCGAGCGCCTTGTTCACCGTCTCGCGCGAGGCGCCGACCAGCTGAGCCAGCTCCTCCTGCGTGAGGTCGTGCGCCACGCGGATGCCGTCCTCCACCGGCCGGCCGAACCTGCTGGACAGGTCCAGCAGCGCCTTCGCCACGCGGCCCGGCACGTCGGAGAACACCAGGTCCGCCAGCGCCTCGTTGGTGCGCCGCAGCCGGCGGGCCAGGGCCTGGAGCAGGTGCTCGGCGACCGCGGGGGTCGCGGCGAGCCAGGTCTGCAGGTCGTGGTGCCCCATCTCCAGCACCACGGAGTCGGAGACGGCGGTGGCGGTGGCGGTGCGCGGGCCTGGGTCGAACAGGGAGAGCTCGCCGATCATCTCGCCGGGGCCGAGCACCGCGAGCAGGTTCTCGCGGCCGTCGCTGGACCGGGTGCCGAGCTTGACCTTGCCCTCGCGGATCACGTAGAGGCGGTCGCCGGGCTCGCCCTCGTGGAACAGCACGTCGCCGCGGCCGATGTCGATGCTCTTCATCGACGCGATCAGCGCCCGTGCGGACCCGGGTTCGAGGCCCGCGAACAGCGGGGCGGTCAGCACCACGTCGTCAGCCACGATCAGCCCACCTTCCACGCCGGGGTCGTGGGGACCCCGTCACCGCTCAGTGTGCCCCATGGGAGCGGCGCAGGTCAGGTGCACCGGTCGTGCCCCGGCACCGGTCCGAGCAGCGCGTCGGGATGCCACGCGAGGTGTGTGATCAGGCGTTCCGTCACACGGGCGAGCGCAGCCTCGACACCCTCCTGGTAGCGCACCAGCCGGTGGTCCAGCTCGCGCAGGGCGTCGAGCTGCTCGAGGTCGGTCCCGGTGCGGTGACCGCCCAGCACGGCCTCGAGCTCGTCGGGCCGTG
Source organism: Cellulomonas sp. (assembly GCA_027451305.1). Next base: position 12,737 of record DAIDJQ010000228.1, read on the forward strand.
GTACGTCCAGCCCCACGTCGAGGGGGAGCTGGAACGCGAGCTCCTCGCCGAGTGGCTGGGGGCCGACCGCGCGCGCCACGAGCAGGTCGAGGCGCGCGCGGACGAGTCGCCGCCACCAGCTCACGCGGGACCGCTCGGCGCGCAGGGCTCGGTGGTCGAGGCGGAGGGAGCGCACGTCGAGGACCAGCGGTGCGGTCATCCCCTGGTGTCCTCCGTTCGGTGACCCGTCGACGTCTGATTCGGGACATGGGGGCGCGGACTTGAGTGCACCGACCCGGACGGGCGTCCAAATTCACTCGACAGGAGGACTGTCGGAGGGCCCGCGTACCCTGCCTGCGTGGCCCTGGTCCCGGACGAGTCGTCGTTGGCCCGCACCCGCCGCGCCCGTCGGATCGACCGGGCCCTGGCGGTGCGGTACCCGGACGCGCACATCGAGCTCGACTTCCGCACCCCGTTCGAGCTGCTGGTGGCCACGGTGCTGTCCGCGCAGACCACCGACGTCCGCGTCAACCTGACCACGCCCGCGCTGTTCGCACGGTTCCCGGACGCGGCGTCCATCGCGGCGGCCGATCCGGAGGAGCTCGAGGAGATCCTGCGTCCCACGGGGTTCTTCCGGGCCAAGACGCGGGCAGTGATCGGGATCGGGCAGGCGCTCGTGGAGCGGTTCGGCGGCGAGGTGCCACCGACGATGAAGGACCTGGTGACGCTTCCCGGCGTGGGCCGCAAGACGGCGAACGTGGTGCTCGGCAACGCGTTCGGCGTGCCCGGGCTCCCGGTGGACACGCACGTGCTGCGGCTCTCCGGCCGCCTCGGGCTCACCGGCAGCGACGACCCGGTCCAGGTGGAGCAGGACCTCTGCGCCCTGCTGCCGCGCAAGGACTGGACGATGGCCTCGCACCACCTGATCTTCCACGGGCGGCGCACCTGCTTCGCCCGCAAGCCGGCCTGCGGGGCGTGCCCGGTGTTCGCGCTGTGCCCGTCCGCGGGGATCGGCGAGAACGACCCCGTCCGCGCGGCCGCGATGGTGAAGGGCTGAGGGCCGGAGCCGGCGACGGACGCTCGCTAGAGCCGGATCTCGGACAGCCAGTCGAGGAGCAGGGTGGTGAGCCGCTCGGGGGCCTCGTCGGACAGGTAGTGGCCCGCGCCGCGCAGCAGCTCGTAGCGGTACGGGCGAGCCAGTGCGGCAGCCGTGGACCTGCGCAGCGCCGCGGCGGGGGGTGCGTACAAGCCGTCGCGGTCGCCGTGCACCTGAAGCGTCGGCAGCGGGCGCGCGTGCTCGAAGGCAGCGAGGTAGCGTCGGCCGTCGAGGCGAGGGCGGGACCGCAGCAGCCATCTCACCTGCTCGAGCTGGCTGTGCGCGGCGAACGGCACCTGCAGCGCGCGCGTGTAGGCGTCGATGGCGGCCGCGTCGGGCCGGCCACGGCCGGCGCTCCACGCAGCGAGCAGCCGTGCCCCGAGGTCGCCGTCGGTGAGCGCCCGTTCGGGGAACGACGGGAGCTGGGCGTACGCGAGGTGACGGGCCGCCGCGGGGCGCACCGTGGCGGTCGCCGCATCGAGAGGGTGCGGGCTGGACAGCCCTGCGACGGCTCGGACGATGTCGCCGTGCAGGGCTGCGGTGGCCCAGGCCAGCTGCCCGCCGGTGCCGGCACCGACCAGCACGGCCTGACCGGCACCGAGGGAACGGATCACCCCGGCGACGTCGGCGGCCAGGGTCGGTGCGTCGTAGCCGTGCGGCGGCTTGTCCGACTGGCCGGTGCCGCGCACGTCCATCGCGGCCACCCGGTACCCGGCCTCGGCGAGTGCCGGCAGCTGGTGCCGCCACGCCCACCAGTAGGTCAGGAAGTCGTGCAGCAGCACCACGAGGGGCGCGTCCCGCTCGTCGGGTCCGGCCAGGGCCACGTGGAAGCGCGCGCCGTTGGCCGGCACGAACCGGTGCTGCCAGGGGCCGTCGACGGCAAGCTCGGCGGAGTCGACGGTGGTCATCGGGACGAAACCTACCCGGTGGCCAGCAGCGTGCGTCGGTGGTGGACGCGGTCGCGCCAGGCGAGCACGACGCCGCCCGCCAGCGCCGCGACGGTCGACGCCACGAGCACGGCGACCACCACGTGCTCGTCCTGCGGGGTCCCGGAGCCGAACGCGAGCCCGCCCACCAGCAGCGACACGGTGAAGCCGATCCCGCCCACCAGCCCCACCCCGAGCACGTCCGCCCAGTCGAGCGCCGGTGCCAGGCGCGCCCGGGTGAACTGTGAGACGGCCCAGGTGGCAGCGACGATCCCGAGCGGCTTGCCCACCACCAGGCCCAGGGCGACGCCGCGCGCGACCGGGTCCTCGAGGGCCGCACGCAGCACGCCCCCGGAGACGTCGACGCCCGCGGCGGCCAGCGCGAACACCGGCACGGCGAACCCCGCGGACAGCGGGCGCCACCGGTGCTCCCACCGCTCCGCCACGGAAGCGGAGCCCGGCGCGGCACCGGATGGCGTGCCGGTCGGTGCCGTCAGGCCCAGCAGCACCCCGGCGATGGTGGCGTGCACCCCGGACGCGTGCAGCAGGGCCCAGGCGAGCGCTGCCAGCGGCAGCAGCAGCCACACGGGCGGGCGCGTCGCTCGGGCCAGCACGGCGAACAGCCCGATCGCGGCCACGGAGCCGAGCAGCGGCAGCACGGACAGCGTCCTCGCGTAGACGACGGCGATCACGACGATGGCGAGCAGGTCGTCCACCACGGCCAGGGTGAGCAGGAAGGCGCGCAGGGAGGCGGGCAACGAACGGCCCACCAGCGACAGCACACCCACGGCGAACGCGATGTCGGTGGCCGTCGGCACCGCCCAGCCCTCCGGCCGGCCGCCCGCCGACCCGAGGTTGACCGCGAGGTAGATCAGCGCCGGGACCGCCATGCCGCCGACGGCGGCGACGGCCGGGACGACGGCCGAGGCCGGCCGACGCAGCTCCCCGGTGACCAGCTCACGCTTGAGCTCCAGCCCGACGACGAAGAAGAACACCGCCAGCAGCCCGTCGGTCGCCCACCGCCCGAGCCCGAGGTGCAGGTGCAGCGCCGCGGGACCCACCGCCGTGGTCCACGTCGCGCGGTAGGCCGCGGGCCACAGCCGCGCCCACAGCAGTGCCAGCGCGGTGGCGACCAGGAGCAGCACGGCCCCGGTGCGCTCGTCCCGGAGCGTGTCGAGGAGGTTGCGCTCGCTCGCGGGGTTCAGCGCTGCGAAGAGTCGAGCCGCGGGACGCGGCGAGTGGCTCGGGGGACGCGGATCGAGGTGCGGCACGGCGGTCTCCGGGGTCGGCAGCAGGACGCCGACCAGGCTTCCCGGCACACCGCCAGCCAGGCTACCGGCCCCTACAGGCCCGCTGCCTCCGGCAGGCCGGCGCGCTCGTCGGCGCCACGACGCGGCTCCTTCGGCGGGTCGAACCGGTAGCCCACGTTCCGCACGGTGCCGATCAGCTGCTCGTGCTCGGGGCCCAGCTTGGCGCGGAGCCGTCGCACGTGGACGTCGACCGTGCGCGTGCCCCCGTAGTAGTCGTAGCCCCAGACCTCCTGGAGCAGCTGCGCGCGGGTGAACACCCGACCGGGGTGCTGCACCAGGTACTTCAGCAGCTCGAACTCCTTGTAGGTGAGGTCGAGCGGCTGGCCCCGCAGCCGGGCCGTGTAGCCGCCCGGGTCGATGTTCAGGTCGCCGGCGCTGATCTCCAGGGGGGCGTCCTCGTAGGCTGCGGTGGCCGCGCGCTCCATCACCAGCCGGAAGCGGGTCTCCACCTCGGCAGGCGTGGCGTTCTCCAGGACGATGTCGTCCGCGCCCCACTCGGCGGTCACCACGGTGAGTCCGCCCTCGGTCAGCACCAGGATCAGCGGGACCGTCAGACCGGTGGCGCGCAGCAGCCGGCACGTGGTGCGTGCCGTCACCAGGTCACGTCGCGCATCGAGCACGACGATGTCCGCGTCCGGGGCGTCCACCAGAGCGGACGGCTCCACCGGTAGGACCCGCACCCGGTGCGACAGCAGGCCGAGTGCGGGCAGCACCTGCGCGGACCCCCCAGACGCCGGAGTAAGGAGCAGGAGTTCTGCCACCAGGGCCTCCAGGCGTGCGAGTGACCACACGGTACCGCGTGGTCGGGCTCTGCACGCCGACCCGCCCGCTCCGCGGCATCTGCGAGAATCCCTGCGTGCTGACCACCGCCCCCGCTCGGCCGCCTGCGCCCAGCGGTCCGGGGCAGGGTGGAGCGGCATGACGATCGCCACCCGATCGGTGGCCACCGCCGCGCTCGCCGCGGCCGTCGCGCTCGCCGGCTTCCTCAGCCCGACGGCGCTCGTCGTGGCCGCGTTCGTGCTGGTCGTGCTGCTGGCGATCGGCTGGCCGTGGCTCGCCCGGCTGCCGTTCCCCCCGGGCTCGTCGGCCGTGGTGGGCCTGGCAGGGGCCGGGGCGCTGTACGCGGTGGCCTTCGCGACCGCCAGCTCGGACCTGTCGGCACTCTCGATCGCGATGGCGGCGGCGCTGCTGCTCTGCTTCGTCAACGAGCTGCTGCGGCGTGACGGGCGGGTGCGGATGGTCGAGTCGGTGTCCGGCACCGCCGCCGGCTCGGTGATCGCGCTCACCGCCTCCGGCTGGGCTGCGGCCGACGCGCTCACCGGCGGCACCGCGCTGGTGGTGGTCGGGGCGATCGCGCTCGCGGTGGGGTCCGCCGTCTCGGCGATCGCGCTGGCCCGCTGGCTCAGCGCGGTGTCCACGGTGCTGGTCGCGGCGGGGGCCGGTGCCCTGGTGGGCATCCCGCTGTCGCCGATCACCCCCGCCGTCGGCGCGTTGCTCGGCGGCGCGGTCGGCGTGCTGGTGGCCTCGATGGACGCCCTGTTCGACGGCATGCCTGAGCTCCGCCGCCGGATGCCGGCGCTGGCCGCGGTGGCGCTGCCGGTGTGCGTCACCGGCATGGTGCTGTACGTGGTGGGGCGGGTGCTGGTCCGGTGACCGTGGCGCGGGTGGTCCTGGTCCTGGCGGTGCTCGCGGCGGCTGCGCTGCTCGGGGTGGCGTGGCAGCGGCGCAACGGCCGGTTCACGGCGGTGCCGACGGCGGTGCTCGCGGCGGCGGACGCGGCGGGCGGGCCGCACGGTCACGACGACGGCGTGGAGCGGCTGACGAGCGCGGAGATCGGCGCCGAACCGGGCGCCCGGGCCACCTTCGTGCAGCTGTCCAGCGAGGTGTGCACGCCCTGCCGGCGCACGCACGCGGTGCTGGCGGATCTCGCTGCTCAAGAGCCGGGCGTCCGCCATGTGGACCTGGACGTGGCGCAGCACCTCGACCTCGTGCGACGCTTCGACGTGATGCGCACGCCCACGGTCCTCCTGCTCGACGGCGCCGGTGTCGTCGTCGGACGGATGTCCGGTGCGACCGACCGGCGTCAGGCGCTCGCTGCCCTGGAGGCATGCCCGCCCCCGGCCGACGGCTGTCCGCGCGGGACCACCGCCGGCTGACGTCCCCGCTGCGGCGGAGGGCGTCCGGCCCCGCCGCGGTCCCGGTGCTCGTGCCTGGCACGCGCACCGCCCCGGCTCCGGTGGTCTCGGCCCCGTGCCCCGGCGCCTCGGCGCACACCCCTGCAGCCTCCGGAGTCCCCCATGTCCACGTCCGTCATCGCACCGGTGTCGGCGCCCGCCGGCGTCGACCCCCGCGGCCCGCGCTTCGGTGCCGCGCTCACCGCCGTCCTGCTCGTCGCCGTCCTTCTGCTGGGCACCGGCGCGGCGGCCACCGTCCTGCTCGCGCTCGTCGTCGCCAGCTTCGCGCTCGGCGTCGCCCGCGGGGTGCCCGGCACCTGGCAGGGCCAGCTCTACCGCCGGGTCGTGGCGCCCCGGCTGGCACCGCCGACCGAGCGCGAGGACCCGCGGCCGCCGCGGTTCGCCCAGCTGGTCGGCCTGCTGGTCACCGGCGCAGGGCTGCTGGTCGCCCTGCTCGGCGCGCCGCTCGCCATCACCGTGGGGGCGGCGCTCGCCCTGGTCGCGGCCTTCCTCAACGCCGCGTTCGGGCTGTGCCTCGGGTGCGAGCTGTACCTGCTGGGCCTGCGGCTGCGCGGTGCCCGCAGCATGCGGTAGGCGGCCGGTCGCTGGTCGGTCGCCGTCGAGGGGCGCCGGAGCCGTCGACCGCCCGGCGGTGCTCAGTAGACGAGCGCCTGCGCACCCTCGGCCAGGACCTCCTCGACGAAGACCGCGGCGCCGGCGATCCGCACCCCGGGCAGCACGTCCTGCGCGGTGATGCCCCGGCGGACGGCGCACTGCGTGCACAACGTCACGCGGCCGTCGGTCAGCAGCAGGTCGAGGAGCTCGGTCAGCGGTGTCGCATGGTCGAGCTCCAGGTCGGCAGCGCGTCCGGGGAGCGCGAACCAGCTCGCCTCGCCGGTGAGCCACACGCTGACGTCCGCGCCCGCCGCCACCGCGGCCGCCGCCACGGTGAAGGCCTGGTTGGCGGCCTCGGGCCGGTCGGTGCCGGAGGTGGTCTTGACCACCAGGGTGCGCGTCATGGCGCCAGGCTAGCCAGTGGTCGTCGGACCCCGGGCGGGTGCCGGTCGCCCGCGGGTCCGACGGGGGATCTGCCCTCCGTCGTTACCATGGGCGCATGTCCGGGCTCGAGATCTTCTTCATCTCCCTGCTCGCCGTGACCACGCTGGCGATCGGCTGGTTCGCGGCGCTGTCCGTCTACAAGCTCTACCAGGGCCAGCGCTGACCGGCGGGCCTCCAGGCCCCCCGCCGTCCGCTCCGACCGCCGTCCGTCAGGGAGGCACCATGCCGTTCGTGCTGCCCGAGGGGCTGGCGCCCGAGGTCTACCCGCTCGCATGGCTCGTGGGCCGGTGGCGTGGTGAGGGCGTGCTCGCCTACCCGGGCGTCGAGGAGGCCGCGTTCACGCAGGAGCTGGTGATCAGCAGCGACGGCGGCCCGTACCTCACCTACTCCTCGAGCGTCCGGCTCGTGGTGGCGCCGGACGACCTGACGGCGCTCGGGTCGCCGACGGAGGACGAGGTGCCTGCGGCGCCCGACGCCCCGCCGCAGACCCCTGTGGAGCACAGCGGCCCCGTGTGGTCCTCCGAGGTCGGGTACTGGCGGGTGCCCCCCGAGCCGTCGGTCGAGCTGGCGGAGGGGCAGCACCCGGTGGAGCAGCTGGTGGCCGACCCGTCGGGGCACGTGGCGATCTACGTCGGCGCCGTGGGCAACGGCCGGATCGACCTGGTCAGCGACCTGGTGGCACGGACGGCCACCGGTGCCGAGGTGTCGGCCGGGCGTCGGCTGTACGGGCTGGTGCACGGCGAGCTGATGTGGGCGCACGACCTGGCGGCGTTCGGCCATCCGCTGCAGTCGTACTCCTCCGGCCGGCTGACCCGCGTGGAGGACTGAGCGATGTCGGAGCAGGCTGCCGCACCCGCCCAGGCCGTCGGCGTCCCACGCGAGACCCCGCGGCACCGGAGCCCCTTGCTGGACCGGCACGGCGCCGTGCCCGCCGCCGGACCCGACACAGGTGTCGCCTGGCACTACGGCGACCCGACGGCGGAGCAGCGCGCGTTGGCCCGCGGGCTCGCCGTGGTGGACGCGTCCCACCTCGGGGTGGTGCGGGTGAGCGGTCCGGACCGGCTCAGCTGGCTGAACTCGATCACCTCGCAGGACGTGGAGCGCCTCGCGCCGCGCACCTCGACCGAGCTGCTGGTGCTGAGCCCGCAGGGGCACGTGGAGCACGCGGCAGGCGTGGTGGACGACGGCGAGGCGACCTGGCTGCTGACCGAGACACCTGCCGGGCTGGCCGGCTGGCTGGACCGCATGCGGTTCATGCTGCGGGTGGAGGTGGCGGACGTCACCGACGAGTGGGCGGCCGTCGGCGAGCCGATCGCCGCCGAGGGTGCGGCCGGTGAACCCGTGACCTGGTGCGACCCGTGGCCGCACGTCGCAGCGGGCGGCACGCGGTACGGACCGCCCGACGAGACGCACCCGGGTGCCGACCGCGCGTGGCGGCTGGTGCTGGTCCCGCGCGACCGGCTGGCCGACGAGGTGGCGGCACGGGAGGCGGCCGGGGCCACCCTGGCCGGGACGTGGGCCACCGAGGCCCTGCGTGTGGCGGCCTGGCGGCCCCGGTGGTCGCACGAGGTGGACCATCGCACGCTCCCGCACGAGCTCGACTGGTTGCGCACCGCCGTGCACCTGCACAAGGGCTGCTACCGCGGGCAGGAGACGGTGGCGCGCGTGCACAACCTGGGCCGGCCGCCGCGGCGGCTGGTGATGCTGCACCTGGACGGGTCGGGGCACCTGGTGCCCGAGGTCGGTGCCGTGGTGCGGACCGTCGACGGCCGCGAGGTGGGGGCCGTGACCTCGGTCGCACGGCACCACGAGCTGGGACCGATCGCGCTCGCGGTGGTCAAGCGGTCCGTCCCGGTGGAGGTGGAGCTGCGGGTGGACGGAGCGGGCGAGGCCGTCGCAGCCGCACAGGAGCCCGTGGTGCCCGGGGAGGGCGTCTCGGCCGACCGGCCGGCACCGCGCGGCCCGGTGGCACGGGGCCTCGGCCCGCACGTCGCCCTGTGACCGCGGCCGCCGCGGAGCCGGTACCGCCGGCCCGGCGGGCCGGGTGGCAGGACGTCCGTCTGCTCACGCAGGCACGGGTGCGGCAGGGCTGGTCGCGCGTCGTCGCCTCGTGGTTCTGGATCGTGCAGGCGTCCGTCGCCGGGGCGATCGCGTATGCACTGGCGTACTACCTGGCCGGCCACCGGCAGCCGTTCTTCGCACCGGTGAGCACGTGGGTGGCCCTCGGGTTCTCGCGGGACCGCTCGACCCGGCGCGTGGCCGAGCTCGCGGTCGGCGTGGCGCTGGGCGTCGGCTTCGGCGAGGTCATGGTGCACCTCATCGGCCGAGGCGTGTGGCAGCTGGGCCTGGTGCTGGCCGCGTCCGCGCTGGTGGGGCGCTTCGTGGACCGGGCGGCGCTGATCACCACCCAGGCGGGCGTGCAGGCCATCGTGATCGTGGCGCTGCCCGCGGTGAGCGGTGGCCCGTTCGGCCGGTGGCTCGACGCGGTGATCGGCGGCGTCGTCGGGCTGCTGGTCGTGCTGCTGACGCCGACCGACCCGCGCGGTCCGGTGCGCACCCAGGCGCGCGTCGCCACCGAGGAGCTCGCGACGATGCTGCACCTGCTCGCGCGCGGGCTGCGCACCGGGTCGATGGCCGACGTCGAGGACGCCCTGGTGCGCGGCCGGGCCTCGCAGCCGGCGCTCGACGAGTGGCGCGAGTCGGCCGTGACGGCACGTGACCTCGCACGCGTGCAGCCCGCCGCCCGGCGGCACCGCGACGAGCTGTCCCGGTCCGTCGCCGCCGCGGTGCTGCTGGACCGGGCGGTGCGCAACGCACGGGTGCTGATCCGCCGGGCGATCACGGTGGTCGAGGACGGGCACCGGGTGCCGGCGGTCGGGGGACTGCTCGAGGCGACCGCGGGGGCTGCCGACGCGCTGGCGGCGGCGTACGGCGCCGGGCACGACACCGCCCGGGCCCGGGCCGCCCTGCTGACGGTGGCCGAAGGGGTGGACCCGTTCCG
>DAIDJQ010000229.1 GCA_027451305.1 Cellulomonas sp.
GCGGGTCGGCCGTCGCAGGACGGCAACCGAAGGGAGCAGCCGATGGGACTCGACGACAAGATCCGCCACCAGGCCGAGGAGGCCAAGGGCAAGGCCGAGCAGGGCGTGGGCCGGGCCACCGACAACGAGGGCCTCGAGGCCGAGGGCAGGCGGGACGAGGCCGTCGCCGACCTCAAGCAGGAGGGCGACCGCCTCAAAGACACGTTGTCCTGACCGCGGCCCGCGCGCGACGCCCCTGCACCACGTCGGTGCGGGGGCGTCGCGCCGTCGTCCCTGTTCCGGGCCCCTTTGTGCGTTCCGGACGTGCTGCCGGAGCGAAGCTTTGCACCGCTGTCACAGCCGGAGAGTGCGTTCGGCGCAGAATCCCGACGACGTGTCATCGCCGGCCGAGGCTGCGGATGCCCTCCGGATTCGGGCGCCGATCAGGACAGACGTCCTACGGGTGAAAATGACCTAACCGCCCGAATTGGGACCTCATGCACCTTCCCCGGGTGCGCAGTCATCATCTACTGTCGCGTCTGTCAGCGAATCGGCAAACCCTCCGCAAGGGGGGGACGCAAAGCCACGGGACCCTCGATAGGTCAGCCGGGCTACCGAACAGGCAGGACGGTTCACATGGACCAGCGAGGATCGGCAGCAGAACCGGTCGGGACCAACCTCCAGCCCCTCGCGACGCCCTCAGCGCGTGTGCAGTCGTGGGCCGGAGTCGCCGCCAGGCTCGGCGCGGTCACCGTGATCCCCCACCAGGACCTCGCCGCCTGAGCTCCTCGCCCGCCGCCGGCGCGGGCGTCCCGCGGCACCGTCGTGGTGCCGCTACAGCTCGCCGAGGTGCTGCAGCCGTCGCATGGCCACCCAGCCCAGCGGGATCCGCAGCCAGTACGTCAGCACCCGGAACAGCACGGCCACCGAGAGCGCGACACCCGGGTTCAGCCCCACCACCGCACCGAGGCTCGCGGTGAGCGCCGCCTCCACGGTGCCCACCCCGCCCGGGGTCGGCACCAGCGATCCCGCAGTGGTCCCTGCGAGGTAGACGATCGCGACCTTCATCAGGCTGGCGTGCTGCCCGAGGGCTGCCAGGCTCGCGTCGAACGCCAGCACGTAGCCCATGGTCATCGCGGCGCTGCCCAGCAGCCCGAGCGCCAGGCGCGACGGCTGCCCGATCACCTGGATGAACCGCGGCCACGTCTGGCGCAGCGTCGGCATCGCCTTCGCCATCGCCCACTGCCGCACCCGCGGCACCAGCAGTGCGGCCGCCACCAGGGCCGCGGCCCCGGCGATCACGATCAGCACGGCAGGGGACAGCGGCAGCGCCGACTGCTGCTGCGTGCCCGAGGTGAGCGACAGCACCAGCAGGAGCAGCACGGTGACGACGAACTGGGTGACCTGCACCAGGGCGACGGTGGCGGCGGCGAGCGTCCCGGACACGCCGCGCTTGGTCAGCGTGCGCAGGTTGAGGGCCGCCGGGCCGATGCCCGCAGGGGCGGCGAGGGCGACGAACGTGCCGGCGGTCTGCACGAGCATCGCGCGCCACAGCGGGACCTTCACGGGGGAGAACGCGACGAGGGCGAGCGCCGCGCCGAGCAACGTCATCAGCCCGAACGCGTAGGCGAGCACGGAGAACCGCCAGTCGCTGGACCGCAGGGCCGTGCTGATCTGGTTGACGTTGATGGTGGTCAGCACCACGAACACCGCCACCACCGTGACGAGGATCGTCAGCAGCGTGCGGGCACCGAACCGCACCAGCTGCTGCGGCTCCACGTTCGCCTGCGGCAGCCGGGCGACCAGCGCCTCGCGAACCTCCGCCAGCACCTCCTTGTGCGCGCGCATCGCCTCGCGCGTCTGGCGGGGCAGCGCGATGGTCTGCAGCAGCGGACCGATGGCCGCCACGTCTGCGTCGTCGAGCGCATCGGCCGCCGAGCGGACGGCCCGCTCCGCCCCCACCCGCAGGGCCAGCAGCGCCAGCACCTGCATCAGGTCCATGCGACGCGCGAGCTCGGAGGAGGCGACGTCACCCTGCTCCCAGCCGGTCAGCCACACCCGCGGCGGTCCGTCGTCGACGGGCCCGACCAGCACGGAGTCGCTGGTCACCGCGCGGTGCGCGATGCCGGCGGTGTGGGCCCTGCGCAGCTGCGCCCACACCGCGTGCAGCAGCGCGTCGGTGAGCCGGGTGTCCGGGAGGTCCGTCAACGGGACCGCTCCGTGGGGGTGGTCCAGCAGCAGCATCATCGAGTCGGCGGTCTCGCTGATCCGCAGCAGCCCGGGCGTGTCCACCCCGGCAGCCTCGGCGGCGTACGCGAGCAGAGCGGTGCGCTCGGCGGCCTGCCGCAGGGACACCACCGACCGGCCCTCGAGGCCGCGCAGCCGCAGGCTGCGCCACAGCCGGGCGAGCACGCCGACCACCTGGCGGTCGCGGTCGAGCACCACGAGGTCGAGCACCTCGTCGTACGCGGTCTCGACGCGGTACACCCGGGTGCCGGACGAGCGGGCCAGCGCGGCGGACGCCGGGTCGGGGGTCGGCAGCGGCGGGAGCTGGTCCCGGTGGGGTGCCGCGGCGGTCTCCTGGTCGGGCACCCGCACCAGCCGCCGCGGCGTGAACCCGGCCCGCCGCACGCCGGTCGCCAGGTCGTCGCCGTAGGCGCGCTGCGGTGCGACGCCGGACAGGTACCGCACGCCCATGCCGACCAGGCGGCCGAGCAGGAGCGACACCGCGACCCCCGGCAGGGACACCTGCGCGGTGATCAGGGTGATGCCCACCGCCACCCACAGCGCGTTCCAGCCCCACCGAACCGAGGAGCTGGCCCCGCGCGAGCCGGCGACGGCGAGCACGCCCGCCAGCAGGGCCGCGTACGCCGGCAGCGTCAGCTGCCACCCGCCGTCCACCCGGATCGAGAGGTTCTGCGCCAGGTCGGTGGGCGCGAGGCCGCTGATCAGCCAGTGCACACCGGCGTTGACGGCCAGCGCGACGCCCGCGCCGACGATCGTCTCCAGCAGCAGCCGTCCGCGACGGCGCAGCGCCAGCTCGCCGAGCACCAGCAGCGGCACCGCCAGCGTGATGAGGCCCACCAGGGCGTTCACGGGGACGAACAGGATGCGGCGCAGCAGGGTGGCGAAGCCCTGGACGTCCTCCGCGACGCCGGACGTGGTGTTGTGCGCGTAGGACGCCAGGACCATCACGAGCGCAACGCCGAGCACGGCGACCACCACGCCGAGCAGGTCGCTGGGGTGGTGCACGCGTGCGGCCGGGACGTCGAGCACCTCCACGGTCGGGGGTGGCACGGCGGTGTGCAGCCGGAGCGTCGGCTGCTCGCGGATGCCCGGCCCGTGCGGCGGGACGGGGTCCGCGTCGTCGGGCAGCACCTCGTCGTCCGGATGGGCGCCGGGCCCGGACGACGACGGGGTCATGCGGGCGAGTCTAGGCAGCGGCCCCTGCGTGGCGCGGGTTGTCGGAGGGTGGTCCGGTGCCCGCGGTCAGGACAGCCCGAGGGCGCTGCGCACGTGCGCCGGGACCAGCGCGTAGCCGATGAAGACCACCATGTCCATGATCGCGTGGGCCACCACCAGTGGCATCACCCGTCGCTTGCGCCGGTAGTACTCGGCGAACACGACCCCCATCACGGCGTTGCCGAAGAACGGCCCCCACCCCTGGTACAGGTGGTACGACCCCCGCAGCAGGGCGCTGGTGGCCACCACCAGCGGAGCGGGCCAGCGCAGCTCGCGCAGCCGCTCCGACAGGTAGCCGACGGCCACGACCTCCTCGAGCAGCGCGTTCTGCACCGCCGAGAGGACCAGCACCGGCACCGTCCACCACGCGGCGTTCAGCGCGCTGGCCTGCACCTGCACGGTGATGCCGAGAGCCCGGCCGACGGCGTACAGCCCCAGCCCGGGGATGCCGATGACCGCCGCCAGCCCCGCGCCGAGGGCCACGTCCTGCCACGGCCGCCGCGCGTCGAGGCCGAGGCGGCGCACCGCCGAGCGCCCGCCCGCGGACAGCAGGTACAGCGCGAGCGCCACCGGGACCAGGGCGAACGCGATGGACAGCAGCTGGTAGGTCAGGTCGAGGAGCGGGCGTGGTGACTGGCTCGGGTTCAGCGTGGTGCTCTGCGACGCCAGCGGCGGGCCCGCGGTGAGGCTGGCGACGAGGCTGACGACGGCGTACACCCCGGAGCGGCCGAGCGAGAGGCCGAGCACGATCCAGATCTCGGTGGTGAGCCGTCGGGAGAGCGCCCGCCGCCCGGGCTGGGGCGTGCCGGTGGACCGCTCCGACCCGGCGCTGCTCCCCTGCCCGGCCGGGACGGTCGCCACGTCGCCGTTCGTGTCCACGCTGGGACCGGCGCCCGGGCCGACGCCGTCGGTGCGGGCCTCCTCGTCGGGCGACATGGCGCGAAGCGTACGACGCCAGCCTGCGACCCGGCCGGTCCAGCGGGGCCGGCTCCTCGGGGTCGGGCTGCAGGGTCGCGGACCGTCGGGTGCCGCGGTCGAACGACGTTCGACCGCGGGTGCGCCGGATCGAGCAGGGCGCGGGCGGCGGGTGCCTCAGGCGAAGCGGCGCAGCCGCAGCGAGTTGGTCACGACGAGCACGGACGAGAACGCCATCGCGGCGCCGGCGATCATCGGGTTGAGCATGCCGGTGGCAGCCAGCGGGATCGCCGCCACGTTGTACGCGAACGCCCAGAACAGGTTCTGCCGGATGATCCGCAGGGTGCTCCGGGACAGCCGGATCGCCTGCGGTGCCGAGCGCAGGTCGCCACGCACCAGCGTCAGGTCGGCCGCCTGGATGGCCACGTCGGTCCCGGTGCCCATGGCGAGCCCCAGGTCGGCGCTCGCCAGCGCGGCGGCGTCGTTGACACCGTCGCCGACCATCGCCACCGTCGCACCGCCGGCACGCAGCCGCTCCACCGCGGCCACCTTGTCCTCGGGGAGCACCTGGGCCACCACGTCCTCCTCGGCGATGCCCACCTCGCGCGCCGCCACCCGGGCCGCCCGCGGGTTGTCGCCCGTGAGCAGCACCGGCCGCAGGCCAAGGGCCCGCAGCTCGGCGACGGCCTGCGCCGAGGTCGGCTTCACCGGGTCGCGCAGCACCAGCACACCGCGGGCCGCACCGTCCCAGGCCACCATCACCGACGTGGCACCGTCGGCCTCGGCCGCGTCGAACCGCTCCTCGAGCCCCGCGGTGTCCACGCCCTGCTCCTGCAGCCACGCGGGGCGCCCCACCAGCACGCGGCGGGCCAGGCCCACCCCGGCGTGCGCCGCACGCACCACGCCGGTGACGCCCCGGCCGGGGGTCTCGACGAAGTCGTGCACGTCGAGCTGCGGAGCCGCCGGCTCCGCGGGGACCGCGTCGGTGGCCGCGCGATCGTCGCTCGTCGCGACGGTCGCCGTCGTCGTGCGCCCGTCGGCGGCCGCCGTGATCGCGGTGGCGATCGGGTGCTGGGAGCCGCGCTCCACGGCACCGGCCGCCTCGAGCACGTCGTCCGCGTCGCCGTCGTCGCCCACCAGGACGTCGACCAGCCGCATCGAGCCGGCCGTGATGGTGCCGGTCTTGTCCAGCACCACGGTGTCCACCGCGCGGGTTCGCTCGAGGATCTCCGGACCCTTGATCAGGATGCCGAGCTGCGCACCGCGCCCGGTGCCCACCAGCAGGGCGGTCGGCGTGGCCAGGCCCAGGGCGCAGGGGCAGGCGATGATCAGGACGGCCACGGCGGCGGTGAACGCGGCCTGCGTGGTGGCGCCGCTGAGCAGCCAGACCACCAGCGTCAGCACGGACAGGCTCATCACCACCGGCACGAAGACCGCCGAGATCCGGTCGGCCAGCCGCTGCACCGGCGCCTTGCCGGTCTGGGCCGCGGCCACCAGCCGGCCGATCTGCGCCAGCCGGGTCTGCTCGCCGACGCGGGTGGCCCGCACCACGAGGTGCCCGGACGTGTTCACCGTCGCACCCGTGACCTGGTCGCCCGGGCCGACGTCCACCGGTACCGGCTCACCGGTGAGCAGGGACGCGTCCACCGCGGCGGTGCCGCGCAGCACCACGCCGTCGGTCGCGATCTTCTCGCCGGGGCGCACCACGAACTCGTCGTCCACCCGCAGGGCCGCGACCGGCACGCGCCGCTCCACGCCCCCCACCAGGACGGACACGTCCTTGGCGCCGAGGTCCAGCAGCGCCCGCAGGGCGTCACCGGCCCGCCGGCGCGAGCGGTGCTCGGCGTACCGGCCCGCCAGCAGGAACGTGGTGACCACGGCGGCCACCTCGAAGTACAGCTCCGGGGTGGACATGGCGTGCGTGCGGGACGGGATGAGCGTGGGCGTCATGTGCATGCCGAGCCGTCCCGCGCCCCCGAGGAGCAGCGCCCACAGCGACCACGTGGTCGCGGCGATGATCCCGAGCGAGACGAGGGTGTCCATGGTCGACGAGCCGTGCCGGCCGGCCGCCAGCGCCGCCCGGTGGAACGGCAGCGCCGCCCACGTGGCCACCGGCAGCGCCAGCACCACCACCACCCACTGCCAGCCGCGGAACTGCAGGATCGGCACCATCGAGAGCAGCACCACCGGCACGGTCAGCACGGTGGCGAGCCGCAGCCGGCGGCGCAGGTCGGTGCCGCGGGCGTCGGTGGGCGCGGAGGTGTCCTCCTCGCCCATGTCCATACCCATGCCGCCCGTCGCCGCGGCGACCTCCTCGTCCGTCATGGCGGGCGCCTGCTGGATCGGGTGCGCGTCGTACCCGGCGGCCTGCACGGCCGCGACCAGGGCGGCGACGTCCGCCGGCGAGCCGCCCTGCGGCACCTGGACGCGCACGTGCGCCTGCTCCAGCGCCAGGTTCACCGTCGCCTGCACCCCCGGGACGCGGTTCAACCGCTTCTCCACGCGGGCGACGCAGGAGGAGCAGGTCATCCCCTCGACCGCGAGGTCGAGCTCGATCACGCCGGTGGCGTCGGGGGTGCCGGCGACGGAGGTGCTCACAGGAGCGACCGGCGCGGGGTCACGGCGTAGCCGGCCTCCTCGATCGCGGCGGCGATCGCCTCGTCGGTCAGGGGGGCGTCGGAGGTGACGACGATCGGCGACGAGCCGCCGACCACCAGCTCGATCGACACGTCGGTGACGCCGGGGATCGCCGTCAGCTCCGACGTGACGTGGTGCACGCAGTGGTTGCACGTCATGCCGTCGACGGAGAACTCGGTGGTGGTGCTCATGGCTGCTCCTCGATGGGTGGATGGACTAGCTGCGGACGAGCCGGGCGATCGCGTCCGCAGCCTCGCGGACCTTCTCGTGGCCGGCCTCGTGGGACTGGCGGGCGGCGTCGACGACGCAGTGGTCGAGGTGGTCCTCGAGCAGACCCAGGCCGACGGCCTGCAGCGCCTTGGTCACCGCGGCGATCTGGGTGAGGACGTCGATGCAGTAGGTGTCCTCGTCGACCATGCGCGCGATCCCGCGCACCTGGCCCTCGACGCGGCGCAGCCGCTTCAGGTACTCGTCCTTGCCGTCGCTGTAGCCGGGCATCGTGAACCTCCTCGCCGGGCCACCGGGACCCGTCGTCCTCGACTGTATACCCCTACCGGGTATGGGAACCAGGGACCGAGGGCCCGGTTGCGCCGCGCTTCGGGTCCGGCACGGGCCGGACGCCGACGGGCCCGGTCGCTGGGTGCGTACCGGGCCCGTCGGGGCGATCAGGCGTCGAGGTCGTGCGGAGTGTCAGACCGCCGGTCGCTCGGCAGCGGCCGCGGCCGCCGCAGCGGGAAGCGCCGACTCGATCCGGCCGATCGCCTCCTCGTCGTGCGCGGCGGAGACGAACCAGGCCTCGAACGGCGACGGCGGCGCGTAGACGCCCTGCTCGAGCAGCGCGTGGAAGAAGGGCGTGTACCGCCAGTGCTCGCTGGCCAGCACGGCGTCGTAGTCCCGGGCCCCCGCGGCAGCGGGGCCGGGTCCGAACATCGTGCTGAACAGCGAGCCGGCCCACTGCATGGCGTGCGGCACCCCGGCCTCACCGAGCGCCCGGGAGAGGGCGTTGCGCAGGCGGACCGACGTCGCGTCGACGCGGGCGTACACGTCGTCGTCGGCCAGACGCAGCGTCGCGAGGCCCGCGGCCACCGCGACCGGGTTCCCGGACAAGGTCCCGGCCTGGTACACCGGGCCCAGCGGCGCGAGCGACGCCATCACGTCCTCGCGTCCGCCGACTGCGGCCACCGGCAGCCCGCCGCCGATCACCTTGCCGAAGGTCAGCAGGTCCGGTGCCCAGCCCTCGGCCTGCCCCTCCAGCCCCCACCAGCCGGCCGGGGACACGCGGAAGCCGGTCAGCACCTCGTCCTGGATCAGCAGCGCGCCGGCCTCGGCGGTGATGCGGCGCAGCTCGGCGTTGAACCCCGGCAGCGGCGGCACCACGCCCATGTTGGCCGGTGCCGCCTCGATGATCAGGGCGGCGATGCGCGGACCGTGCGCCTCGAACGCGGCCCGCACGGCGTCCAGGTCGTTGTAGGGGAGCACGAGCGTCTCGGCTGCGACCTCGGCGGTGACGCCCGCCGATCCCGGCAGTGCCAGCGTCGCGACGCCGGAGCCGGCGGCCGCCAGCAGGGCGTCGACGTGCCCGTGGTAGCAGCCCGCGAACTTCACGACGAGGTCGCGGCCGGTGAACCCGCGGGCCAGCCGCAGCGCCGTCATCGTCGCCTCGGTGCCGGTGGACACCAGGCGGACCCGCTCGGCGGCGGGCACGCGACGGCGGATCTCCTCGGCGAGCTCCAGCTCGCCGATCGTCGGCGCACCGAACCCCAGGCCCCGGCTCGCCGCGTCCTGCACCGCCTCGACCACCTCGGGGTGCGCGTGCCCCAGGAGAGCCGGCCCCCACGAGCCCACGAGGTCCACGTACTCGAACCCGTCCACGTCACGCACCCAGGCGCCGTGCGCCGACGCGATGAACCGCGGCGTGCCGCCCACCGACCCGTAGGCGCGCACCGGCGAGTTCACCCCGCCCGGGATCACCCCCAGCGCACGCTCGAAGGCGTCGGCGCTCGCGGGGTGCTGCGACAGGGCATGGGTCATCGGGTCTCCTCGGAGAGCCAGTGGGCCAGCTCGTTGGCCCAGTAGGTGAGCACGACGTCGGCGCCGGCCCGTCGGATCGAGACCACGGACTCGGTGATCGCCCGGCGGCGCTCGATCCAGCCGTTGGCGGCGGCGGCCTCGATCATGGCGTACTCGCCGGACACCTGGTACGCCCACACCGGCACCGTCGACGTGGCCGCCACGTCGGCCAGCACGTCCAGGTAGGACATCGCGGGCTTCACCATCACCACGTCGGCGCCCTCGGCCACGTCGGCCTCGACCTCGCGCGCGGCCTCGCGGCGGTTGGCGGGGTCCATCTGGTACGTGCGGCGGTCGCCCTTCAGCTCGCTCTCGACGGCCTCGCGGAACGGGCCGTAGAACGCCGACGCGTACTTCGCGGCGTAGGCGAGCAGGGCCGTCGACTGGTGGCCCGCGGCGTCGAGCGTGTCTCGCACGGCCGCCGTCTGGCCGTCCATCATCCCGGACAGCCCGATCAGGTCCACCCCGGCCTCCGCCTGCGCCAGCGCCATGTCCGCGTAGCGCACCAGCGTCGCGTCGTTGTCCACCGTGCCGTCCGGGGCGACCACGCCGCAGTGCCCGTGGTCCGTGAACTCGTCCAGGCACAGGTCGGCCTGCACCACGAGCGCGTCACCCACCTCGGCCACCACGTCGGCGATGGCCAGGTTGAGGATGCCGTCCGGCTCGGTCGCGCAGCTGCCGACGGCGTCCCGACGCTCGGGGATGCCGAACAGCATCACGCCGCCGATCCCGGCCTCGGCCGCCTCCACGGCGGCGCGGCGCAGCGAGTCGCGGGTGTGCTGCAGCACACCGGGCATGGAGCCGAGGGGGCGCGGGGCGGTCAGCCCCTCCTTGACGAACATCGGCAGCACCAGCTCGGCCGGGTGCAGGCGCGTCTGCGCGGCCAGGCGGCGGCGGGCGGGGGTGGCGCGCATCCGGCGCAGGCGGACGCGGCCGGGGGTCGGGACGGTGGTCATGGCGTCTCCTTGGGTTCGGGGTCGGCGGAGGCCGCGGTGGACCGGGCGGGTTCGGCGGGCGCGGTCGCCACGGGGGCCGCGACGGAGCTGGCGCGGGCGTGCGCGCCGGCGAGGGCGCCGACCAGGGCGGTCACGGTGCGTTCGGGGGCGACGACGGCGACCGGCAGGCCGGCGGCGCGGGCCGCATCGGCCGTGGTCGGACCGATGCAGGCCAGCAGCACCCCGGCGGGCGGGGGGCCGAGACGGGAGGCCAAGGCCCGCACGGTGCTCGGCGACGTGAGCAGCGCGGCGGCGATGGAGCCCTCGCGCCACTCGGCGACCACCTCGTCGGGCGCGGGTCCGGCGGGGACCGTGCGGTAGGCGACCACGTCGTCCACAGCCCACCCGGCCGCCCGCAGTCCGTCGACCAGCTCGGGACCGGCCAGGTCGCCGCGTGCGAACAGCACCCGCGCTCCGGCCGGTTCGGGCGCGGGCCAGGCCTCGGCGAGCGCCCGGGCCCCCGACCCCCCGACGAGGTCGGCCGTGACGCCGACCGTGGCGAGGGCCCGGGCCGTCGCAGGCCCGACGGCCGCCACCCTGGTCCGCCCCACCACGTCGCCGAGCGGTTCGGCACTCTCCAGCGCCCGTCCGACGAGCGCACCGACCGCTGCCGCGCTCGTGACCGCCAGCCAGGCGTACCGACCGGCGCGCAGGTCGGCGAGCGCCGCGTCCAGAGCCGTCGGGTCGTCCACCGGCTCCGTGCGCACCAGCGGGACCACCACCGGTTCCGCGCCGGCCTCCCGCAGCGCCGCCTCGGCGTCCGCGCTGCCGGAGGCGGGCCGGGGCACCAGCACCCGCAGGCCCGCCAGAGGTCCGCTCATCAGCCCTCGTCCCGCGCGCCGCCGACGGGTGCCAGGTCCGCTGCCCCGTCGGCCAGGAGCAGGTCCGCGACGCGGGTGCCGAGGGCGGCGGCCGCCGCCGGGTCCGGCGCGGCAGCGCTGAGCGTCCGGCGCAGCACCCGGCCCCCGTCGACGCCGGCCACCACGGCCCGCAGCTCCAGCTCGCCGCCGTCGCCGAGAACGGCGAGCGCTCCGACCGGCGCCGCGCAGCCTGCCTCGAGCCGGGCCAGCAGCGCCCGCTCGGCCGTGACGGCCAGCCGCGTCGGCGGGTGGTCGAGCGCGCGCAGCGCCACGGCGAGCGCCCCGTCACCCTCGGCATCCACGGCCCGCACCTCCACCGCGAGCGCACCCTGACCGGGTGCGGGCAGCATCGCCTCGGTGTCGAACGCCTCGGTGACCGCGTCGAGCCGGCCGAGCCGTGCCAGCCCCGCCCGCGCCAGCACCACCGCGTCCAGGTCGCCCGGTCCGGACCCGCCGGCCACCCGCCCGAGCCGGGTGTCCACGTTCCCGCGCAGGTCCACCACCTCGAGGTCCGGACGCAGGGCCCGCAGCTGGGCGGCGCGGCGCGGTGAGCCGGTACCGACACGGGCGCCCGCCGGGAGCGCCGCGAGCGTCAGGCCGTCCCGTGCGCAGAGGGCGTCCCGCGGGTCCTGCCGGAGCGGCACCGCGGCCACCACCAGCCCGGGTGCGGC
>DAIDJQ010000230.1 GCA_027451305.1 Cellulomonas sp.
GTGCACGAACAGGTCATCGGCCTGGTCCTCGAGGGCGAGGAAGCCGAACCCCCGCTCGGCGTCGAACCAGCGGACAGTCCCCTGGGGCACGGTTGACTCCTTCTCGAGCGGACGCTGCTGTCACCCAGTGTCCCTGACAGAACCACAGGCATGCCACGCGGCCGCCCAACGCTTGGCACGCCACGGCACCACCTCGACACGTCGTCCCCGCAGACGTCGGGCTCACCCAGGCCACGAACCTGTCCGGCGACGAGCCGGCGATCAATCGACCTCGAGGCGGCCGCCGGCCGGCGTCCTGAGGGCGTGGTGGACGCGTGCGCGGCCTGGGTCGCAGTGCGGTCTGGGCGGCCTGTGCCGTACTGCGCTGGTAGTAGGCCGGATGCGTTCACGCAGACGATGCACCGGGACCCAGGCGCCGGGAGTCTTGTGTGGCTCACCGAGGAGGGCCGGGGAGCACCTCAGCATCCGCCGGGCCACCTTGGCCGCGCGCGGGCCCGACGACGAAGGGATCGCATCATGACCGAGGCGGCGCCGCCGGTCAGCAGCAACCCGGTGACCTACGAGTACGCCACCGTCCGAGTCGAACGGGACCTGGAGTCGCTGTACCGCGACACCTACGCCGGCTTCGGCTGGGTCGTGGACGGCTACGGGTCGTCCGTGCCGAACGTGAACGCCGTCGTCCTGAGGCTCAGGCGGCCTCGGCGGATCAAGAACCGGCCGCAGGTCATCGAGCTGCAGCGCACGGCCGAGCAGGCGTTGGCTCAGATCACGGCCCTGGAGAAGTCCAAGGGCACGTCGGCATTCGTCACGGCCATCAGCATCGGCGTCGTCGGGTGCGGATTCCTCGCCGGCTCGGTCTTCGCCGTCGACGCGGGCCGTTGGGGGCTGTCGATCCCGCTGGGCGCGATCGGGCTGGTCGGCTGGCTCGTCGGCTATCTGGCCCACGGCTGGGTCAGGACCCGCCGCAGCGCGGTGGTCACGCCGCTGATCGACCACCAGTACGACGTGGTCTACGAGGCCTGCGAGCAGGCCGCGCACCTGCTCGGCTGAGTCGCGGAAGGAGCGCCTTCGATGTCCACGTCTCGCAAGATCCCGCGGGAGCTCGTCGCCGCCGCGTTCGTCGTGAGCAGTACGCGCCTGGTCCGTGGCCGCCGCACCGATGCGACGATCGGCGCGTGACAACCGAACTCCCGGCTCGCCCGCCGCGCACGCCGGGTGTGCTCCGCCGACCGTGGCTGCTGCAGAACGCCGTCCTGGCAGTCCTCGGGACCATCGCGGCGGTCGACCTGATCACGATCGGCACCGCGGGGGTGCCGAACGCGCTCGGGGTGACCCACGTGGACGGGTGGCGTCCCGGTGGCTACGTCGCCTTGGCAGTCTCGGTCGGCGGTCTCGTCCTGGCCTGGTGGCGCCCGTGGCCCGGCGTGGTGCTCGTCGCGGCGGCTCCGCTGGTGTCGGCGCTGCTGGGGTGGGACCCGATCGCCACGTGGAACCTGGCGATCTTCGCCGCGCTGTGGCTGACGCTGCGGGTGCTGCCCGGACTGCCGGTGGGGCTGCTGGTCGGGGCCGCGGACTTCGCCGCGGTCGCGGTGGCTCAGGGCGGGTTCACCCTGGCCGAGCCCGTCCCGTCGATCGCCGGGATCGCCGCCGTCGCCGCAGCGGCGATCGGCAGCGCGATCCGCGGCCAGCGGCAGTACTGGGCGCAGATGGAGGCCCGGACCCGCGAGGCGCTGGCCACCCGGGAGGCCGAAGCGCAACGGCGGGTGGCGCAGGAGCGTGTCCGCATCGCACGCGATCTGCACGACGTGGTCGGCCACGAGGTGGCACTGGTGTCGATGCACCTGGGCGCGGCCGAGGTGCACCTGCCGGCCGACGCCGACACCGCGCGGGCCGACCTGGCCGCGGCGCGCCACGGGGTGCAGGCGGTGCTTGCCGGCAAGCAGCAGATCCTGCAGGTGCTGCGCGCCGGCCCGGACGACGAGGGCACGGCCCCTGCGGCGGGCTTCGAGCACATCGCCGACCTCGTCGAGACCGCACGTGCCGCGGGCCTGCAGGTCGAGGCGTCAGTGGGCCAGCCACTCGCGCCGTTGGGCCCGGCGGTGTCGGCAGCGGCGTACCGGATCGTGCAGGAGGCGTTGACCAACGCCGGCAAGCACGGCACCGGCGCGGTCTCGCTCAAGGTCGCCGCCGACCAGGAGGCCGTCACGATCGAGTCCGCCAACGTCCGCACCCGCCGGGACGCCGCCGGGTCGCCCGGCCACACCGGCTACGGCCTGGTGGGGATGCGCGAGCGGGCCGCCTCGGTCGGCGGGTGGATCGACACCCGGTCCGACGACACCGTGTTCTGGCTGTGGGCGCAGCTGCCCGTCGACGAAGGGAGCCGGCGATGATCCGCGTCGCGGTGGTGGACGACCAGGAGATGATCCGGCTCGGCCTGCGCACGATCATCGATGCTCAGCCCGACCTCGAGCTCGTCGGCGAGGCGGCCGACGGTCTGGCCGCGCTGCGGCTGCTCGACGAGGTGGCGGCGGACGTCGTCCTCATGGACATCCGCATGCCGGGCATCGACGGCGTGGAGGCCACCCGCCGCCTGCGGCGCACCCACCCGGCCGAGGCGCTGAAGATCGTCGTGCTGACGACGTTCGACCAGGACGAGACCGTGCTGGCGGCGTTGCGTGCCGGAGCGAACGGCTTCTTGTCCAAGGGCGTCGGCCCGGCCGAGCTGGCTGCCAGGATCACGGAGGTTGCCGCTGGCGGCGGCGCCCTGTCGTCGGTCGCGGCCGCCGCACTCATCGGCCACGTCGCCGACGAGCAGGCGATCCCGACCGACGCGGAGATGATCCACCGGTTCGCGGCGCTGACCCCGCGCGAGCGCGACGTCGTCGCCGCGATCGTCACCGGGCTGGGCAACGCCGAGATCGCCGCGCAGATGTACCTGTCGCCGTTCACGGTCAAGACCCACGCCAACCGCGCGATGGCCAAGGTCCATGCCAAGGACCGCGCCCAGCTGGTCTCCTTCGCCGTTCGCGCTGGCATCCGCCCCTGACAGCCCGGCTCCCGGAGGACGCCGTCCGCGGTACGGCGGCGTCTTCGCCTACCGCGGCCGCGGTAGGCGAAGACGCCGCGTCCGCCGGACGTGGGACGGACGACGATCGCCGACGCTGGACGGGACATCCCCTCAGTCGTCGAAAGGTCTCCGTCATGTCCCGACTGGCCTTCTGGTGCGTCCGGCACCAGCACACCGTTCTTACCGCATGGGTCGTCATGCTGGTCGCCCTGGCGGCGGCCGCCATCGGCCTCGGCTCGGGCTTCGACACCGGCACCGCGCTGCCCCACAGCGAGTCGTCCACCGCCTACGCCCTGCTCGACCAGGCCCAGCCTGGCGCGACCGCGACGCAGAGCGGCAAGATCGCCTGGCACACCGCAGGAGTCGCGATCGACGACCCGAAGGTCCGGGCCGAGATCGGCACCATGCTCGCCGCCGTCGCCAGCGAGCCCGGAGTCGTCTCCGTCGCCAGCCCCTACGGCCGGACGGGTGCCACACAGGTCAACCAGCGGGCCGACACCGCCTACGCCACGGTGACGGTCACCGACCAGGCAGCCCTGGACCGGATCCGCGCGACCGCGCGGCAGGCCGAGGGTGCGGGCGTCGACGTCACACTCGGCGGCCAGGCGTTCGCGGAGCTGCCCAAGCCGTCACCGGGCACCGAGGGCGTCGGCATCCTCCTGGCGCTGGTCATCCTGTTCCTGGCGTTCCGCTCCCGGTGGGCCGCGGCGCTGCCGATCCTCACCGGCCTGGTCGGCGTGGGTGTCTCGCTCCTGGTGGTGCTGCTCGGCACCCACGTGATGAGCCTTCCCGAGGAGTCGATCACGATGGCGTCGATGATCGGCCTGGGCGTCGGCATCGACTACGCGCTGTTCATCGTCAACCGCTGCCGCAAGCACCTGATGGCTGGCGCGGCGGTCGAGGGCGCCGTCGTCCGCGCTCTGGACACCTCCGGTCGGGCGGTCGTCTTCGCCGGGCTGACCGTCATGGTCGCTCTGGCCGGCATGGTCGTCGTCCAGCTCTCGATCCTGACTGCGATGGCACTGGCGGCCGCCGTCGGCGTCCTGTTCACCGTGCTGACCGCGATCACTCTCCTGCCGGCGCTGCTGGGGATGCTCGGCCCCCGCGTGCTCTCGCGGCAGCAGCGAGCGACGCTCGCCGCCGGCGACACCGTGCCGCACACCCCGCACACCTCGCGGGCCGCCCGCTGGTCGACAGGGCTGATGCGCCGCCCGCTGCCGATGGCGCTCGCCGGTCTGGCCGTGCTCGTCGCCCTGTCGATCCCCGCGCTGAGCATCCGCGTCGGCAACGCCGACGCCAGCGCCGACCCCGCCGGGTCGGACGGACGCGCCTACTTCGACATGATGACGCCCGCCTTCGGAGCCGGGGTGGACGCGACCCTGGTGCTCGTCGCGAAGACGCCCGACGAGGCGTCGGCGGCCGCGTTCACCGCCCTCGTCGCCAGGCTGCCGTCGGTCAAGGACGTCACCGCGGTGCAGGCTGCCCCGCTCCAGCCGGGCCAGACGCTCGCGGTGGCAGCCCTCACGCCGTCCTCCAGCGCCCAGACCGAGGCCACCCAGGGCCTGGTCACCACACTGCGCCACGACGTGATCCCGGCCGCCGAGGCCGGCACGAACCTGCGGGTCTACGTCGGCGGCCAGACCGCCTCGAACATCGACCTGGCCGACGCACTGATGAACAAGCTGCCGCTGTACCTCGGCCTGATCGCCCTGCTCGGGTTCCTGCTGCTCGCCGTCGCGTTCCGCAGCATCCTCGTCCCACTGGTCGGTGCCCTGTCCAACCTGCTGACCATCGCCGTCGGGCTGGGCGTCGTCACCGCGGTGTTCCAGCTCGGCTGGGGCAGCCAGCTGCTCGGCACCGGATCGGCCGCCCCGATCATGTGGATCGTGCCGGTCATCCTCACCGGCGTGATGTTCGGGCTGTCGATGGACTACCAGGTGTTCCTCGTCTCCCGGATGCACGAGGAGTGGACCCGTACGCACGACAACCGCCGCGCCGTGCGCGTCGGCCTGCGCGAGACCCTCCCGGTGATCGCCACCGCCGCCGCCATCATGTTCTGCGTCTTCGGCGCCTTCGGGTTCGCCGGCCAACGCATCGTCGCCGGCCTGGGCGTCGGCCTCGCCCTCGCCGTCGTCGCCGACGCCTTCGTCACCCGGCTGGTCGTCATGCCCGCCCTGCTACGACTGATCGGACCGCACACCTGGTGGTTCCCCCGCTGGGCGGACCGCATCACACCCGACCTGTCCATCGAAGGAACCGCCGACGACCACCTTTCCGATGGGGACGCCGCGGGGAGCACCGCTGCTGGCGCCGACCTCGACCTCGCCGCCAGCAGCGACCGGCGGTGACGTTGGCTTGGCGGGGGCTCGCGGAGTCGAGGGACTCCACCACCCAGCGGGACGTCACCCGTGCCCGCCCGGACACGAACGAACGCTCGTCATCCCCTGACGACGAAGCCCGGCACTCCCGCCGGACCCGCTCGAGCCGCGCGGCACGCTCGTCAACCCGGCCAGCAGGCACGCAGTGGTCTCGTGGAAGGATCATCGGGTGCACGTCTCGGCCACGGTCTGGGGGGTCGCGCTGACGCGCCGGCTCGCGGTGCAGTACGGGGGGGCCCCCGCCGAGGTCAACGCCGACGTCCCTGAGTTGATCCTTAGCGCGGCCTGGGACGAGACGGCTGACGCGAACCTCGCCGCGCTGGCGGCCGGCACCGCCCCCGGCCGCCTCGCCACCGCCGAGGACGTCGCGACGGCGCTCGCCGTCCTGGCGTCGCCGCAGGCGTCGCACGTCACGACGGCACAGCTCGCGGGCGACGCCGCGCACGCTGCCTCGGCGGTCGGGAAGTGAGCGCGGCGCCGGTTCCAGCCTCTTGGTGCGGCGAGGATGTCCTCGCGGTCGCGGGCGCCGGGTGGCAGGTGCTGGTGTCCCCGAGCCGCGGCGGCAAGATCGTCTCGTTGCGGCACGGCGACGTGGAGTGGCTTGCGCAACCTTGCCGGCCACTGCCTCCGCCGGCGGAGCCCGGTGCGAAGTTCGTCCAGTCCGAGATGTGCGGCTGGGACGAGTGCGCGCCGTCCATCGACGCGTGCGACGTCGAAGGCCGGCCGGTCCCGGATCACGGCGACCTGTGGACGCAGCGTTGGTCCGCAGAAGGCGAGTGGCTGGTTGTGCGGGGTCCGTCTCTCGACTTCGGGATGGCCCGCCGTGTCGTGGCTGGCGGGCCGAGGGTGCGGATCGAGTACCGGGCCTGGACGAATGCCGGGCCGATGCCCTTCTTGTGGGCCGCCCACCCGCAGCTTGTTACGCCTCCCGGCACGGTCGTCGAGCTGGTGACAACAGCGCGCCGGGCGGTGGATGTCCTGGCTGAGCCGCCTGTCGTCGTTCCGCTCGACGCTGTGACCTGCGCGATCGATGCGGTTCAGCCCGGCGGCTGTCGCAAGCTCTACCTCGAGCCGGCCGAGCGCGCGACGGCGGTGCGGGTGCGGCGGCCCGGCGGGGACTCGGTGACCTGGACGTGGGACGGTCAGGTGGCGCCGTACCTCGGGCTGTGGTTCGACCGGGGCGCGTTCTCCCGCGAGGACGTCGTGGCGATCGAGCCATCGACCGGCTACTACGACTCGCTGGTGCGGGCGCAGGCGCGCGGACAGGTCGCCACGCTGGTCCCGGGCGTGGAACTCGCGTGGTGGTGCGAGCTGTCCTTCGATGAGCAGCACATTGGTGTCGCCGATTCGTGACCCAATCAGCGGTCCGTCCAGGTCACCAGTTCGAACGAACATTCTTCGCGGTCCGGACGGATGGTTGGCTCGTCCCCATGTTGAACGCAGCGACGGTCCGAGGGTGGACCGGTCAGCGGTCGGCACGGGCCGCACGCAGCCATGCGGCCCGACAGCCGTGCTGATCTGAGCGTTGCTGACGATGTGCCCCAACGAAGGTGGTACACGGGCGGACGAGACTCTCGCGGTCACGCCTCACCTCGTTGGTTCTTCGCCAACAATTGAGAGGATGACAATGACGACATCTACCTGGCGCAGACCCGTCATCGGCGTCGCGTGCTTCGCGCTGGCGCTGACGACGGTGGCGGCGTGCTCGTCCGGCAACGCCAACACGTCCGGCTCCGGCGGCAGCAGCACCACCGCCGCCACCGGCGCGCCTGCTGCGGCCGCGGGCAAGATCTCGATCGCCTACATCCAGAAGCAGGCTGACCAGACGTACTTCGTCGGTGAGAAGTCCGGCGCACAGGCCGAGGCGACCAAGCTCGGCATCAACATCACGTTCTACCCGCTCTCCGACCAGGCCGACGACAGCGCGGCAGTCGACGCGGTGAACCAGGCCATCGCCAAGAAGGTCAACGGCATCATCATCGTTCCGCCGGACGGAGCCGTCGGCCCCACAGTGAGCCAGCTGGCCAGTGCGGCCGGCATCAAGATGATGTCGTCCGACGACCAGGTGTGCACCAACAACCCCGACCCGACGAAGTGCGCGGCCGCCTCCCTGCTGCCGCGCGTCGGGTTTGACGGCACCGAGATGGGCACCGAGGTCGGCAAGGAAGCCGCGGCGCTGTTCAAGCAGTACGGCTGGGCTGCTGCCGACACGGCGGTCGTCTCCTCGTGGGACCCCACGGTGACGGTGTGCACACAGCGCATCCAGGGGGCGAAGGCCGCCTTCACCGCGAACGGCGGCTCGGCCGCCAAGATGATCGACCTCAACACTGACAACACGCCGAGCGGCGCGCAGGACAAGGCGTCTGCCATGCTCACCGCCAACCAAGGCTTCAAGCACTGGGTGGTCTGGGGCTGCAACGACGAGAACGTCTCCGGTGTCGTCACCGCCATGCAGAACGCCGGCATCAGCCCCAACGACATCGACGGCGTGGCACTGGGTGGCTACCTCGCGTGCAAGCCCTGGAACGCCAACACCCCGACGGGCATGAAGGCCTCGCTCTACATCAGTGGTGCGGACGTGGGCACGACCTCCGTCGACGTGATGAACGCCTGGTTGGCCAACGGCAAGCAGCCTGCTCAGCAGACGTTCGCCCCCACTCACATGATCACTCCGAACAACTGGAAGACCACGATGAGCAGTGGCGACGTGCAGACTTGCGTGGGGTCATAAGACACATGAGTGAGATGACGTCTTTCGAGGCGTCACCGACGCCGCCTGGCCCCGCCCCCGTGGCGGGGCCAGGCGGCGTCGGTGACGCGGTCCCGAGATCAAGCAGCGCCGCAGACGTGCTCAGCCTCACGGGAGTGACGAAGCGATTTCCCGGTGTCGTAGCTCTCGACAACGTGAGCTTCGAGTTGAAGCCCGGCACCGTGACCGCGCTCGTCGGTGAGAACGGAGCAGGCAAGTCGACCCTGCTCAAGGTGCTCGGTGGCGACTACCAGCCCGACGAGGGCGAGATCAGCCTCGGCGGGCGCGTCGTGCGCTTCCGCACTCCGGCCGACGCCCACGCCGCCGGGGTGCGCGTCATCGCGCAGGAGCCCGACATCGTGCCCTACACCACGGTGGCCGAGAACATCTACGTCGGCGACCTCCCCAACCGAGGTCGCTGGTTGAAGAGCAACGAGCTCTATCGGCGTGCTGCAGCGGACCTTCGGCGCGTCGGCTTCGACTCCGTGCTGCGCCCCACGCAGATCGGCACCAGCCTCACTGCGGCCCAACGCCAGCTCGTGGAGATCATGCGGACCATGGTGAGCGACGCGGCCGTCATCGCGTTCGACGAGCCGACGTCCTCACTGTCCGACCACGAGGTCAACCTGCTCTTCGGGCTCATCCGGCGCCTGCGCGCGGAGGGCAAAGCCATCGCCTACGTCTCCCACCGCCTGGCCGAGGTCTTCGAGATCGCCGACGAGGTCGTCATCCTCCGCGACGGGAAGACCGTCGCCCAGAAGCCGATGTCCGAGGTCGACAACGCCTCACTCATCCGGCTGATGGTGGGCCGTGACCTGTCACAGGTGTTCGACCACAAGTCTTCGGCGACCGACACGGTCGTGCTGGGCGTCGAGCACGTCACCTCGCCCGATGTTCGCGACATCTCGCTGCAGGTCCACGCGGGCGAGATCGTCGCGTTGGCGGGACTCGTCGGCGCGGGGCGCAGCGAACTGGCAGGTGCGATCGTCGGCGACCTGCCCATCATCTCCGGGAGCGTCGCCGTGGAAGGGCGGCGAATCCACCTGCGCGAGCCCTCGAGCACGATCCGCGCCGGTGTCGGTTATGCTCCCGAAGAGCGCAAGAAGGATGCCCTGTTCATGTTGCGGTCGATCAGGGACAATGCAACGCTCGTCATCCTCAAGAACCTGACGCGTCTGAGGTTCATCGATTTCGCCAAGGAGAAGTCGGTCGGGTCCGAGTATCTCGCTCGACTCCGTGTGCGCACACCGTCCTACGACCGTCTTGTCGCCACCCTGAGTGGCGGCAACCAGCAGAAGGTCGTCCTCGCCCGGTGGCTGGCGGCGCGGCCCAAGGTTCTTGTGCTCGACGAGCCCACTCGTGGGATCGACGTCGGGGCCAAGGCCGAGATCTACGAGATCATGGAAACGCTGGCGGCTTCCGGGGTCGGCATTCTCATGATTTCCTCAGAGCTGCCGGAGATTCTCGGCATCGCCGATCGCATCATCGTGATGCAGAACGGCCATCTTACCGGCGAGCTGAGCCGCGAAGAAGCGACCGAAGAGAAAATCCTCGCATTGGCGATGGCTGATGACCTGGCGAAAGACAAGAAGGGGACGAAATGAGCGTCGTGGCGCCTGAAACATATCGGGAGGGCGGCTCTCCGGCGGCTCACCGCGAGTCAAAGGTCGGCGAGGTCTTTCGCCGGCCCGGATTCCTGCAGAACGTTGTGCTCCTCGGTGTGCTCATGGTCGTGGCCGTCCTCTTCGAGATCCTCAACCACAACTACCTGAGCTCGGACAGCCTGCGGGCCATCGCCCTCGCGGTGGCACCCATCGGCGTGATGTCCGCGGGGCAGACGTTGGTCGTCCTCCTCGGCGCGATGGACATCTCCGTCGGCGCACAGGCCGGGGTCGCGTCCTGCATCTCTGCGATGGCGTTCACCGCGTGGGGCAATGCTCTGGGCTCCATGGTCGTGGCGATCCTGCTGGGCATCGTCATCGGATTCCTCAATGGCGTCATCATCGTGTACGGCCGGATCAACCCGATCGTCGCGACCCTCGGCGGCCTCGCGTTGTACAAGGGCGTCGCGCAGGTCTTGACGAACGGATCCGCCATCGGGTTCGTCGCGGCGAACAACTTCTACAAGGCGATCGGCCGCGGGGTCTTCCTGGGGGTTCCGATCGCAGCATGGATCTTCGTCGTCGTCGCCGCACTCTTCTGGATCTTCCTCAACCGGACGGACATGGGGCGCAATGTGTATGCCGTCGGCGGCAACGACATGGCGGCGCGCCTGGCCGGCATCAACACGAATAAGTACATCATCGCCGCCTACACGGTCGTCGGCGTCTGCGGCGGCATCGCCGGCATCATGTACACGGCGAAGACCGGCTCCGGTTCTCCCACGGTAGCGACGGCTGGATACGAGCTCCAGACGGTCACCGCCGTCGCCCTCGGCGGGGCGGTGATGACCGGAGGCAAGGGCGGGATCGGCGCCACCGTGATCGCGATCGTTCTTGTCGGAGCCCTGAACAATGGTCTCACGTCGGTCAATGTCAGCCTCTTCTGGCAGAACATCGCGCAGGGTCTCATGCTCATCGCAGCCGTCATCATCCAGAAGGCACGCAGCGGCGAACGCCGGATCGGTCTTCCCACCTGAGGACTGGGCGGGGGCTGCTTCACTGGCGCCGGCCGTGGGAAGCAGCCCCCGGGCGCGTGACGGGAACGTGCCGGTACCGCCGGGCAGGAAGGCAGCGAGCCTGTCGTGCTGCAGGATCCGGCGTTCGCGGCAGAAGACCCGGGGTGTCGCGAGCCGCAGCGCACGAGTCTCGGCGGTCGTCCGGTCCTGCGCAGCTGCTCGACCCGACCGGCACCCGCGGGTTCCCCGCCGGGCTCGACAACGGGATCGCAGTCAGCCCTTGACCGCTTGCCGGTATGCCGACGGGCTGGTGCCGTGGACGGCGTGGAACTGTCGCGAGAAGTAGAACGCGTCGTCGTACCCGACCGCGCGCGCGATGTGAGACACCTGTTCGTCGGTGGTATCCAGCAGCACGCGGGCTCGCGTCATGCGCAGGCTCGTCTGGTACTGGAGCACGCCATAGCCGGTGGCTCGGCGGAAGAGGGCGGCGAAGTGCGAAGGCGACAGGTTCGCCATCGCGGCCAGGTCGGCGACCGAGGTGCGCGTGGCGAGATTGCCCTGGAGGAACGCGATGGCCGTCCGGATCGGGTCCGCTCGGTCACGCGTGTGTCGCTGCTCCGGTGTCAGCAGCGCGAGCACGTGCCAGGCGGCGCCAGACGCACCGATGAGTGCGCCGAAGGAGTCGTCGTGCTCGAGGTGCGACAGCACCTCGTCGATGAGGCTGGTGAACCGGAAGAGATCGCTCACCCAGACCGGCCCGCAGGGCGCGTCGAGCCCGGCGGCCCGCAGCAGGGGCAGCACGCTGCTACCGACGACGTGGAGCCACCAGATCGTCCAGGGTCGCGTGCCACTGGCCCCGTACGAGTGCGCCAGTCGCGGTGGGATGACAAGAACCTGACCCGCCTCCACGGCATAGCGCTCACCGCCCGTCCGGTACCACCCCTCGCCCTCCGCGCACACGATGACGATGGCCTGGTCCACCCCTGGGGATCGTGTCCGTTGGTGCTGAGCAGCATGGGGGAACATGCCGCAGTCCGTGACGAGGAGCTGTGCCGCACCCGGCCGTGCGAGCGACTCGGCGATGAGTGGCCGCGCCAGCACCCGCAGCCGCTGCCCGGGGAACCCCTCTGCCTTGCCCATGACCCCATCTTGACGTCAAGGTCGCCCGAACGAGCGGAGAACGCGGGAATGTCCAGGCCGGGCCGAGGAACCGGCATGTTCCCGCCCGCGCATCACTCCTAGTCTCGGCGCATGCCCAGCGACGGATCCCGGATCGTGCTGCCGGCAGTACCGTCGGAGCAGGCCGGGGCCGCGGTCGCGGCGTGGCACGAGCCCGTGGTGATCGACACCTACGATCCCGCACCGCCCGATCCGTACCCGGCGTACCTCGAGCGGCGCGTGTACCAGGGCTCGTCCGGCCAGGTGTACCCGCTACCGTTCTTCGAGAAGATCAGCCACACGAAGCGCCCGCAGGTGTGGCAGGCGATCCACCTGGAGAATGCCTGGGTGCGGCTGATGATCCTGCCGGAGCTCGGCGGGCGCATCCAGGTCGCGGTCGACAAGACGAACGGCTACGACTTCTTCTATCGCAACAACGTCATCAAGCCCGCGCTCGTCGGCCTGGCCGGTCCGTGGGTGTCCGGCGGCGTCGAGTTCAACTGGCCGCAGCACCACCGGCCGGCCACCTTCCTGCCCATGGACTGGACGATCGAGCGGGAGTCGGACGGGGCCGTCACCGTGTGGTGCTCAGATCACGACCCGTTCGCGCGCATGAAGGGCGCCCACGGCATCCGGCTGCGGCCGGACTCGAACGTCGTCGAGGTGCGCGTGCGAGTCTTCAACCGCAGCGAGGACGTCCAGACGTTCCTGTGGTGGTCCAACGTTGCGGTCGCGGTCAACGACGACTATCAGTCGTTCTTCCCGACCGACGTGCACTGGGTCGCCGACCACGCCAAGCGCGCGACGGCGACCTACCCACGCGTGGATGGCCGCTACTACGGGGTCGACTACCCGTCGCGCGTGGACGGCGACCGGCCGGACGGCGACCGCATCGACTGGTACCGCAACATCCCGGTACCGACGTCGTACATGGTGGTCGAGACGCAGGACGACTTCTTCGGCGGCTACGACCACGGCCGGGAAGCGGGCTTCGTGCACTGGGCCGATCACCGGTTCGTGCCGGGCAAGAAGCAGTGGACGTGGGGCAACGCCCCGTTCGGCTGGGCGTGGGACCGCCAGCTCACTGACTCCGACGGGCCGTACGTCGAGCTCATGGCAGGCGCCTTCACCGACAACCAGCCGGACTTCTCGTTCCTCGCCCCCGGCGAGACCAAGGCGTTCTCCCAGTTCTGGTACCCCATCCGAAAGATCGGCCCGGCGCAACAGGCGACGCTCGACGCCGCGCTCGCGTTCCGAGCCGAGCCGGGGGCGGAGAGCACCAGGGTGCGTGTCGGGGTGGCGGTGACGACGCCGCGCGCCGGTGTGCTGTTGCAGGTGCTCGACGAAGCCGGCGCCGTGCTGGTGTCCGAGTGTTGCGACGTGTCGCCGGGCGAGCCGGCGGTCGTCGCGGCTGTGCTCCCCGGTCGGCGCGAGGAGCACCGGCTGAGGGGGCGGGTGGTACACGACGGGCGGGTGCTCGTCGCCTGGAGTCCGGCGCCACCGGCGCCGGACCGACCGGCCCCCGCGGCCGTTACCGCGCTGCCCGAGCCCGGGGAGGTGGCGAGCGTCGAGGAGCTCTACCTCGCCGCCCTTCACCTGGTGCAGTACCGCCACGCGACCCGTTCGCCCGAGCCGTACCTGCTCGAGGCGCTGCGCCGCGACCCGGCGGACTCGCGATCGGCGGTGCTGCTGGCGACGCTGCGCTACCGGGCGGGTCGATACGACGAGTCCGAGCGGCTGGTTGCCGCGGCCGTGCACCGGCTGACGGCCCACAACCCCAACCCTTATGACGGGGAGGCGCACTACCGGCTCGGCCTGGCACGGCTGCGGCTCGGCCGCCCGGAGGCAGCTCGCGACGCCTTCGCGAAGGCCGCGTGGAACGCCGCCTGGCGCACCCCGGCGCTCGTCCAGCTCGCGCGCCTCGACGTCCGGGACGGGCAGTGGGCGCTTGCGGTGGCCCGGCTCGACGCCGCGCTAGCCACCGACCGAGACAACCTGCAGGCCCAGGACCTGCTCGTCGTCGCGCTGCGCGCCGCCGGGCGGGTCGAGGAGGCGGATGCCCTGCTCGCCGCGCACCTGGCGGCCGAGCCGCTCGACTGGTGGGCCGTGGACCTCGCCGGCAAGGACCTGCAGACCGACGCGCAGACGTGTCTCGACGTCGCCTACGAGTACCTCGCCGCTGGCCTGTGGGACGACGCCGCCCGGGTGGCGGCCGTCGCCGCCCTGCGACAGTCGACGCAGCCGTTCCTCGGCGCGAACGACGCCGGCCCACTGGCGCACTACTGCCGCGCACGGGCGCTCACGGAACTGGGCGACGCGCACGGCTCGCGCGAGGCGCTGCGGCTGGCGCGCACGTGCAAGGCGGCGAACTGCCTGCCCGGCCGCCTGGAGGACGTCGACCTGCTGACGTGGTCCCTGGCGGCCGACCACGACGACGCGCGCGCGCACGCTCTGCTCGGCCACTGGCTGTACTTCCGGCAACGCCCTGCGGACGCCCAGGAGCACTGGCTCGCCGCGGTTCGGCTCGATCCGGCGGACGCCGTGTCGTGGCGGAACCTCGCAGTCGCCGCCTACAACGTCGACCGGGACGCGGACGCCGCGGACGAGTGCTACGAGCGTGCCTTGGCTGTGCGGCCGCTCGACGCGAAGCTCTGGTATGAGCGCGACCAGCTGGCGAAGCGACGCCGCGTCCCGCCGGAGCGGCGGCTCGCTGAGCTGGCCCGGCACCCCGAGATCGTCGGGCAGCGCGACGATCTCAGCGTGGAGTGGGCGGACTTGCTGACTCTTACGGACCGCGCCGACGAGGCGCTCGGCGTGCTCGCCAGCCGGCAGTTCGGCCCCTGGGAGGGCGGCGAGGGCAAAGTGCTCGCCGCGTGGGACGCAGCGCACCTCGCACTGGCACGCAAGGAGATGGCGGCCGGCCGGCCGGCGCGGGCGGCGGACCTGCTGCGCGCCGCGCTCGACGTTCCGCACCACCTCGGCGAGGACCGGCACACGCTCGGGAACTATGCCGACCTGTGGGTGACGCTCGGCGACGCATGCGCTGCGTCGGGAGCGGGCGACGAGGCGGAGCGGTGGTGGCGGCGTGCGGCCCTCTTCGACGGCGACTTCCAGGACATGCAGGCCGTGCCGTACTCCGAGATGACGTACTTCGCGGCACAGGCCTGGAGCGCGCTGGGCAGACCCGAACGCGGCGAGGCGCTGGCCCGAGGGATGGCGGACTACGCCGACGAGCTGGAGAGCAGCGAGCCTCAGATCGACTACTTCGCGACGTCGCTGCCGACGATGCTGCTCTTCCACGACGACCTCGCCGCGATGCGCGACGAGCGCGTGCTGCTGCTGCGTGGCCTGGTCGCCGCGTTGCGCGGCGACCAGGAGCAGGCGCGGGCTCGCGTGGCGGACCTCCTCGCACGGGACCCCAGCAACATCCGTGCCGCCATGTGGTGGCGGCACGAGCTCGGCCAGCTCTGACTGGATCCGGGCGAGCTTCCGGAGCGACGGGACTGTCTGCGCGTCAGCGGCTGGTGCTGTGCGGGTGCCCTCGTGGGGTCGGAAGAGGCCATGGTCGACATGGCTCTCCTCTCATCGACCCCGAGGCGGTCGAGCGCGTGCAGGAGATCATCCGCACCCGCGGCCACTCCGGCGAGCGTCGACGCGTTCACCACCACTTCCTCAAGGGAACCGTCTCCTGCGGCAGCGAGTGCAAGCGAGTCCGCGGCGTCGACCAGCG
Organism: Cellulomonas sp.; assembly: GCA_027451305.1. Next base: position 15,700 of record DAIDJQ010000230.1, read on the forward strand.
CCTGCTCGTGCAGCACACCGTGGGGCGCAACCGCGGCGACTACCTCTACTACTTCTGCCAGGGACGCAAGGACGGCAGCGGCTGCACCCAACCGCACCACGACCTCTGCCGCGTCGAGGACGCAGTCGAGAACCTCCACCGGCGAACTCTCGAATTGACAGCCATCTACCTCCCGTTCCGCCACCCGAGCAACTCCCGAATTGGCTGGGCGCGACCTCCCACTGTGACGCCCAGCGGACACCCCGGCAAACGGGCACTAAGCCTGTGCAAGTCAGGTCAGGAGCGGGTTGCCGCGAGGAGGTCGATGATCTCCTGGGTCGTGCCGGTCTCTCCGAGGCGCGGGAAGATGCGGGTGACGCTGTTCTCGTGGGCGTCGGCGTTGGTGTCGGTGATGGCGTCGAGGGCCAGAGTGACGTGGAACCCGAGCTCGTGGGCGTGCCGGGCGGTTGACTCGACGCCGATGCTGGTGGAG